>NZ_CP052862.1:3981250-4350000 GCF_012935755.1 Pseudomonas sp. ADAK2
GCTTTCGGCGTTCTTCGCGCAGTTCTTCACGCCAGGGTAAAAGGTTGATCCGCGCCATCAGTCGAAACTCCTGAGCGCCAGACCACAGGCAATCATCAAGGCCGGTGCATCGCTGGCCAGGGCGCCGGCATTGACCTTGCTGCTCAGCGACATGTCGGCGAACGGGTTGGCGACCTGCGTCGGAGTGCCCAGCCGCTGCTCGATCAGCCGATCGAGCCCGGGCACCGAGGCGGTGCCGCCGGCCAGCAGAATATGGTCGACCGCATTGTACTGGCCGGACGCAAAGAAAAACTGCAATGAACGAGAGACCTGTTGCACCAGGGCCTCGCGGAACGGTTGCAGCACCTCGCTGACGTAATCGTCCGGCAAGCCGCCCTGCTTCTTGGCGAGCCCGGCCTGTTCAATGGTCAGCCCGTAGCGGCGCTGAATCTCTTCGGTGAGCTGGCGACCACCAAACAATTGTTCGCGGGTGTAGATGATCCGGCCGTTGTGCAGCACGCTCAGGGTGGTCATGGTCGCGCCGATGTCCACCACCGCGACGGTCGGGCGCTCTTGGTTGGAGGCGAGCTGGGTCGCCAGCAGACCAAAGGAACGTTCAAGGGCGTAGGCCTCGACGTCCACCACCTTGGCGGTCAACCCGGCCAGAGCCAGGGCAGCCTCGCGAACCTCGACGTTTTCTTTTCGACAGGCGGCAAGCAAAACATTGACCCGTTCGGGGTTGCGCGCCGATACGTTCTGGACTTCGAAGTCGATGGCGACTTCGTCCAACGGGTAGGGAATGTACTGATCGGCCTCGATCTTGAGCTGGTTCTCCATCTCGTCGTCGGACAGCCCGGCGTCCATCTCGATGGTCTTGGTGATCACCGCCGAACCGGCCACGGCCACGGCGACATTGCGGATCCCGGTCCGGGCCTTGAGCAGCACGCGAGACAGGGCCTGGCCCACGCCTTCGAGCTCGGCGATGTTTTTTTCGATGACGGCACTGGCTGGCAGCGGTTCGACCGCATAGGCCTCGACCCGATAGCGGTCGCCCTGGCGGCTCAGTTCCAGAAGCTTCACCGACGTGGAGCTGATGTCGATCCCCAGAAGCGTTCTGGTCTTTTTATTGAAGAGTCCTAGCACTACCAATTCCCTATGACTATCCGTGAGTTACGGACTCTGTAATGTGCATTGCGTTCAATCCCTGCGGCTTGACAGAAGCGCAAATGACGCCCACGGCGGAAAAATGCTTATAATGCCCAGCGATTTTTTCCGCTTTTACTGCCAGCGCGGGTCGTTCTCTGTGTAGCCGGGACCCTGACGCCAAATTCATTCTTTACCCTGGATGTCCAAACGCCTTGATTCGTCTGCTGAAATTTTTCGGTTGGTCCATCGTCGCCGTTTTCTGCGGACTGCTTTTAGGTCTCAGTGGCGCCTATCTTTACCTTAGTCCGGGTTTGCCGTCCGTGGAGGCGCTGAGAAGCATTCAGTTGCAGATTCCTCTACGGGTATACAGCAGCGATAACAAGTTGATTGCAGAATTCGGCGAAATGCGCCGCACTCCGATCCGTTTCGCCGACATTCCCCCCAATTTCATTAATGCGTTACTAAGTGCTGAAGACGATAACTTCGCCAACCACTATGGCGTCGACCCGGGCAGCCTGATGCGTGCCGCGACCCAACTGGTCAAAAGCGGCCACATTCAATCCGGCGGCAGCACCATCACCATGCAGGTCGCGAAGAACTTCTTCCTGACCAGCGAACGCAGCTTCTCGCGCAAAACCACCGAAATCCTCCTGGCCCTGCAGATCGAGCGACAGCTGACCAAGGACGAAATCCTTGAGCTGTACGTCAACAAGATCTACCTGGGTAACCGCGCCTACGGCATCGAAGCCGCCGCGCAGGTCTACTACGGCAAATCGATTCGTGACGTCAGCCTGGCGCAGATGGCGATGATCGCCGGCCTGCCAAAAGCCCCCTCGCGCTTCAATCCGCTGGCCAACCCGGCCCGCAGTAAAGAGCGTCGCGACTGGATTCTTGGGCGCATGTACAAGCTCGGAAAAATCACCGAAGCCGACTACACCACCGCGATCAACGAACCACTGAACGCCAGCTATCACGTGCCGACCCCGGAAGTGAATGCACCGTACATCGCGGAAATGGCCCGTGCCGAAATGGTCGGCCGCTATGGCAGCGACGCCTATACCGAAGGTTTCCGCGTCACCACCACGGTGCCAAGCAATCTGCAGGAAATGGCCAATACCGCGCTCCACGAAGGCTTGATGACCTACGACCAGCGTCACGGCTATCGCGGTCCCGAGTCGCGCCTGCCGGGCAAGACCCGTGAAGCCTGGGCCACCGAGCTGACCAAGCAGCGCACCATCAGCAGCCTTGAGCCGGCCATCGTCACCCAGGTCGACAAGAACGGCCTGCAAGTGATGACCCGCACCGGTGACGAACACGTCAGCTGGGACACCATGAAATGGGCACGCCCCTTCCTCAACACCAACAGCATGGGCGCCAATCCGAAGCAGCCGGCGGACGTGGCCCAGGTCGGTGACCTGGTTCGTGTGCAGCGCCAGCCGGACAACTCGCTGAAGTTCAGCCAGATCCCGCAGGCGCAAGGTGCCTTGGTTTCCCTGGATCCACAGAACGGCGCCATTCGCTCGCTGGTTGGCGGTTTCGCTTTCGAGCAGAGCAATTACAACCGTGCCTTGCAGGCCAAGCGTCAGCCGGGCTCGAGCTTCAAGCCGTTCGTCTACAGCGCCGCCCTGGATAACGGCTATACCGCCGCCACCCTGGTGAACGACGCGCCGATCGTGTTTGTCGACGAGTACCTGGACAAGGTTTGGCGTCCGAAGAACGACACCAACACGTTCCTCGGCCCGATCCGCTTGCGCGAAGGCCTGTACAAGTCGCGTAACCTGGTGTCGATCCGTCTGCTGCAGGCCTTGGGCGTTGATCGCACCATCGACTACATCAGCAAGTTCGGCTTCAACAAGCAGGACCTGCCGCGCAACCTGTCCCTGGCCCTCGGCACCGCGACCCTCACGCCGATGGAAATCGCCACCGGCTGGAGCACATTCGCCAACGGCGGCTACAAGATCAC
This sequence comes from Pseudomonas sp. ADAK2, assembly GCF_012935755.1. GTDB lineage: Bacteria > Pseudomonadota > Gammaproteobacteria > Pseudomonadales > Pseudomonadaceae > Aquipseudomonas. The sequence goes on from NZ_CP052862.1 coordinate 3,984,339, forward strand.
GCCGTACATTATCGACAAGATCGACAGCCGCAACGGCGACACGCTGTTCGTCGCCAATCCGCCGAGCGTGCCTCAGGGCGATGCGGCGACCAGTGGCATTGCCGCACCGGTCTCCCAGTCGTTCACGGTCAACCCGCCCCCAGGCGAGGCCACGACCGCTCCCGGGGCGGTGCCGCAAACCCCGGCCCTGGCTGAACGTATCGTCGATGGCCGCACCACGTTCATTCTCAACAGCATGCTGGAAGACGTGATCAAGCGCGGCACCGGCCGTCGCGCACTGGCCTTGGGCCGCTCCGACATCGCAGGCAAGACCGGTACGACCAACGAATCCAAGGACGCCTGGTTCTCCGGTTACAACGCCGATTACGTGACCACGGTCTGGACCGGTTTCGACCAACCCGAGAGCCTTGGCCGCAGAGAGTTCGGCGGCACCGTCGCGCTGCCGATCTGGATGAACTACATGGCCGCCGCGCTCAAGGACAAGCCGCCGCACACGCAAGCGGAGCCGGAAGGCATCCTCAGTCTGCGGGTCGACCCGGTCAGCGGCCGTGCGGCCTCGCCAAGCACACCTGGGGCCTACTTCGAGCTGTTCAAGGCCGAAGACACGCCACCGTCGGCAAACGAACTGGGCAACGGCACCGCCCCGGGCAGCCCGCTGCCAGCGGACGAAGCGGCACCGATCGATTTGTTCTGATCCGGTGACGCAACAAAAAGCCCCGCCTTCGAGAGAAGTGCGGGGCTGATCGTTCCCACGCTCTGCGTGGGAATGCCTCTACGGACGCTCCGCGTTCGGCTACGAGCAGGGACGCGGAGCGTCCCGGGCTGCATTCCCACGCAGAGCGTGGGAACGATCAGCCGGCAGGCATAAAAAAGCCCCGACTCATGAGCCGGGGCTTTTGGTTGAGGCACTACAACGACTTAGCCGTTGAACACGTCATCCACGCTTTTCAGCGGGTAGTTCTTCGGATACGGCAGGGTCGCTACGCCGGTCTCGATGGCGGCTTTGGCCACGGCATCGGAGATCACGGTGATCAGGCGGGCATCCATTGGTTTCGGGATGATGTACTCACGACCGAATTCCAGCTTGATGCCGCCGTAGGCGTCGCACACTTCCTGGGGCACCGGCAGTTTGGCCAGCTCACGCAGGGCGTTTGCCGCGGCCACTTTCATTTCTTCGTTGATGCGCTTGGCGCGAACGTCCAGGGCACCGCGGAAGATGAACGGGAAGCCCAGTACGTTGTTGACCTGGTTCGGGTAGTCCGAACGGCCGGTGGCCATGATCACGTCGTCGCGGGTGGCGTGAGCCAGTTCCGGGGCGATTTCCGGATCCGGGTTGGAGCACGCGAACACGATCGGGTTGGCCGCCATGGACTTCAGGCCTTCGGCGCTCAGCAGGTTCGGGCCGGACAGGCCAACGAACACGTCTGCACCGGTCAGGGCGTCAGCCAGGGTGCGTTTTTCAGTCGCGTGAGCGAACACAGCCTTGTACTGGTTCAGGTCGTCACGGCCGGAGTGGATCACGCCGGTACGGTCAACCATGAAGATGTTTTCGATGTTGGCGCCCATGCTTACCAGCAACTTCATGCAGGAGATGGCGGCTGCACCAGCGCCCAGGCAGACGATCTTGGCGTCAGCAAGGGTTTTGCCAGCGATTTCCAGGGCGTTGATCATGCCGGCCGCGGTAACGATCGCGGTGCCGTGCTGGTCATCGTGGAATACCGGAATGTCGCACTGCTCGATCAGGGCACGTTCGATCTCAAAGCACTCAGGCGCCTTGATGTCTTCCAGGTTGATGCCACCGAAGGTGATGGAGATACGCTTGACGGTGTCGATGAAGGCTTGCGGGCTTTCGGAGTCGACTTCGATGTCGAACACGTCGATGCCGGCGAAGCGCTTGAACAACACGCCTTTACCTTCCATCACGGGTTTGGAAGCCAATGGGCCGAGGTTACCCAGACCGAGAATCGCGGTGCCATCGGAAATGACTGCAACCAGGTTGCCTTTGCCGGTGTATTTGTAGGCCAGTTCAGGATCGCGGGCGATTTCGCGTACTGGTTCGGCTACGCCGGGGCTGTAGGCCAGCGACAGGTCGCGGGCGGTAGCGGTGGCCTTGGTGAGCTCGACACTCAGCTTCCCTGGACGAGGATGGGCGTGATATTCGAGAGCGGCAGTTTTCAAATCAGACATGTGGGCATTCCGCTTTTTACTGTTGGACAGACGGACCGCCGAGGATACGCGTGTCGCAAAGTCCCTACAAGACTGACCGGTCACCCCTGTCAAGCGCCCGGCCCTGCGACTTTGGGCCAAGAGCCACGGAACACAAGGGATTGACTGTTCACAATCCAGATAAAAAATGTCTACAACTTTTTATCGAGAGGTCGTTTGCAGCATCGAAGGATCAGTCAGCGGCAGCAACCAGCGCGCCTGGCCCTCATCGAGTCCGCCACGGCGCGAGCGGTCCAGCACCCAGCCGCGGGCCTCGATCTGCTTGCCCTTCAGCCGCTCAAGCGCGGCAACATCGAATCGCCCCAGCACATTGGGTGCAACGCGCAATACAACCGAATCCTGCAACTCGATCCAAACCCCGCCGCGATTGCGCTGCACCTTGCTCACACGACCGCTGAGCACCGCGAAGCCGGACGCACGGATCTGCTGCGCTTTCAGTACAGGCGATTGCCGCCACAGCCCGAGGCCAGCCTGTCGGGCCGTTCGCTCCGCTGCTTGTTGGCAGCTCACCAAATCGACATTCGGCGCCACCGCCACCTGGAAACCGAGGCCCTCGGCGAGCATCTGCGCTTCGAGGTTGGCGCCTTTGACGCTGTAGACATGGGCCAACACGCGACCGTAGCGATCCTTGCCCTCTTTACCGGGCAGCAAACCGACCCGGCCATTGCTGGCGGCCACCAACGCTTCGAGGCGTTTGCGCGCGGCCACGGCGAAGGGTTCGTCGCTGCGACCTTGCTTGCCCAGTTCCGGAGTGTTCAAGCCGATCATGCGCACGCTGCGGCCGTCGCTCAGGCGCAGGGTGTCGCCGTCCACCACCCGTTGCACGGCGACAGGCGTCAAACCGCTCGGCGCCGGGCAAAAGGCCTGGGCGCCGGAAAGCCAAATCGCAGACACAAAAAAGGCGCCCACGAGGGACGCCTTTTTCATTAGCAAGGAAAAGCCCATAGGGCTCTTGAACCTTACTCTGCTGCTGCAGGTTTCTTGCCGAAGGCACCGAAACGGTCTGCGAAGCGCTGTACACGGCCGCCAGTATCCAGAGTCTTCTGCTTACCGGTGTAGAACGGGTGGCACTCGTTGCATACGTCAGTACCCAGTGGCTTGCACAGGTTCGAACGAGTTTCGAACTTGTTGCCGCAGCTGCAAGTTACTGCAATGACTTCGTACGCTGGATGGATATCGGCTTTCATGGTGTATTCCTCAGGCTAGCGTGCCGCCACTCAACACTATTGTTGAATACCGCACGTAATTAGGCCGCGGATTCTACCAGACATTCCTCATCACGCAAGCTGTCCCTTCTACCGACCGTCTGCTAGGCTCCCTGCCTTCTTCACCGCCCCATCATCGAGAAAACCTTCGCGTGCCCGACGCCATTTTGCGCCTCGCCCTGCCCTCGCCCCTGCGCCGCCTGTTCGATTACCGTGCCCCGGCCGGGGTCCTGCGCGCCCAGTTGCAGCCGGGTATGCGCCTGCGGGTACCGTTCGGCCGGCGGGAGATGATCGGCATTCTGGTCGAGGTCACCGACACCAGCGAAGTGCCGGTGGAAAAGCTCAAACCGGCCATCGCCCTGCTCGATGCCACACCGCCGCTGCCACCGGCGCTGTTCAAGCTGTGCCTGTGGACGTCCCAGTATTACCAGCACAGCCTCGGCGATACCTTGAGCTGGGCGCTGCCGGTGCTGCTGCGCCAGGGCGAACTGGCCGAAGCCCGCCAGGAGCGCTTCTGGTCCGCCGCCCCCGGCGCCAGCCTGGATGATCCGCGCATCGCTCGCGCTCCGCGTCAGCGTGAAGCCCTGGCCACGCTGGCCCAGCACCCCCACGGCGTCGCTCATCAGTTGCTGAGCAAATTGATGCTGAGCAAGGACAGCCTCGACCTGTTGCTGGCCAAAGACCTGGTGCAAGTCGAAATCCGCAAGCACGCCCCCGACGCCCGCCACGAACGCTGGCTGGCGCAACCGGAACTGCCGCTCAACCCGGAACAGCGCGCAGCCTACGAGGCGATCCGCGCCGGGTTCGACAGCTATCACGCGTTCCTGCTGGCCGGCGTCACCGGCAGTGGCAAGACCGAAGTCTATTTGCAGTTGATCCGCGAAACCCTCGAAGCCGGCAAGCAAGCGCTGGTGCTGATCCCGGAGATCAACCTCGGGCCGCAGACCCTGGCGCGCTTCGAGCAGCGCTTCAATGCGCGCATCGCGCTGATCCACTCGGCGGTCAATGATCGCGAACGCCTGGAAGCCTGGCTCGCCGCCCGGGACGGCGATGCCGACATTATTATCGGCACCCGTTCGGCGCTGTTCACGCCGATGAAAAACCCCGGCCTGATCATCATCGATGAAGAGCACGATGGCTCCTATAAACAGCAGGAAGGCCTGCGCTACCACGCTCGCGACCTGGCTCTGGTCCGGGCGCGGCAGGAAAACATCCCGATTGTCCTCGGCTCCGCCACGCCTTCGCTGGAAAGCCTGCATAACGCCTACACCGGCCGTTACGGTCTCCTACGCTTGAACGAGCGCGCTGGCGGCGCCAAGCAGCCACGCTTCCTACGCCTGGATGTGAAAAGTCGTCCGCTGGACAGCGGCATTTCCGGGCCGATGCAGCAAGCCATCGGTCAGACCCTGGCCGCCGGCCAGCAAGTATTGGTTTTTCTCAATCGCCGCGGCTTCGCCCCGACTTTGCTTTGCCACGACTGCGGCTGGATGTCCGAGTGTCAGCGCTGCGATGCACGGATGACCGTGCACCAACGCTCCGGCGAACTGCGCTGCCACCATTGCGGCTACGTCGAACGCGTGCCCCGGCATTGCCCGAAATGCGGCAAGGTCGATTTGCGGCCCGTCGGCGCGGGCACTGAGCGCGCCGAAGAGCGCCTGGCGATTCTGTTCCCGGACGTGCCGGTGCTGCGGGTCGATCGCGACAGCACCTCGCGCAAGGATGCGATGAATCAGCTGTTTGCAACGATTCAGAAAGGCCAGCCGTGCATTCTGGTCGGTACACAGATGCTTGCCAAAGGGCACCATTTTCCACGGGTGACGCTGGTGTCGATTCTCGATGCCGACGGCGGGCTATTCTCCGGCGACTTCCGCGCCAGCGAGCGCATGGCGCAGCTGATCGTCCAGGTCGCCGGCCGTGCGGGCCGGGCCGAAGAGCCGGGCAGAGTGATCATCCAGACGCACCTGGCCGACCATCCGCTGCTGGTGCAACTGACCGAACAGGGTTACTTCGCCTTTGCCGAACAGGCCTTGAGCGAACGCCGCGCCGCCGGCCTGCCGCCGTTTGCGCACCTGGCACTGCTGCGGGCCGAAGCGCACAAACCGGGGCAGGCCGAAGGCTTTCTCGATGAGGCGTGCAGCGAGGCGGAACGCTTGCTGGCGGAGCAGAATCTGAGCGGGATCGAATTGCTCGGACCGGTACCGGCACCGATGGAGCGTCGGGCCGGGCGTTATCGGGCGCAGTTGTTGTTGCAGGCTACGGCGCGGGCGCCGTTGCATCGGCTGCTCAGTAGCTGGTTGTTGGCGTTGGAGCAGATGCCGAGTGGGCGGGCGGTGCGTTGGTCGCTGGATGTTGATCCCGTCGACTTGTATTGATTGGAAGATTGCCTTCGCGGGCAAGCCTCGCTTCTACAGGTTATGTGTCGCTCGAAAATGATGCGGATGACACATAACCTGCAGGAGCGAGGCTTGCCCGCGAAGAGGCCCGATTTGTCACCACATATCCATAACCTGCCCGCTATAGTTGGCAAGCACGTCCGTGCCACGGATAATGCCCAGTTTTTCCACTAGCGCATCCAGGCGCCGCCGCGCTTGCGGTCGAAAGAGAACACCATGAAAGACACCATTCGCCAGCTGATCCAACAAGCCATCACCCAACTCGTCAACGAAGGTGTGTTGCCTGAAGGCCTGTCGCCGGCGATCCAGGTGGAAAACTCCCGCGACAAGAAAAACGGCGACTTCGCCAGCAACATCGCGATGATGCTGGCCAAACCGGCGGGCATGAAACCCCGCGACCTGGCCGAGAAAATCATCGCGGCCCTGCCGGCTGACGAAAACGTCACCAAGACCGAAATCGCCGGGCCGGGCTTCCTGAATTTCTTCCAGAACACTGACGCCCTGGCCTCGCGCCTGGACGCCGCCCTGGCCGACAAGAACATCGGCGTGCGCAAGGCCAGCCCAGTGCAGCGCACTGTGGTAGACCTTTCCGCACCGAACCTGGCCAAAGAGATGCACGTCGGCCACTTGCGCTCGACCATCATCGGCGACGGCGTGGCGCGGGTGCTGGAGTTCCTCGGCGACACCGTGATCCGGCAAAACCACGTTGGCGACTGGGGCACCCAGTTCGGCATGCTGATGGCCTACCTGCAGGAAAACCCGATCACCAGCGACGAGCTGTCGGACCTGGAAAACTTCTACCGCGCCGCCAAGCAACGCTTCGACGAATCCGAAGAGTTCGCCGACCGTGCCCGCGGCCTGGTGGTCAAGCTGCAGGCCGGCGACGCCGAGTGCCTGGCGCTGTGGACGCGCTTCCGCGATATCTCGCTGTCCCACTGCCAAGCGATCTACGAACAACTGAACGTCAAACTGACCATGGCCGACGTGATGGGCGAAAGTGCCTACAACGACGACCTGATAAACGTGGTCAACGACCTCAAGGCCGCCGGCCTGCTGGTCGAGAGCAACGGCGCCCAGTGCGTGTTCCTCGACGAATTCAAGAATGCCGACGGCGACCCGCTGCCGGTGATCATCGTCAAGGCCGACGGCGGCTACCTCTACGCCACCACTGACCTGGCGGCCGTGCGCTACCGCAGCGGCAAACTGAAGGCTGATCGCGCGCTGTACTTCGTCGACCAGCGTCAGGCCCTGCACTTCCAGCAAGTGTTCCAGGTCGCACGCCTGGCCGGTTTCGTGACGCACCCGATGGAAATGGAACACATGGGCTTCGGCACCATGAACGGCGCCGATGGCCGTCCGTTCAAGACCCGTGACGGCGGCACCGTGAAACTGGTCGATCTACTGACCGAAGCCAAGGACCGCGCCTATACCCTGGTGAAAGAGAAAAACCCGGAGCTGGCCGAAGACGATTTGCGCAACATCGCCAAGGTCGTGGGCATCGGCGCGGTGAAATACGCCGACCTGTCGAAGCACCGCACCAGCGACTACAGCTTCAACTTCGACCTGATGCTGAACTTCGAAGGCAACACCGCGCCGTACCTGCTGTATGCCTACACCCGCGTCGCCGGTGTGTTCCGCAAGCTCGGCAAGGACTTCAGCGAAGTCGAAGGCCAGATCGTCCTCGAAGCGCCGCACGAACACGAACTGGCGGCCAAACTGGCGCAATTCGGCGAAGTGTTGAACAACGTTTCCGATAAAGGAACGCCGCACATTTTGTGCACCTACCTGTACGATGTCGCCGGCCTGTTCTCCAGCTTCTACGAGAACTGCCCGATCCTCACCGCCGACACTCCGGCGCAAATGCAGAGCCGCCTGCGCCTCGCCGCGCTGACCGGCCGCACACTCAAGCAAGGCCTGGAACTCTTGGGTCTGGAAACTCTGGAGCGTATGTAAGTTGGCTGCCAAGAAAAAACCTGCACCCAAGCGTGGCGCCAGTCGTTACACCGCTCCTGCCAAGCAGCCGATCCCGGGCTGGCTGTGGATGGCCATCGGCCTGACGGTCGGTGCGTTCATCGTGTTCCTGATGAAGCTGGAGCCGGGCAAGGGCAGCGAAAGCGCCAAGCGCGAGAAGATCGAGCAGCAGAAAGCCAGCAAGATCGCCGAGGCCAACAAGACCCCGCCGAGCCCGACGCAACCGGTGAAGCCGAAGTACGACTTCTACACCTTGCTGCCGGAATCGGAAGTGATCGTGCCGCCGGACGCCGTGCCGGAGAAAACCCTGCCGACGCCGCAAGTGCCGACAGTTCCGACGACGCCGGTAACGCCGGAGCAAGCAGCGAAGATCGACACCGCGCGGGCCCAGGCAGCGTTGGCCGGGATTACCCCGCCACCGCCACCACCGGTTTCCAAAGCGGCGCCGGTGACCAAGTTCTTCCTGCAGGCCGGTTCGTTCCGCAAAGAGGCTGATGCCGATAAGGTTCGCGCGCAGATCATCTTGCTCGGCCAGGCCGTGGCGGTTGAGTCCGGCATGGTCAAGGATGAAACCTGGTATCGGGTCTTGGTCGGGCCGTTCAGCAACCGCGAACAACTGACCACCGCCCAGAAACAACTGGCCGGCAGCGGTTTCAGCAACCTGTTGTTACAACAACGCCAGAGCCGCTGACCGTCCTCCAATCATTCCCACGCTCCGCGTGGGAATGCCTCAAAGGGACGCTCCGCGTCCAGTGACGCGGAGCGTCACGGGCTGCATTCCCACGCGGAGCGTGGGAACGATCAGTACTCACGCCGCTCGTCCTCTCTCCCGCCCTGCAGTTGAAAAAATCTCCACCACCCCCATATGAGTTGGCATAAGGCATTTTCGCCCCGCTGCGTGGAGACTCTCCCTTGACCACCATCGTTTCAGTTCGCCGCCACGGCAAAGTCGTCATGGGCGGCGACGGCCAGGTTTCGCTCGGCAATACCGTGATGAAAGGCAACGCGAAGAAAGTTCGTCGCCTGTACCACGGTCAGGTCATCGCCGGTTTTGCCGGGGCTACCGCTGACGCCTTCACCCTGTTCGAGCGCTTTGAAGGCCAGCTCGAAAAACATCAGGGCCACCTGGTTCGTGCCGCCGTCGAACTCGCCAAAGAATGGCGCACCGACCGCTCCCTCAGCCGCCTCGAAGCCATGCTCGCGGTCGCCAACAAAGACGCATCCCTGATCATTACCGGCAACGGTGACGTGGTCGAACCCGAAGAAGGCCTGATCGCCATGGGTTCCGGTGGCGGCTACGCTCAAGCGGCAGCCAGCGCCTTGCTGAAGAAAACCGACCTGTCGGCCCGGGAAATCGTCGAAACCGCGCTCGGCATCGCCGGCGACATCTGTGTATTCACCAACCACACCTTCACCATTGAGGAGCAGGACCTCGCCGAGTAAGCCTGTTTAGGCCTTAGTGCCACGGCTCGCTTTTGCCAGAGGACCGCCAATTACTATGTCCATGACTCCCCGTGAAATCGTCCACGAACTCAATCGCCATATCATCGGCCAGGACGATGCCAAGCGCGCCGTCGCCATCGCGCTGCGTAACCGCTGGCGCCGGATGCAGCTGCCGGAAGAGCTGCGTGTTGAAGTAACGCCAAAGAACATCCTGATGATCGGCCCGACCGGTGTCGGTAAAACCGAGATTGCCCGTCGCCTGGCCAAACTGGCCAACGCGCCGTTCATCAAGGTCGAAGCGACCAAGTTCACCGAAGTCGGCTATGTCGGCCGTGACGTCGAGTCGATCATTCGTGACCTGGCTGACGCGGCGATCAAGCTGCTGCGCGAACAGGAAATGACCAAGGTTCGCCACCGCGCCGAAGACGCTGCCGAAGATCGCATCCTCGATGCCCTGCTGCCGCCGGCACGCATGGGTTTCAGCAACGAGGAATCGACGTCGTCTGCCGATTCCAACACCCGTCAGCTGTTCCGCAAGCGCCTGCGTGAAGGTCAGCTGGATGACAAGGAGATCGAAATCGAAGTCGCCGAAGTGGCGGGCGTCGATATCTCCGCGCCACCGGGCATGGAAGAGATGACCAACCAGTTGCAAAGCCTGTTCGCCAACATGGGCAAGGGCAAAAAGAAAAGCCGCAAGCTCAAGGTCAAGGAAGCACTGAAACTGGTGCGTGACGAAGAAGCCGGGCGTCTGGTCAACGACGAAGAGTTGAAGGCCAAGGCCCTGGAAGCAGTCGAGCAGCATGGCATCGTGTTCATCGACGAAATCGACAAGGTCGCCAAGCGCGGCAATTCCGGTGGCGTCGACGTCTCCCGCGAAGGTGTGCAGCGTGATTTGCTGCCGCTGATCGAAGGCTGCACCGTCAACACCAAGCTGGGCATGGTCAAGACTGACCACATCCTGTTTATCGCCTCCGGCGCGTTCCACCTGAGCAAGCCGAGCGATCTGGTGCCTGAGCTGCAGGGTCGCCTGCCGATTCGCGTCGAACTGAAAGCCCTGACCCCGGAAGACTTCGAGCGCATTCTCAGCGAGCCGCACGCGTCGCTCACTGAGCAATACTGCGCACTGCTGAAAACCGAAGGCCTGACCATCGAGTTCCAGCCGGACGGGATCAAGCGCATCGCCGAGATCGCCTGGCAGGTCAACGAGAAAACCGAGAACATCGGTGCCCGTCGCCTGCACACGCTGCTTGAGCGTCTGCTGGAAGAGGTGTCGTTCAGCGCCGGTGACCTGGCCAGCGCCCACGATGACAAGGTGATCCTGATCGACGCCGAGTACGTCAACAGCCACCTCGGCGAATTGGCGCAGAACGAAGACCTGTCCCGTTATATCCTGTAAGCCAAGCGACCCTCTGTAGGAGCACAGCTTGCTGGCGATGGCGTACTTGAAATCGCCATCGCCGGCAAGCCGTGCTCCTACAGGAGTCAGACCACGCGCCTACAGACGGACTCCAGGTCATGACCCAACTCCCCACCGACATCAAACTGCACAAAGCCTCGAAAACCCTGTCGCTGAAATACGCGTCCGGCGAGGAATTTCACCTGCCCGCCGAGTTCCTGCGCGTGCACTCTCCTTCCGCCGAGGTCCAGGGCCACGGCAAACCTATCCTGCAATTTGGCAAAATCGCCGTCGGCTTGAGCAAAGTAGAACCGGCCGGTCAGTACGCACTGAAATTGACTTTCGATGACGGCCACGACAGCGGCCTGTTCACCTGGGAATATCTGTACCAGTTGGCGGTACGCCAGGAAGACCTCTGGAACGATTATCTTGCCGAGCTCAAAGCCGCCGGCAAAACCCGCGACCCGAGCCAGTCCATCGTCAAGCTGATGCTCTAGGTCAGGCCTCTTGCTCTTTAGAGGGCATTTTCTAATTTCATCTGTTTGAATGCTCCGCTGCGGCGTCGAGGATCGGCCCGCTTGCGAAAAAAATTAAACTCGGGTAACCAATGGAACTGGCAAGTTCCCTGCAGTGCTCTGTGAACTAGAAAGCAGCATTTGCGTTGTGGAATTAACGGTCACCCGAGCAGCAGTACCTGGCATTGGCTGTGTGACTTCTCAGCTGGACCCGGGTACTCGTCTCAGGACAATGGAGCGTCGTAGATGAGTAACAAGAACAACGATGACCTGAAGTACCAAGCCTCGGAAAACACCCTGGGGCTTAATCCTGTTGTTGGGCTGCGTGGAAAGGATCTACTGGCTTCTGCTCGGATGGTGCTCAGGCAGGCCATCAAACAACCGATTCACAGCGTCAAGCATGTCGCTCATTTCAGCCTCGAACTCAAGAATGTGTTGTTCGGTAAATCCGAGCTGCACCCGCCAGGCGATGACCGTCGCTTTGCCGATCCGGCCTGGAGCCAGAACCCGCTCTACAAACGTTATCTGCAAACCTACCTGGCGTGGCGCAAGGAACTCCATGCCTGGATCGACGACAGCAGCCTGTCGCCCAAAGACGTCGCCCGCGGGCACTTCGTGATCAACCTCATGACCGAAGCCATGGCCCCGACCAACAGTGCGGCCAACCCGGCGGCGGTCAAGCGCTTCTTCGAAACCGGCGGCAAGAGCCTGCTCGACGGCCTCTCCCATCTGGCCAAGGACATCGTGCACAACGGCGGCATGCCGAGCCAGGTCAACATGGGTGCCTTCGAAGTCGGCAAATCCCTGGGCGTGACCGAAGGCGCGGTGGTATTTCGCAACGACGTGCTGGAGCTGATCCAGTACCGACCGATCACCGAGCAGGTGCACGAGCGCCCATTGCTGGTGGTACCGCCGCAGATCAACAAGTTCTACGTATTCGACCTGAGCCCGGACAAGAGCCTGGCGCGCTTCTGCCTGCGCAACAACGTGCAGACCTTTATCGTCAGCTGGCGCAACCCGACCAAGGAACAACGCGAGTGGGGCCTGTCCACCTATATTGAAGCGCTCAAGGAAGCGGTTGATGTGGTCATGGCGATTACCGGCAGCAAAGACGTGAACATGCTCGGCGCCTGCTCCGGCGGCATCACCTGCACCGCCCTGCTGGGCCACTACGCGGCGATCGGCGAGAAGAAGGTCAACGCCCTGACTTTGCTGGTGAGCGTGCTGGACACCACCCTGGACAGCGACGTGGCCCTGTTCGTCGACGAGCAGACCCTCGAAGCCGCCAAGCGCCATTCCTACCAGGCCGGTGTGCTGGAAGGCCGCGACATGGCGAAGGTCTTTGCCTGGATGCGCCCCAACGACCTGATCTGGAACTACTGGGTCAACAACTACCTGCTCGGCAACGAGCCGCCAGTGTTCGACATCCTGTTCTGGAACAACGACACCACCCGCTTGCCGGCCGCATTCCACGGCGACCTGATCGAGATGTTCAAAAGTAATCCACTGATCCGCGCCAACGCCCTGGAAGTGTGCGGCACGCCGATCGACCTGAAGCAGGTCACGGCCGACATCTTTTCCCTGGCCGGCACCAACGACCACATTACGCCGTGGAAGTCCTGCTACAAGTCGGCGCAACTGTTCGGTGGTAACGTTGAATTCGTCCTGTCCAGCAGCGGGCATATCCAGAGCATCCTCAACCCGCCGGGCAACCCGAAGTCGCGCTACATGACCAGCGCCGACATGCCGGTGAAGGCCGAGGACTGGCAAGAGAACTCGACCAAGCACACCGATTCCTGGTGGCTGCACTGGCAAGCGTGGCAAGCCGAGCGTTCGGGCAAGTTGAAGAAATCCCCGACCACTCTGGGCAACAAAACCTACACGGCGGGCGAAGCTGCGCCGGGTACCTACGTGCATGAGCGGTAACTGACACACCTCGCCCTTGTAGGAGCGAAGCTTGCTCGCGAAAGCGGTCGTTCATTCAACGTAGATGTCGACTGGACTGACCTCTTCGCGAGCAAGCTTCGCTCCTACAGGGATCGGGGATGAATTCACCCACAGGGCCTGAAGCATGCCGCAACCGTTCATTTTTCGTACCGTCGACCTGGATGGCCAGACCCTCCGCACCGCGGTACGCCCCGGCAAGCCTCACTTGACGCCCTTGCTGATTTTCAACGGCATCGGCGCCAACCTGGAGCTGGTGTTTCCGTTCGTCGCAGCGCTGGACCCGGACCTGGAAGTCATCGCCTTCGACGTTCCCGGGGTCGGCGGCTCGTCAACGCCGAATCACCCGTATCGCTTCCCGGGATTGGCAAAACTCACGGCACGGATGCTCGACTATCTCGACTATGGGCAAGTCAACGTGATCGGCGTGTCCTGGGGCGGCGCCCTGGCGCAGCAGTTCGCCTATGACTATCCCGAACGCTGCAAGAAACTGGTCCTCGCGGCCACGGCGGCGGGTGCAGTGATGGTGCCCGGCAAGCCGAAAGTGTTGTGGATGATGGCCAGCCCCAGGCGTTATATCCAGCCGTCCCACGTGATCCGCATTGCACCGATGATCTACGGCGGCTCGTTCCGCCGCGACCCGACGCTGGCGGCCAGCCATGCGGCGAAGGTGCGTTCGGCGGGCAAGCTCGGTTACTACTGGCAGCTGTTCGCCGGCCTCGGCTGGACCAGCATTCACTGGCTGCACAAGATCCACCAGCCGACGCTGGTACTGGCCGGCGATGATGATCCGCTGATCCCGCTGATCAACATGCGCATCCTGGCCTGGCGGATTCCCAACGCCCAGCTGCACATCATCGATGATGGGCATCTGTTCCTGATTACCCGCGCCGAAGCGGTGGCGCCGATCATCATGAAATTCCTCGAGGAAGAACGGCAGCGTGCGGTGATGCATCCGCATCCCACGCCATTGGGCGGCTAATCCGCCGTTTAGTCGACGGAAAGGGAATGGCAGGACGCCGTTCCGCGCAACAACCCGCAACAGCGTCTATGGTGTTCTGGTTCGGTGTGTTTGTTTTTGGCCTGAAGACGAAGGAGTGTTGATTCATGCGCGAAAAACCAGCGAGGGAGTTTTTGCCCACTCCCGCCGCGTTCATCAACGCACAGAGTGCGATTACCGGCCTGCGTGGTCGGGATCTGTTTTCGACCCTGCGCAGTGTTGCCGCCCATGGTTTGCGCAACCCGGTGCACAGCGCCCGGCACGCCCTGAAACTGGGTGGCCAGTTGGGTCGTGTGCTGTTGGGGGAAACCCTGCACCCGACCAACCCGCAGGACAGTCGCTTTGCCGACCCGGCGTGGAGTCTCAACCCGTTCTATCGGCGCAGTTTGCAGGCTTATCTGAGCTGGCAGAAACAGGTCAAGAGCTGGATCGACGAGAGCGCCATGAGCCCGGATGATCGGGCCCGCGCCCACTTCGCTTTTGCTCTGCTCAACGACGCCGTGGCGCCGTCCAACACCTTGCTCAATCCGCTGGCGATCAAGGAGATCTTCAACTCCGGCGGCAACAGTCTGGTGCGTGGTGTCGGGCATCTGATCGACGATTTCCTGCACAACGATGGCTTGCCCCGGCAGGTCACAAAACAAGCCTTCGAGGTCGGTAAAACCGTCGCCACCACCACCGGCTCAGTGGTGTTTCGCAACGAGTTGCTGGAGCTGATCCAGTACAAGCCAATGAGTGAAAAGCAGTATTCAAAACCGCTGCTGGTGGTGCCGCCGCAGATCAACAAGTACTACATTTTCGACCTGAGCCCGCACAACAGCTTCGTCCAGTTCGCCCTGAAAAACGGTTTGCAAACCTTCATGATCAGCTGGCGCAACCCGGATGTGCGCCATCGCGAATGGGGGTTGTCGACCTACGTCGAAGCAGTGGAAGAAGCGATGAACGTCTGCCGGGCGATCACTGGCGCGCGCGAGGTCAACCTGATGGGCGCTTGTGCTGGCGGGCTGACCATTGCCGCGCTGCAAGGGCATCTCCAGGCCAAGCGGCAACTGCGGCGGGTGTCGAGCGCGACCTATCTGGTGAGCCTGCTCGACAGTCAGATGGACAGCCCGGCCACCCTGTTCGCTGACGAACAGACCCTGGAAGCAGCCAAGCGCCGCTCCTATCAAAAGGGTGTGCTCGATGGTCGCGACATGGCCAAGGTGTTCGCCTGGATGCGTCCCAACGATTTGATCTGGAGCTACTTCGTCAACAACTACCTGCTGGGCAAGGAGCCGCCGGCGTTCGACATTCTCTACTGGAACAACGACAACACGCGGCTGCCGGCGGCGTTCCACGGCGACCTGCTGGACTTCTTCAAGCACAACCCGCTGAGCCATCCGGGTGGTCTTGAGGTGTGCGGCACGCCAATCGACTTGCAGAAAGTCACGGTCGACAGTTTCAGCGTGGCCGGCATGAACGATCACATCACCCCGTGGGATGCGGTGTATCGCTCGACGCTGTTGCTGGGCGGCGAACGGCGCTTCGTGCTGTCCAACAGCGGCCATGTGCAGAGCATTCTCAACCCGCCTTCCAACCCGAAAGCCAACTTCGTCGAAAGCCCGAAATTGAGCAGCGACCCACGGGCCTGGTATTACGACGCCAAGCAAACCGATGGCAGTTGGTGGACACCATGGTTGAGCTGGATTCAGGAACGCTCCGGGGCACAAAAAGAAACCCACATGGCCCTCGGCAACCAGAACTATCCACCGATGGAAGCCGCTCCCGGCACTTACGTCCGCGTGCGCTGACGCTCAAACCACCACGGCCGCCGCCGGCCGTGGCATGACTCGACCATTAAGAAGACTGGATGAAAACCCGCGACCGGATCCTCGAATGTGCCCTGCAGTTGTTCAATCACAAGGGCGAACCGAACGTCTCCACCATGGAAGTTGCCAACGAAATGGGGATCAGCCCCGGCAACCTCTACTACCACTTCCACGGCAAGGAACCGCTGATTCTGGGGTTGTTCGAACGCTTCCAGAATGAATTGGCGCCGCTGCTCGATCCGCCTTCCGATGTGGAACTGGGCCCCGAAGATTACTGGCTGTTCCTGCACCTGATCGTCGAGCGCCTGGCGCATTACCGGTTTCTGTTCCAGGACCTGTCGAACCTCGCCGGCCGCCTGCCGAAACTGGCCAAGGGTATCCGCAACCTGCTCAATGCCCTGAAGCGCACATTGGCTTCGTTGCTGGCACGGCTGAAGGCTCAGGGGCAATTGGTCAGCGATACCCAGGCGTTGGGGCAACTGGTGGAACAGATCACCATGACGTTGCTGTTCTCACTGGACTATCAGCGGATTCTGGATCGCGAAGGGGAAGTGAGGTTGGTGGTGTACCAGATCATGATGCTGGTGGCGCCGCACTTGCTGCCGCCGATCAAGGCTGCGACGGAGCAACTGGCCCTTCAATACCTGGAAGAACACGAGTGAGTCAGTTGGAACCACCCCATTCATCACTACAACCCGCGCATAAAAAAACGCCCGACCTTTGCAGGCCGGGCGTGATCGTTCCCATGCTCCGCGTGGGAATGCAGCCGGTGACGCTCTGCGTCACTGCCGCAGTGGACGCGGAGCGTCCGTTGAGGCATTCCCACGCAGAGCGTGGGAACGATCATCAGGACTGACTGGTTGGCGTCGATGGAGCTGGCGCGGCAGTCGGGGTTACAGCAGGGGTCGGCGCTGCAGCGGAGTTCGCTGAAGTGGCCGGGGTTGCCGGTTTGGCGGCAGCCACTGCTGGTTTTGGCGCGGCGGCTTTTGGAGCGGCCGGTTTTTTCACCGCTGGCTTCTTCGCTGCGGCAGGTTTTGCCGCTGGCTTGGCTGCAGGTTTTGCCGCTGCGGTTTTGGCAGCTGGTTTCGCTGCTGTTTTAGCCGCTGGTTTTGCCGCGGCTTTGGCAGCGACCGGTTTGGCTGCTGGCTTGGCTGCTGCAGGTTTTGCTGCGGCCGTTTTGGCGGCTGGTTTGGCAGCCGGTTTCGCGGCAGCTTTAGCCAGTGGCTTGGCAGCAGTTTTAGCCGCTGGTTTGGCCGCTGCGGTTTTCGCCGCAACAGGCGCAACCTTGGCACCGGTGAGTTTTTCGATTTGCTTGGTCAGGGTATCGACCTTGCTGTGCAGTGCCTTCACCTCATTGCGGCTCGGAACACCCAGGCGCGAAATGGCGCTGTTCAGGCGCTTGTCGAAAGCCCCTTCCAGCTCATCCCACTTGCCCAGTGCACGGTCTTTCACGCCGCTGATGCGCGACTTGGCCGTCGAAGCGGAGTCCTTGGCGGCGTCGACTTTTTTGCCAACAGCGCTTTTGGTGAGCTTCTCGGCTTTCTCGCCGTCTTTAACCAATGTATCGAAGAGTTTGCTGCCGTCAGTGTCGATCTTCGAATACACGCCTAAACCAGCCAGCCAGATTTTGCGGGAGTAGTCTTCGACTTTCCCGATCCACGAGCTGCCTTCTTTTTCAGTATTCTTTTTACCAGCCATCCCGTTCTCCTTAAGATTTACGCGCGACACGTTCGAGCAATGCCGTCAGCTCATCGAGCTTAGCAGAGAGTGTCTCAACGTCATGTTTAGACGGAATGCCGATACGATTCAAGGCACTTGCGACACGCGAGTCAAAAGCCTTCTCGACCTTGTCGAGTTGCACTTCGACCTTGCCTTTGAAAGTGCTCACTTCAGTCTTGGCTTCATCGATCTCGGCATTGGCCGCTTCGAGTTTTTCAGCAACGACTTTTTTGCCTTTCTTTTCAACAGTTTGACCAGCCTTGATCAACTCTTGAAAGTACTCGCCGCCCTCGATTCCAACCTTGGTGTAGGCACCCAGGCCTGCCAGCCAGATCTTGCGGGCATACGATCTGACGTCTTGCAGAGCATTAGTCGATGCGTCGATTTTTTTCTTCAAAATAACTTTGGCCATGGTGCACCTCACGCGCAGAAGGTTTGAGGAACTGCCCGCGAAAGTGTCGGGCTCAGGCACAAAGTAGGGAGAAAAATTAGAAACGGCACCCTAACAACTGACATAAACCGGTGGTGCCTGTGGAAGAGATCGCAGCCTCGTTTCACTCGACAGCTCCTACAGAGGGTGGCGGCGCGCATCTGTAGGAGCTGTCGAGTGAAACGAGGCTGCGATCTTTTCGGCGTCACACCAACGCTTTATCCAACGCCTTTTCGATTTCCGATTTGATGGTGCCGCTCATGGCCGACATCAACAGGCCCAGCTCGACATCGACCTTGATCGAATCCTCGCCTACATGCACCGCGCCCTTCACCCCCGAACGCTTGAGGTTCAGGGTGTCGCCCGACCACGACGGCTCCAGGCCATATTGCTCGGACAGTTTCTGCGCCAACAGGTCGGCCTTCTCGCGCGCCGCTTCCTTGCCCAGGCCGTGGGCACGTTCAACACTAATTCGGGCCATCGAATGACTCCTGCTTTATGGATACTTTCCTGAAGCATCTTGACCGCTGCTGCGGCAAAACGTCCCGGTGATCGCCTATCTTACCTTCAGCCTTGCCAAGACAAAGCAGGCCACCGGGATTAGAATGTCCCGCATTCTCTTCTGGTGACAGCGATATGACTGATCAGCGCAAAGGCAGCGATGCCGAACCCACCACTCACTTCGGTTTCAAAAACGTTCCGGAAAGCCAAAAAGCGGAAAAAGTCGCTGAGGTTTTCCACTCGGTAGCCGCCAAGTACGACTTGATGAACGACCTCCTGTCGGGCGGCATGCACCGTCTGTGGAAGCGTTTCGCGATCGAACTGTCGGGCGTGCGCACCGGTAACCGCGTGCTGGACATTGCCGGTGGCACCGGCGACCTGACCAAGAAATTCTCGCACCTCGTCGGCCCGACCGGCCAGGTGGTGTTGGCTGACATCAACGAATCCATGCTCAAGGTCGGTCGTGACCGCCTGCTGGACCTCGGTGTGGCCGGCAACGTTGAATTCGTCCAGGCTGATGCGGAAAAACTGCCGTTCCCGGACAACCATTTCGACTGCGTGACCATCGCTTTCGGCCTGCGCAACGTGACGCATAAAGAAGACGCCCTGCGCTCGATGCTGCGCGTGCTCAAGCCTGGCGGTCGTCTGCTGGTGCTGGAATTCTCCAAGCCGACCAACGCGCTGATGTCCAAAGCCTACGACGCCTACTCGTTCGCCTTCATGCCGCTGATGGGCAAGCTGATCACCAACGACTCGGAAAGCTATCGCTACCTGGCCGAATCGATCCGCATGCACCCGAATCAGGAAACCCTGAAGTCGATGATGGTCGAGGCCGGTTTCGACCGCGTGACCTACCACAACATGACCGCAGGCATCGTCGCCCTGCACCGCGGCATCAAGCCCTGATGTTGCTGGCCGGCCTGCTCGCCAGCGTTGAACTCGGTCTGAACCGGGTGCTGCGTCTCGACAGCACCGCGCTGCCGCGCCTGGCGCATTTGAGCGGCCGGGTGATTGCCGTCGATTGCCGCAGCCCGGCATTTCAGCTGTTCATCCTGCCCAGCGACGAAGGCCTGATGCTCGCTTCCCAGTGGGAAACCGGCGCCGATTGCACCTTGCGTGCGCCGGCCGCGAGCCTGTTGAAACTGGCGCTGAGCAAGGACAAGACTTCGATCTTGCACAGCCCGGAAGTCGAACTCGACGGTGACAGCGGCGTGCTGCTGGAACTGGCGGCCATCCTGCAAGACCTGGAGCTGGACTGGGAGTACGAACTCTCGCGCTGGCTGGGACCTGTCGCCACGCAACTGGTCGGCGGTCACCTGCGCAGCCGCGCACGTTTTTATCAGCAAGGGTTTGCCAGCCTGAATCAAAACCTTGGCGAATACCTGGCCGAAGAATCGCGCACCCTCGTCGGGCAGCGCGAAGCCGAAGCCCGGTTCAGTGAACTGGACCAGATCAAACTTGATCTTGAACGTCTCGAGGCGCGTTTCGAGCGCCTTTCCCGATCCCTAGACCCAAGCGATAACGCATGAAGCTGCTTGCCGTCCGCCGTTTGTTGCGCATCCAGCGCGTCGTGATCCGCTACCGCCTCGATGACCTGCTGTTCGCCCTGCCGCTGCCCTGGTTTCTGCTGGCGCTGCGTTATGCCTTGCCGTGGCGCTGGTTCCCGCGCAAGACCCTGGACCTGAGCCGTGGCGCACGATTGCGCCTGGCGTTGCAGGACCTGGGGCCGATCTTCATCAAGTTCGGACAGATCCTCTCCACTCGCCGCGACCTGTTGCCGGAAGACATCGCCGATGAGCTGATGAAGCTGCAGGACCGGGTGCCGCCGTTCGACTCGCAAGTGTCGATCAAATTGATCGAAGAACAGCTCGGGAAAAAGATCAGCGAAGTGTTCAGCCGTTTCGACGTCGAACCGCTGGCCTCGGCCTCGGTGGCGCAGGTGCATGCCGCGCAGCTGAAAACCGGTGAAGAAGTGGTGGTCAAGGTGATCCGCCCGGGCCTGAAACCGATCATCAAGCAAGACCTGGCGTGGCTGTTCATCCTCGCCCGCGCCGCCGAAAAACTCTCGGCCGATGCACGCCTGCTGCACCCGGTGGACGTGGTCCAGGACTACGAAAAAACCATCTACGACGAACTCGACCTGTTGCGCGAGGCGGCCAACGCCAGCCAGTTGAAGCGCAACTTCGAAGGCTCGGATCTGCTGTACGTGCCGCAAGTCTATTGGGACTGGTGCCGGCCGAAAGTGCTGGTGATGGAGCGCATCTACGGGATTCAGGTCACCGACCTCGCGACCCTGGCCGACCAGCGCACCGACATGAAAATGCTCGCCGAACGCGGTGTGGAGATCTTCTTCACTCAGGTGTTCCGCGACAGCTTCTTCCACGCCGACATGCACCCGGGCAACATCTTCGTCAGCACCGTGAGTCCGTGGAGCCCCCAGTACATTGCGATCGACTGCGGCATCGTCGGCAGCCTGACCCCGGAAGACCAGGACTATCTGGCGCGCAACCTGTTCGCGTTCTTCAAGCGTGATTACCGGCGTGTGGCGCAGTTGCACATCGATTCGGGCTGGGTCCCGGCGGAAACCAAGCTCAACGAATTCGAAGCGGCGATCCGCACGGTGTGCGAACCGATTTTCGAAAAACCGTTAAAAGATATTTCCTTCGGCCAGGTGCTGATGCGCCTGTTCCAGACCGCTCGGCGCTTCAACATGGAAGTGCAGCCGCAGCTCGTGTTGCTACAAAAAACCCTGTTGAACATTGAAGGCCTGGGCCGTCAGCTGTACCCGGACCTCGATCTGTGGAACACCGCCCAGCCGTTCCTTGAACGCTGGATGCGCGAGCGCGTCAGCCCGAAAGCCTTGATCGGCAACGTGCAGAGCCAGTTCGAACAACTGCCGCACCTGGCCAACATGGCCCGCGACCTGCTGGAACGCATGTCCCAACCCCACGCCTACGACCCGCCGCCACCGTGGCATCGACGCAAGGACGACTGGTTCCTGCGCCTGCTCGGTTGCGCGCACCTGGGCGGTGGCGCGGTACTCGCCGCGGGCGGCCCGCTGAATGAATTTGGGCATTGGCCGGCCGGGATCATGATGATCGTCGGTTTGTATCTGGTCGTTCGCCGATAGCCAGAGCCATCGCACGCTGGCACACTGTTTCAACGCCTGCCCGACTAATGAAGTGTCGGGCCCGCTGTCGGAGTCGAAGATGAACAACTGGCTGGACGAGATCAAGTGGGACGCTGACGGCCTCGTGCCGGCGATTGCCCAGGACCACAAGACCGGGCGCGTCCTGATGATGGCCTGGATGAACCGCGAAGCGCTGGAACTGAGCGCTGCCGAGAACCGTGCCATCTACTGGTCACGTTCCCGTGGCAAGTTGTGGCGCAAGGGCGAAGAGTCCGGCCACGTGCAGACCCTGCATGAGATGCGCCTGGACTGTGACGCCGACGTGATCATCCTGATGGTCGAGCAAATCGGAGGCATCGCCTGCCATACCGGCCGCCAGAGCTGCTTCTACCGTGTCTTCGAGAACGGCGACTGGAAAACCGTCGACCCGGTCCTGAAAGACCCGCATGCCATCTATTCCGCAGGACACAGCCATGAGTGACACCCTGACCCGCCTGGCCGAAGTGCTGGAGGAGCGCAAAGGCGCCGCCGCCGACAGCTCGTATGTCGCCAGCCTGTACCACAAGGGCTTGAACAAGATTCTGGAAAAAGTCGGCGAAGAGTCGGTCGAAACCATCATTGCCGCCAAGGACGCCGCCATCAGCGGTGACTGCAGCGACGTGATCTACGAGACCGCCGATTTGTGGTTCCACAGCATGGTCATGCTCGCCCAACTGGGGCAGCATCCACAGGCTGTGCTCGATGAACTGGACCGTCGCTTCGGTCTGTCCGGACACGTCGAGAAAGCCTCGCGTCCGTCCGCCTGAATATCTATTTGAGAGGAGCAGCAACATGGGCATTTTTGACTGGAAACACTGGATCGTCATCCTGGTTGTCGTGGTGCTGGTGTTCGGCACCAAGAAACTGAAAAACCTCGGCACTGACGTCGGTGAGTCGATCAAAGGCTTTCGCAAAGCCATGAACGATGAAGAGAAACCGGCCGATCCGACCGTGACCCCGGCCCAACCGGTGCCACCTGCTCAACCTACGACGACCTCGCCGCTGAACCAGCCGCACACCATCGACGTGCAGGCACAGAAAGTCGAAGAGCCGATCCGCAAAGACGTGTGAGCACTGACTAATGTTTGGTATCAGCTTCTCTGAACTGCTGCTCGTCGGCCTCGTGGCCCTGCTGGTGCTGGGCCCCGAACGTCTGCCGGGTGCTGCGCGCACCGCCGGTCTGTGGATCGGGCGGCTGAAGCGCAGCTTCAACGCGATCAAACAGGAAGTTGAACGTGAAATCGGTGCCGACGAGATTCGCCGGCAACTGCACAACGAACACATCCTGTCCCTGGAGCAGGAAGCGCGGAAGATCTTCACGCCGACCCAGCAGGAAGCCACGCCGGTGCAGCCGGTTGAACCGGTGGCCGAGCAGACGATTCACACGCCGGGCACCGAACCGGTGGCCTCCATGGGCGGCGTCGAACCCGCACCTGTTGTCCCCGCGCCGACACCCGTAGAACCTGTTGCTCCTGCGGCGGCGCCCATCGCTCCCGCTCCTCATGACCCCACACTGCCGCCGCGAGCCCCATGAGCGATCTTCCTGAAAACGACCAGCACATGCCGCTGGTTTCGCACCTCACCGAGTTGCGTACCCGCCTGCTGCGCTGTGTAGCGGCGATTTTCATCATCTTCGCCGGGTTGTTCGCGTTTACCCAGCAGATCTACACCTTCGTCTCCACGCCGCTGCGCCAGTACCTGCCGGTGGGCGCGACGATGATTGCCACCGACGTGTCGTCGCCGTTCCTGACGCCACTGAAGCTGACGATGATGGTGTCGCTGTTCCTGGCGATCCCGGTGATCCTGCATCAGATCTGGGGCTTTATCGCGCCGGGCCTGTACAAGCACGAGAAGCGCATCGCGGTGCCGTTGCTGGTCTCCAGCATCCTGTTGTTCTACACCGGCATGGCGTTCGCCTATTACCTGGTGTTCCCGCTGATCTTCAAATTCTTCGCCGCCGCCACCCCGGCCGGCGTGGAAATGATGACCGACATCAGCAGCTACCTCGATTTCGTCATGACCTTGTTCTTCGCCTTTGGCGTGGCGTTCGAGATCCCGGTGGCCGTGGTGCTGCTGGTGTGGATCGGCGTGGTCAACGTCGCTTACCTGAAGAAGATTCGCCCGTACGTGGTCATCGGCTGCTTCGTGGTCGGCATGATTCTGACCCCGCCGGACATCTTCTCCCAGACCCTGCTGGCGGTACCGATGTGGTTGCTGTTCGAAATCGGCATCCTGTTCGGCAGCCTGGTCAGCAAGCGCGGCGAGCACCCGGACGATCAACCGGCTGACGATCACAACGACCAGCCGCCAGCGACCCAGCCGTGAACCTGTTGCTCCTCGAAGAGGCCGATTTCATTGCGGCCGACCGGGTGATCCTGCGTGATCGGCGGTTGACCCATATGCAGGAAGTCCATCGCTGCGTCGTCGGTGACAGCATGCGCGTCGGCCGGATTGACGGGCTGATGGGCTCGGCCGAAGTGCTGCGCCTGGACGCCGGCGAAGCAGAATTGCGCGTCACCCTCGACCAACCACCGCCCGCCAAGCTGCCATTGACCCTGGTGTTGGCTCTGCCACGGCCGAAAATGCTGCGCAGGGTGTTTCAGACCGTGGCCGCCATGGGTGTGCCACGGATCGTGCTGGTGAACAGCTATCGCGTCGAGAAGAGCTTCTGGCAGACACCGTTCCTGGAACCCGAGGCCATTCGTGAGCAGTTGATCCTCGGCCTGGAACAGGCTCGGGACAGCGTGCTGCCGGAGATTGTCATCGAGAAGCGCTTCAAGCCGTTTGTCGAAGACCGTCTGCCGGCTATTACTGAAGGCACCCTCGGCCTGGTCGGGCATCCCGGCAATTACCCGCCCTGCCCTCGTGGCCTGGACGAACCGGTGACCCTGGCCATCGGCCCCGAGGGCGGCTGGATTCCCTACGAAATCGAATTGCTGGGTAAGTCCGGGCTGAATCCGGTGCAACTGGGTGATCGCATTCTGCGGGTTGAAACCGCCGTCACCGCGCTGCTCGCGCGCCTCTTCTAACCGCACCCTTCTTCTGTAGGAGCAAAGCTTGCTCGCGATAGCGAACGGTCAGTCACCCCTCTATTGACTGACACGCCGCCATCGCGAGCAAGCTTTGCTCCTACAGGGGATTTCGTCGCCACAACCAACGTGTGCGCCTACAGATTCCCACTCGCCAGCCGATACAGCCCCCATAAAACCAAATAGTGTTCCAAGGGGAGTTGCAGCATGTACCGTTGGCTAGCCGAGAAACTGGGAAACGTAAGCGTTAATCGCAAACTGGGTGTCGGCTTCGGTCTCGTCCTGCTTCTGACCTTGTTGATCACCTTCACCGGCTGGACCGGCCTGACGGGTGTGATGAGCCGTGGCGACAAGCTCGGGTTCATCGCCAGTCTCAATGACCTGACCAAGGACCTGCGCCTCGCCCGCCTGGACTACGAAATGCGCCGTGGCGAACAAGGCCCGGGCGCGGTCAACGACTTGCTGGGTCAACTTGACGCCGGCCTGCAAACCGCGCGCAAGCTGATCGAGCAACCCGCCGACGTGGCGATGATCGACCAGCAACTGGCCGCCGTCAGCCAGTATAAGCAAGCCTTCACCGCCATGACCCAGGCCGGCGCCAACCGCGAAGACGCCCGCAGCAAGCTCGGTGCCACCGCCGACAACGCCGTGGCCAAGGTCGCTGAAGTCGAGAAGTCCTTGTTGCAGGGTGACAGCGTCGCCCAGTTCAACGCGGTGATCGACCTGAGCAAACTGATCCAGCAAGCACGCTTCCAGGTCAGCGGCTACACCTACAGTGCCAAGACCGAAGCCGAGCAGCCGGCGCTGGACGCCATCGACAACGCCCTGAAAAACCTCGAAAGCCTGCCAGGCAAACTGCCGGAACAGCACATCGCCAATCTGCAACAGGCCACCGACTCGCTCAAGGCCTATCGCGCCGCCGTCAGCCAGTTCCGCGATTCCCAGGTGGCCAGTGCCGCCGCGCTCAAACGCATGGGAGAGCAAGGCGACCTGTTGCTCGACGTCAGCAAAAAACTCACCGTTTCACAAACCATCGTGCGTGACACCGACGCCGCCCACGCCAAGAACCAACTGCTGATGGCGTCTATCCTGGCGCTGGCCTTTGGTTTGCTCGCCGCCTGGGCCATCACTCGGCAGATCGTCATTCCCCTGAGCCAGACCCTCAAAGTCGCCGAGCGCGTCGCTTCGGGTGATCTGACCCACAACCTCATCTCAGAACGTCAGGACGAACTGGGCCAGCTCCAGCGCGCCATGCAGAGCATGACCCTGGGCCTGCGCGAGTTGATCGGCGGCATCAGCGATGGCGTCACGCAAATCGCCAGCGCTGCCGAAGAGTTGTCCGCCGTCACCGAGCAGACCAGCGCCGGGGTCAACAGCCAGAAGGTCGAAACCGATCAGGTCGCCACCGCCATGCACGAGATGACCGCCACGGTGCAGGAAGTCGCGCGTAACGCCGAGGAAGCTTCGGAAGCCGCCGTCGCTGCTGATCAGCAGGCCCGCGAAGGCGACAAAGTGGTCGGCGAAGCCATCGCCCAGATCGAACGCCTGGCCATCGAAGTCGGCAACTCCACGGTCGCCATGAGCGAACTGAAGCGCGAAAGCGACAAGATCGGCAGCGTGCTCGATGTGATCAAGTCCGTGGCGCAACAGACCAATCTGCTGGCGCTCAACGCCGCCATCGAAGCTGCCCGTGCCGGTGAGGCCGGACGTGGATTTGCCGTGGTCGCCGACGAAGTCCGCAGCCTGGCCCAGCGCACTCAGAAATCCACCGAAGAAATCGAAGAGCTGATCGTCGGCCTGCAAACCGGCACCCAGCAAGTCGCGACCATCATGGACAACAGCCGCAGCCTGACCGACAGCAGCGTCGAACTGACCCGCCGTGCCGGTGGTTCACTGGAAAGCATCACCCGCACGGTGTCGGCGATTCAGTCGATGAACCAGCAGATCGCCGCGGCTGCCGAGCAGCAGAGCGCCGTCGCCGAAGAGATCAACCGTAGCGTGCTGAACGTGCGCGATGTGTCCGAGCAGACCTCGGCGGCGAGCGAAGAAACCGCGGCGTCCAGCGTTGAGCTGGCGCGGTTGGGCACGCATTTGCAGATGTTGGTTGGACGGTTCAAAGTCTGACCGCCGATCGTTCCCACGCTCTGCGTGGGAACGATCAAACAGGGAATGCATTCCAAAGTAGGGGCGAGGCTTGCCCGCGAAGGCGTCGGGTCAGGCGCCGGGGTTACAAAACCTGGCGCAAAAACGCCTGCGCCCGAGGATCCTTCGGCGCATCAAAGAACTCGGCCGGCGAGGCGTCTTCCAGCAATTTGCCGTGATCGAAGAACAGCACCCGATCCGCCACTTCCCGGGCGAAACCCATTTCGTGGGTGACGCAGACCATGGTCATGCCTTCCACGGCCAGGGTTTTCATCACGTCCAGCACTTCACCGACCATTTCCGGGTCGAGTGCCGACGTCGGCTCATCAAACAGCATGACCTTCGGCTCCATGGCCAACGCTCGGGCAATTGCCACGCGTTGTTGCTGGCCGCCAGACAGGCGTGACGGAAACTCGTTGGCCTTCTGCGCGATACCGACCTTTTGCAGCAATTCCATTGCCTTGGCCTCGCGCTCTTTCTTGCCGCGTTTGCGCACGACCTTCTGCGCCAGGCAGAGGTTTTCCAGCACGGTCATGTGCGGGAACAGGTTGAAATGCTGGAACACCATGCCGACTTCCCGGCGATAGGCATTCACGTCGGTTTTCGGATCGGCCAGTTGCAAGCCGTCGATGCTCACCGAACCCGAGTCGAATTCTTCGAGGCCATTGAGGCAGCGCAGGAAGGTCGACTTGCCGGAGCCAGACGGACCGATCACCACCAGCACTTCGCCCTTGGCCACTTTCGTGGAGACGTTATCCACCGCGCGCACCACTTGGCCGCGGGTGTCGAAGACTTTTACCAGTTCGCGGACTTCAATCACTTTGCGCGAGCCTCCGCTCAAGCCGGCTGGCGATCTTCGACAGCGGCAGGTTGATCAACAGGTACAGCCCGGCCACGCAGAACAGGATTTCGAACGGCGAGAACGAGGTGGTGATGACTTCGCGACCGCTTTTCAGCAGCTCGGTAATCGCGATCACCGACACCAGCGAGGTGTCTTTGACCAGGCTGATGAACTGCCCGGCCAGCGGCGGCAGCACGCGTTTCAACGCTTGCGGCAGCACCACGTGGCGCATCGACTGGCCGGCGCTCAAGCCCAGCGAGCGCGCCGCTTCGTTCTGGCCACGGGCGATCGATTGCACGCCGGAGCGGATGATCTCCGCCACATAGGCGCCAGTGAACAGTGACAGCGCGGCGATCCCGGCGAATTCCCGGGACAGGTTCATCACGGTGCCGATGAAGAAGTAGAAAATGAAGATCTGCACCAGCAGCGGCGTACCGCGCACCAGTTCGACGTAAATGGTCGAGAGATCGCGCAGGGTCGGGTTGTTGGAGAGACGGCAGAGGCCGGTAGCGAGGCCGATCAACAGCCCGAGCACGCCCGACACCACGGACAGCCACAACGTGGTCCACAGGCCCCACAGCAACGGTCCGGCGGCCCAATGTCGGGTCACGCCGATCACGTCGCCTTCCGCCACATCATCGCCTTGGGCAACTTGCAGGCTGTTGTCGTCGACGGTCAGGTGTTGTTCTGTACCGGCGTCATTGCGCAGGGTGACTTCGGCCTTGTCGCCCTGGCGCACCAGTTCGCTGACCGTGGAAATATCCGCGGCGCGCTGGGACTCTTCGGCGTGGTAGGCAAAGTATTGCGGCACGCGGTTCCAGCGCCATTCGTAGGACATCAGCGAGGTGGCGTAATACAACGCGCCGGCCAGGCCGATCAGCACCAGCACGGTTAACACGTGCCAGGGCAGTTGGGATTTTTTATGTTTCATTTGTGGGACTCTTAGATTCGCTCGTTCCCACGCTCTGCGTGGGAATGCATCCTGTGACGCCTTGCGTCACCAGCGAAGGGACGCGGAGCGTCCCGGGCGGCATTCCCACGCAGAGCGTGGGAACGATCAGCGGTGGGGCTATTCCATGTCCTTCTGCCAGGCGGTGTCTTTAAACCACTTGTCATGAATGCGGTCGTAGGTGCCGTCTTCGTGGATCTGGTGCAGGAAGTTGTTGATGAAGTTGAGGCTGTCGTAGTCGCCCTTCTTCAGGCCGAAGGCCAGCGGCTCGTAGGTGAACGGCTTGTCGAGGAACACCAGTTTGCCGGCGCCGACCTTATTCACCGCGACGACGTTGTACGGCGCGTCGTAGATGAACGCGTCGGCCTTGCCGTTGACCACGTCGAGCACGGCTTCCTGCTCGTTGTCGTAGCCGTGGTACTTGGCTTTGGAGATCAGCTTCTTGGCCACCATTTCGCCGGTGGTGCCGAGCTTGGAGGTGATGCGGTAGTCGTCGGTGTTCAGGTCTTTGTAGGACTTGATGGTGCCTTCCAGGTCCTTGCGGATCAGCAGGGTCTGGCCGACGACGATGAACGGTTCGCTGAAGTTCAGGCGCAGGTTGCGTTCCTGGGTCAGGGTCATGCCGCTGCCGATCATGTCGAACTTGTCGGTCATCAGGGCCGGGATGATGCCGTCGTAGCCGGTGGACACCAGCTCCAGCTTGACGCCCATGGCCTTGGTCATGGCCTTGAGGATGTCGACTTCGAAGCCGATGATCTCGCCGCGCTTGTTGGTCATTTCGAACGGCATGTAGGTCGGGTCCATGCCCACTTTCAGCGTGCCGCGCTTGACCGCGTCATCGATGGCACCGGCCTGCGCCGCGTTGACTGCAACCAATGCCGTGACGCCGACCAGCAGCATCGAGAGATACTTCTTCATCATCAAGTCCCCAAAACCATTGCGTTGTGAGACGCGCAATCGGCGGTTTTCGTTAGAAAACCGGCAGATACGAACAGAAAGCTGTCCGGGCGCACCAATTCGGGGACGGATCCTATCGCACTCTTTCGTTTGCACAAGGGTTAGCGCAGGAATTTGATCGTTCCCACGCTCTGCGTGGGAATGCAGCCCGGGACGCTCCGCGCCCCAAAAGCCGAACGCGGAGCGTCCGTTGAGGCATTCCCACGCAGAGCGTGGGAATGATCGGCAAAAAAAACCCCGCTTTCGCGGGGTTTTTCATTACGCCAACTGAGGCTGTGCACTCAATGGCTTGAGCGGCAACAGCGGCGCATGGGGATCGGCTTTCACCGATTTGCGCCAGGCGTCCAGCCACTCGGCGTGACCTTCGCTCCAGACCGCGTCATGCAGACGACCCAATGCCACCGGGTCACTCAACAGTTGCAGGCGCTCATGGTTGGTCAGCCCGGCAGGACCGGCCTTCAACGCATGACGAACCCGCTCGATACGCAACCATTCGATCGGTTCGGCCTGACCGTGACGGGAGGTCGCCAGCGCGCATGCCAACGCATTCTGCTGGGGATCGACCACCGCCCGGATGAAGCCGTCATTCAGCGCGTGATAACGGTTTTCATGGGTGTACTGATCGGTCGCCACCAAGGCCTGTGGCGGATTGTATTCCTCAGGGATCAGGAACAGGCTCTCGTCACGGGACTTGAGACCCAGGCCGACACGGCTGGAGATCACCGACACCGGGATCGACAGCATCAGCGAACCGACGATCGGTACCAGCCACCAGAGGAAGCTCGGGTTCAGCCAGATCACCAGCAGGGCCCAGAAGAAGCCCAGCAAGGTTTGCGGACCGTGGCGCTTGACCGCTTCGCTCCATGGCGTGGAGTCGTCGTCACGTTGTGGCGAATTCCAGGTCGCGGCCCAGCCGAGGAACGCGGCGAGTACGAAACGGGTGTGGAAAATCATCCGCACCGGCGCCAGCAACATGGAGAACAGCATCTCCAGCAGCATCGAGGCGGTCACCTTGAACTTGCCGCCGAACTCTTTCGCGCCCTTGGCCCAGATCAGGATGATGCTCAGCAACTTCGGCAGGAACAGCAGCACGACAGTGGTCGAGAACAGCGCGACAGCCTTGTCCGGGTGCCATTGTGGCCACAACGGATACAACTGGCGCGGCGCCATGAAGTACTGCGGTTCCATCAGGGTGTTCACCGCCAACAGCGCAGTGGACAACACCAGGAAGAAGAACCACAACGGCGCCGACAGGTAAGACATCACACCGGTCAGGAACACCGCGCGGTGCACCGGGTGCATGCCCTTGACCAGGAACAGGCGGAAGTTCATCAGGTTACCGTGGCACCAGCGACGGTCACGCTTGAGTTCGTCCAGCAGGTTCGGCGGCAGTTCTTCGTAGCTGCCCGGCAAGTCGTAGGCAATCCACACGCCCCAGCCGGCACGGCGCATCAGCGCGGCTTCGACGAAGTCGTGGGACAGAATCGCACCGGCAAACGCGCCTTTACCCGGCAACGGCGCCAGGGCGCAGTGCTCGATGAACGGCTTCATGCGAATGATCGCGTTGTGCCCCCAGTAGTGGGATTCGCCCAACTGCCAGAAGTGCAGGCCGGCGGTGAACAGCGGACCGTACACGCGGGTCGCAAATTGCTGCATCCGCGCATACAGGGTGTCCATGCCCGACGCCCGTGGCGCGGTCTGGATGATCCCGGCGTCCGGCGTGGCTTCCATCAAGCGCACCAGACTGGTCAGGCATTCGCCGCTCATCACGGAGTCCGCGTCGAGCACGACCATGTACTTGTAGTCACCGCCCCAACGACGGCAGAAGTCGTCGAGGTTGCCGCTTTTGCGTTTGACGCGACGGCGACGGCGGCGATAGAAGATCTTGCCGAAGCCTTTGGCTTCGCGGCAGACGTCCAGCCAGGCCTGCTGCTCGGCGACGCAGATATCGGTTTCGTTACTGTCGCTGAGGACGAAGAAATCGAAGCGATCCAGGTCACCCGTGGCCGCAACCGACTCGAAAGTCGCCCGCAGACCGGCGAATACACGCGGCACGTCTTCGTTGCAGATCGGCATCACCAGTGCGGTGCGTGCGTCCTTGGCGATCGGCTCATTGCCGGCGCTTTTGCCGGAAATGCGGTATTTGTCATGACCGGTGAGCAACTCGAGGAAGCCCATCAGCGCGGTCCAGAAACCGGCCGAGACCCAGCAGAACAGAATCCCGAACAGAATCAGGATGCTGGTTTGCAAGGCGTAAGGCAGGACCTGCATCGCGGTTTGCGTCAGGGACTGGTTGATGATTTCGTCCATGTCGACGAACGACCAACCCTGGTACGGCATGATGCCTTTCATGTACCAGCCGGCCACGATGGTCTGGCCGAGCATCAGCACCAGCAGAATGTAGCGACGGATTGAACCGACGGTGCGCCAGCGAGCCGCCGGCAACACGCGTTCATCTTTCGGCGGGGCCGGCGGATTGGTGCGACCGGTCATCCGGCGCCAGCCGCGCACCAGAATGTTGGTGCGCCATGGCTCCGGCACGACTTTGGTCCGACGGATCGGCGGAGTCGCCTTGAGTACGACACGACCACTGGCGTCAACCGCCAGCATCTCCGCTTCTTCCAGCTCTTCAGCACTGTTCAGGAGCAAGCGTTTGCCCACCGAGGCCTGCGCGGCCTCGGTCGGTGCGTCGAACGTCGAGGACGAAAGACGCTGGTGCAGTTCACTGAACGACTGGCAGCCCGCGAGTTCCGCGCGCTGCTCGTCGGTCATCGGTAAATGCGCCAGATACTCGGAGAGAGTCTCTGGCTTAAGTTGAGAATTACTCATCGGCAGGCAACTGGTAGCTCCAGGTCTCGGTCAGGACTTCTTCAGTCTCGTTCGATTCCGGTGTGGCTGGGGCCGCGTCCGCAGCGACTGGCTGCTTGGCGTCTTTGTTGTCCTTGTTCTTGGCATCGGCGACCGGCTTGGCATCGGCCTGCTTGGCGTCTGCCTGCTTGGCTTCCTTGGCTTCCTTGTCCACTTTCTCTTGCTGCTTGGCGGCGACTTTGTCGGCCTTGGCAACAGAAGAACTGGAGGAAGGTACCAACGACTTGGCCAGATCCTCAGGCTGGATCTTCTGGACCAGCGCCGCACGCATCTCGGTGGCCTTGCTCGGATCCTTGATTTTCATGCGCAGCATCAGGCGCCAGCCCTTGGTTTCAGGGTTGTAGCGCACGGTGTTCTCGACCAGTTCGGCATTGTCGCCAATGCTGACCTGGCTGCGCACGTCGGCGTTTTCCGGCAAAGCGGCCAGCGACGGGCCTTCGAAGTCCACCAGGTAGGCAACGCTGCCATCCGGCTGACGGATCAGGTTCGACTGTTTAACGTCGCCGGTGGAACGCAGGGTCTGTTTGACCCAGGCGCTGTCCGGTGCGTGAATCGAGGCTTCGTCGATGGTCCAGTGCATGCGATAGGCGACATCGAGTGGCTGGCCTGGCTCAGGCAGTTTGTCCGGGCTCCAGAAGGCCACAATGTTGTCGTTGGTTTCGTCGGCGGTCGGAATTTCCACCAGGTCTACAGAACCCTTGCCCCAATCGCCTTTTGGCTCGATCCAGGCACTTGGGCGCTTGTCGTAGCGGTCGTCGAGGTCTTCATAGTGGCTGAAGTCGCGACCACGCTGCAGCAAGCCGAAGCCACGCGGGTTTTCGATGGCGAAGTTGCTGACCGCCAGGTGTTTTGGATTGTTCAGTGGGCGCCAGATCCACTCGCCGTTGCCGGCATGGATCGACAGACCGCTGGAGTCGTGCAGTTCGCGACGATAGTTCAGCACTTTCGACGGCTGGTTGGCGCCGAACAGGAACATGCTGGTCAGCGGCGCAACGCCAAGCTTGGTGACTTTGTCACGCAGGAACATCTTCGCCTTGACGTCGACCACGGTGTCGCTGCCTGGACGCAGGGTCAGGCGATAGGCACCGGTGGCACGTGGCGAATCCAGCAGGGCGAAGATCACCAGGTGCTTGTCACCCGGCTTCGGCTGTTGAATCCAGAACTCGGTGAAACGCGGGAATTCTTCGCCGGACGGCAATGCGGTATCGATGGCCATGCCGCGTGCGGACAAGCCATAAGTGTGACCCTTGCCGACCACGCGGAAGTAACTCGCGCCGAGCATGGTCATGATTTCGTCTTGCTTGTCGGCCTTGTTGATCGGGTACAGCACACGGAAACCGGCATAACCCAGTTGTTCGGTGGCTTTAGGATCGAACGATACGTCGCCGAAATCGAAACGACTTGGGTCGTATTTGATCTCTTCGACGGTATTGGCCGTGATTTCGTTGATTTTCACCGGGGTATCGAAGTGCATGCCCTGGTGATAGAACGACAGCTTGAACGGGGTTTTCTGATCGGCCCACTCGGCTTTTTCAGTGCGGAAACGAATTTTCTGATAGTCCGCGAATTTCATCTCGCGGAATTCGTTCGGCAGGTTACTGCGCGGGGCTTCGTATTTCTGCCCGGCCAGCTCTTTCGCCTTGACCGACACATCATCCAGGTTGAATGCCCAAAGCTGGCCGGCGCTGAGCAGGCACAGCAGTGCAGAGCCCGCTACCAGAGCGCTTCGGAACCGTTGGGCAGACAATTTTGGTGCATTACAGGGACTAACAATCACGAGCAACCCTCGCCGAAAACAGATCAAAAAACCAACGGCCAGCTATCTATATGCCAGGTTGGCGAGCATTGTTCCGACTCCTATGGGGCTAAATGATTCCCCAACAGGTCCGGGCAAGTCTCTACCTAAGTCAAAATGGGCCAACGAATGCTGATCCCCGTAGCGCGCGATTATCTAGTAGGCCGCGTTACAAAGCATCAGGGGGTAACAAAGTATTTATCGGGGAAAACCCCTGTTTTCAGTGGAAACGCCCTTAAAAACAGGTTTCAAGGCGTTTCAGGTCTGTAACAGGAAGGTGACCGGGCCATCATTGACCAGATGCACCTGCATATCCGCGCCGAATCTACCTGATGCCACAGTGCCATGCACCTCTTTCGCTTTGCCTAATAGATAGTCGAAAAGTTCTTCACCCAGGGCCGGAGGCGCCGCGGTCGAAAAACTCGGGCGCAGCCCACTCTTGGTGTCGGCCGCCAGGGTGAACTGCGAGACCAGCAGCAACCCTCCGCCGACATCCGCCAGGGACAGATTCATCTTGCCCTCGGCGTCACTGAATACACGATAGTTAAGCATCTTATGCAGAAGTTTGTCGGCACTGGCCCGAGTGTCCTCGGGCTCAACGGCCACCAGCACCAGCAATCCCTGGTCGACTGCACCCACCACCTCCCCCGCTACCTCGACGCGCGCGCCTCGCACGCGCTGCAACAGACCCTTCATGCTTCTTCAGGCGGCAGATCAAGCAAGCGCCGGGCCATCTGACCAGCGGCACGTACCAGGGCATCGGTGATGCCCGGTTCGGACGCGGCGTGGCCGGCGTCGCGGATCACCTGCAGTTCGCTGTTCGGCCAGGCTTGATGCAATTCCCAGGCGTTGTCCAACGGACAGATCACGTCGTAACGGCCATGGACGATCACACCGGGCAAATGGGCGATCTTGCCCATGTCGCGGATCAACTGGTTCGGCTCAAGGAAGGCGTTGTTGGTGAAGTAATGGCATTCGATGCGGGCAATCGACAGTGCGCGTTGCGGCTCGGAGAAACGATCGACCACCAGCGGGTTCGGCCGCAGGGTCGCGGTCCGACCTTCCCAGGTGGACCAGGCCTTGGCCGCGTGCATCTGGGCGATCTGATCGTTGCCGGTCAGGCGCTTGTGGAAAGCGGTGAGCAGGTCGCCGCGCTCGTCCAAAGGGATCGGCGCGATGTAATCCTGCCAGTAGTCGGGAAACAGGCGACTGGCGCCGGCCTGGTAGAACCACTCGATTTCCTGCGGACGGCAGAGAAAAATCCCGCGCAGGATCAGGCCGTGCACACGCTCCGGGTGGGTTTGCGCGTAGGCCAGCGCCAGGGTCGAGCCCCAGGAACCGCCGAACAACACCCATTTTTCGATATTCAGGTGTTTGCGGATCCGTTCCAGGTCGGCAACCAGATCCCAGGTGGTGTTGTTTTCAAGGTTGGCGTGGGGCGTGGAGCGACCGCAGCCGCGCTGGTCGAAGGTGACAATGCGATACAGGTTCGGATCGAAATACCGACGGCTTTGGGCATCACACCCGGCGCCGGGGCCGCCATGGATGAACACCACCGGCAAACCTTCCGGTGAACCGCTTTCGTCGACGTACAGCGTGTGGGGTTTATCGACGGCCAGATCGTGCCGGGCGTAGGGTTTGATCTGCGGGAACAAAGTCTGCATTGCGCGCTCCGTAAGGGGTCGAGGTCATCCCTGGGGGGACTTCTATTATTCTGCCGTCCGGCATCATAAACCCGAATTACGTCAATGAGCATGCCCTTGCAACGTCAGAGCCTGTCAGCCAGAAACCCGACCAGCGTTTCATACAGTCGGTCGACCTCGGCGACCTGTCCGCGCCCCCGCAGACAGCCGTGCACCAGCCCTTCGCCGTAGTAAAGCGTCGCGTTGACGCCCGCGGCGTTGAGCCGCTTGGCATAGTGCACACCGTCGTCGCGCAGCGGGTCGAATTGCGCCACGGCGATCCACGCCGGCGGCAAACCGCTGAAATCGTCGGCGAGCAAGGGCATGGCATAGGCGCTCGGTTGTGCACTGCCACGCAAGTACAGGGCGTGATAGCAATCTACGTCGCTGCTGCTGAGCAGCGGCGCGTCGGCGCACTCGCTGCGAGACGGCAAATGGTGATCGCCGCCCAGCCCCGGATAAATCAGCACCTGGGCGGTGGGAAGCGGTTCACCCGTATCGCGTAATGCCAGGCATAACGCGGCGGCGAGATTGCCGCCGGCGCTGTCTCCGGCGACGACCATTCGCTCCGGGTCGAACCAGAACGGCCCTGACCGTAACGCCCGCCAGACCTTCAGGCAATCGTCGAACCCGGCCGGGAACGGGTGCTCGGGCGCCAACCGATAATCCACCGCAACCACCATCGCCCCCAGCGCCGCCGCCAGTTCGGCGCAGATGAAATCATGGGAATCCAGGTCCCCCACCACCCAGCCGCCGCCATGCAAATACAAAATGCATGGCCAGCCGCTGGCCGGTGGTGTCACTGGCGGTCGATAGGAACGCACCGCCACGCCTGCCAACGTGAAGTCGGTGACTTCAAGCCCGGCAGGACGGGTTGGGGTAAACGCCCGGCACATCTCGCTGTAGGTCTGGCGCAACCCGGTGAGGCTGCTGTCGGTGCTGTTGAAGCCGAGGGTTTTCTCGACGAAGACCGACATCTGGGCGGAAAGGAGGTAAGGAGCCATGGGCTTCGTGTCAGCCTGTTCAGAATCAGTTTTTCAGGCTGGCCTGCACAGCCGCCACCCCTTCCTTGCCATCAAAACTGCTGACTCCCGCCAGCCAACGCTGAAGGTCTTCCGGATGCTCGCGCAGCCAAGCCTTGGCAACCTCCTGCGGCGTCTTGCGCTCCATGATCGGCACCATCAACTGGCTTTCCTGGGCCGCAGTGAAGGTCAGGTTTTGCAGCAGGCGATTCACGTTCGGGCAGCGTTCGGCGTAGTCCGGCGCGGTGACGGTGGAGACCGTCGCCGCGCCTTCGTTCGGGCCGTAGACGTCTTCACTGCCGGTCAGGTAGGCGATTTTCATGTTGATGTTCATCGGGTGCGGGGTCCAGCCGACGAACACCACGAACTCCTTGCGGTTCACCGCCCGCTGCACAGCGGCGAGCATGCCGGCCTCGCCGGACTCGATCAGTTTGAAATCCTTCAGGCCAAAATGGTTGGTCTCGATCATGGTCTTGATCGTGGTGTTAGCGCCGCTGCCCGGCTCGATGCCGTAGATCTTGCCGCCGAGCTGTTCTTTGAATTTGGCGATGTCGGCGAAGGTTTTCAGCCCGGCCGCCGCCACGTACTCAGGTACGGCGAGGGTCGCCTGGGCGTCGGCCAGGCTCGGTTTGTCCATGACCTTGACCTGGTTGGCCGCCACGAACGGTGCGATGTTCTTGTCCATCGCCGGTTTCCAGTAACCGAGGAAGATATCGAGGCGCTTGTCGCGGATGCCGGCGAAGATGATTTGCTGCACGGCGCTGGTTTGCTTGCTTTCGTAGCCGAGGCCATTGAGCAAGACATCGGCCATGCCGCTGGTGGCGATCACGTCGGTCCAGTTGACCACCCCCATGCGCACGGCTTTGCAGGACGCATCGTCACTGGCCAGGACGCTGGTGCTCAACAGAGCGGTGCCGCAGAGGATTGAGAGACAGCGGGTGAACAGTCTTTTCATCGGAGGGAACTCGTGCGGCAGCGATTATTGTGGGATTCGGCGTCTTTGTGCACCGTGCCCAGAACATTACGCAGCAGACGAGCGGTAAAAGCGACCTGTGGCGACCGAGATTTGCACGGTGGCGACTTGATAGCGAAGTGCCGATCGTTCCCACGCTCTGCGGCGTGGGAACGATCGGCGCGCTCTGCGTGGGAATGGTCGGCGATCCGTTACGCGTAGTGCTTCTGGCCCCAAGCCAACAACCCTTGCAGCAATTCCTTGAGCACCACCTGCGTTGGTGCCGCCAGGTCAGGCCGATAGCGGAACGGCTCAAACTCTTCCATATACGTGCACTGCCCCAGTTCCAGTTGCACCGCGTGGATATTCTCGGCCGGCTTGCCGTAATGGCGGGTGATATGGCCGCCCTTGAAGCGTCCGTTCAGCACATGGCTGTACTCGGTGTGTTTGGCGCAGATCGCTTCCATTTGCGTGGCCAACTGTGGATCGCAACTGGCACCGTTGAAGGTCCCGAGGTTGAAGTCCGGCAGTTTGCCGTCGAACAGGTGCGGGATGATCGAGCGGATCGAGTGCGCATCGAACAGCAGCGCGTAGCCGAACTCGGCTTTGAGTCGCGCCAACTCGTTCTGCAAGGTGCTGTGATACGGCGTCCAGATCTGTTCCAGATACGTCGCGCGCTCGACCGCCGTCGGCTCCATGCCCTCGCGGAACAATGGAATGCCATCGAACAGTATCGACGGGTACAGGCCGGTGGTGGCGCCGACGTACATCGGTTTGTCGTCGGACGGTCGGTTCAGGTCGATGACAAACCGTGAGTACTCGCCGGCCAGGGTGCTGGCGCCCAGTTCGGTGGCGAAATCGTAAAGCTGCGGGATGTGCCAGTCGGTGTCCGGCAGGCTTTTCGCGTCGGGGATCAACCCGGCTTCGACCACAGGCGTCAGGCGCAAACCGGCGTGGGGCATGCTGATCAGCAGCGGCACGCGGCCTTGTTTGAAGTTCAGAACCTTATCCACAACTGCTCTCCTAAAGGCTTGTCTCGACGCCGTGACGCACGACGCGTTTTTCCAGGTCGCCGCCCAGCCAGTACGACAGGTCGGCGGGACGATCAATTTGCCAGGCCACAAAGTCGGCGACCTTGCCCACTTCCAGCGAACCGTGGGTGTCGGCCATGCCCAGCGCGGTGGCGGCATGAATGGTTGCGCCAGCCAGGGCTTCTTCCGGGGTCATGCGGAAACAGGTGCAGGCCATGTTCAGCATCAGGCGCAGCGACAGCGCCGGCGAGGTGCCGGGGTTGAGGTCGCTGGCGATGGCGATTTTCACCCCGTGCTTGCGCAGGGCGTCCATCGGCGGCAATTGGGTTTCGCGCAGGAAGTAGAAAGCGCCGGGCAGCAGCACCGCGACGGTGCCGGACTTGGCCATGGCGATGGCGTCGTCTTCGTCCATGAATTCCAGGTGATCGGCGGACAACGCGTGGTAACGCGCGGCCAGGCTCGACCCATGCAAGGACGACAACTGTTCAGCGTGCAGCTTCACCGGCAGACCGAGTTCCTGTGCGGTGATAAACACCCGCTCGACCTGCGCCGGCGAGAACGCCAGGTATTCGCAGAACGCATCCACCGCATCCACCAATCCTTCAGCGGCGAGTGCCGGGAGCATTTCGGCGCAGATGTGATCAATGTAAGCGTCGGCACGATCGGCATATTCCGGCGGCAACGCGTGAGCGGCCAGGCAGGTGCTGCGCACGCTGACCGGCAACTCGGCGCCGAGGCGACGGATGACCCGCAGGATCTTGCGTTCGCTGGCCAGGTCGAGGCCGTAGCCGGACTTCATCTCGACCGTGGTCACGCCATCGCGCAGCAGGCTCTTCAGACGCTTGGCGGCGCTGGCGAACAGTTCGTCTTCGCTGGCCGCGCGGGTGGCGCGCACGGTGCTGGCAATGCCGCCACCGGCCGCAGCGATTTCCGAGTAGCTGACGCCTTGCAGGCGCTGTTCGAATTCACCGCTGCGGTTACCGCCGAACACCGTGTGAGTGTGGCAGTCGATCAGGCCCGGAGTGACCCAGGCCCCTTTCAGGTCGTTGACCGCCGGGTAATCGCCCGACGGCAATTCAGCACGTGGGCCGATCCACTCGATGTGCGCACCGGACGTCACGATGGCCGCATCCTCGATGATCGAGTAGGCGCCTTGCGCCATGGTTGCGACGTGGCAGTGTTGCCAGAGCGTTTTCATCCTGGCCTCCGTTAGGTTATCGATGAGAAAAAGTAGAGTCCCGCGTCACCAATGCCGCTTTACCTGCCGCCGGTTTCACCCAGGTCAGGTAGGCCAGCACCAGCAACACAATCCAGACCACGCCAACGATCAGCGCGGCTTGGGTATCCGGGAAGTAGCCGAGCACGCCGAAAATAAACAGCATGAACGCAATCGCCGCCATCGGCGCATAAGGCCAGAACGGCACCGGGAATTTCAGTTCAGCGACCTGTTCGGCGCTCATGGAACGGCGCATCGCCACCTGGGTGAACAGGATCATCAGCCAGACCCACACCGTGGCGAAGGTCGCGATGGACGCGATCAGCAGGAACACGTTCTCCGGGATCAGGTAGTTCAGCAACACGCCCAACAGCAGCGCAGCGCTCATCACTACAACGGTCATCCATGGCACGCCATTGCCCGACAGGCGAGCGAAGCCTTTGGGTGCGTGACCTTGCTGGGCCAGGCCGTACATCATCCGGCCCGCGCCGAAGATGTCACTGTTGATGGCCGACACCGCTGCAGAGATCACCACGATATTGAGGATGGTCGCTGCCGAGCTGATCCCCAGGTTGTCGAAAATCTGCACGAACGGACTGCCCTGGCTGCCAATCTGCTGCCACGGGAAGATCGACATCAGCACAAACATCGTCAGCACGTAGAACAGCAAAATGCGCAACGGCACGGCGTTGATCGCCCGGGGCAGCACGTGCTGCGGATCCTTGGCTTCACCAGCGGTAACGCCGATGATTTCGATGCCGCCAAACGCGAACATCACTACGGCAAACGAAGCGATCAGACCGCCCACGCCGTTGGGCATGAAGCCGCCATGGCTCCACAGGTTACTGATATCGGTCGCCTGGGCGCCGGGCGCGGTGCTGATGCCGAACAGCATGATGCCGAAGCCACCGAGGATCATCGCGACGATGGCCGCGACCTTGAGCAGCGACAACCAGAACTCCATTTCGCCAAAGACTTTGACGTTGCACAGGTTCAGGCCGCCGACCACCGAAACGATGCCCAGGACCCAGATCCAGCGCGCGACTTCCGGAAACCAGAAGCCCATGTAGATACCGAACGCGGTGACGTCAGCCATGCCGACGATGACCATTTCGAACGCGTAGGTCCAACCGAGGATGAAGCCTGCCATCGGCCCCAGGTAGGTGCTGGCGTAGTGACCGAAAGAGCCGGCCACCGGGTTGTGCACCGCCATCTCACCGAGGGCGCGCATGACCATGAACACCGCCGCGCCACCGATCAGGTAGGCGAGCAGTACCGCCGGCCCGGCCATTTGAATGGCCGAGGCAGAACCGTAGAACAGCCCGGTGCCGATAGCCGACCCCAGCGCCATGAAGCGAATATGTCGGGCAGAGAGCCCGCGTTTTAATCTTTTTGTTTGCGGTTGCATTGCTCGTCCTTAATTATTCTTATTTGGCGGAAAAGATCGTTCCCACGCTCTGCGTGGGAATGCAGCCCGTGACGCTCCGCGTCACTGGACGCGGAGCGTCCCCAGAGGCATTCCCACGCAGAGCGTGGGAACGATCACCATCAGACTTACAGGCTCGGCAACAACTTCACCGCCACCAGCTCGTTCAGGCAACGGGTCGCCAACAACTCGCTCGCCGCATTGATGTCCGGCGCAAAGAAACGGTCCTTCTCATAGAACGGCACTTCGGCACGCAGGATGGCCCGGGCCTTTTCCAGCTTGGTCGAGGTCTTCAGGCCGTCACGCAGATCCAGGCCCTGGCACGCCGCCAACCATTCCACGGCCAGAACACCGCGAGTGTTTTCGGCCATTTCCCACAGACGCTTGCCGGCGGCCGGCGCCATCGACACGTGATCTTCCTGGTTCGCCGACGTCGGCAGGCTGTCCACCGAATGCGGATGGGACAACGCCTTGTTCTCGGAGGCCAGGGCCGCCGCAGTCACCTGGGCGATCATGAAGCCGGAGTTCACGCCGCCATTGGCCACCAGGAACGGCGGCAGTTGCGACATGTGCTTGTCCATCATCAGCGAGATGCGACGCTCGCTCAGGGAACCGATTTCGGCGATGGCCAGCGCCATGTTGTCAGCGGCCATGGCCACCGGCTCGGCGTGGAAGTTGCCGCCGGAAATCACGTCGCCTTCAGCAGCGAATACCAACGGGTTGTCGGACACGGCGTTGGCTTCGACGGCCAACACTTCGGCGGCTTGACGGAACTGAGTCAGGCAGGCGCCCATGACTTGCGGCTGGCAGCGCAGGGAGTAAGGGTCCTGGACCTTTTCGCAGTTCTGGTGCGAGTCGGAGACTTCACTGCGTTCGCCCAGCAAATCGCGGTAAGCGGCAGCGGCGTCGATCTGGCCTTTCTGGCCGCGAGCTGCATGGATGCGTGCGTCGAACGGCGAGCGCGAGCCCAACACCGCTTCAACGGTCATGCCACCGATGGCCAGGGCGCCGGCGAACAGGTCTTCGCCCTCGAACAGGCCGCGCAATGCATAAGCGGTCGACACTTGGGTGCCGTTGAGCAGCGCCAGGCCTTCTTTGGCCGCGAGGGTCAGCGGCGTCAAACCGGCAACTTTCAGCGCTTCGGTCGCTTCCATCCACTCGCCCTTATAGCGCGCCTTGCCTTCGCCCAGCAGCACGAGAGACATGTGCGCCAACGGTGCCAGGTCGCCGGATGCACCGACCGAACCTTTCAATGGAATGTGCGGGTAAACCTCGGCGTTGATCAGTGCGATCAGCGCATCGATCACCACGCGGCGGATACCGGAGAAGCCACGGCTCAGGCTGTTGACCTTGAGCACCATGACCAGGCGCACCAGCGCGTCGCTGATCGGCTCGCCGACACCGGCGGCGTGGGACAGCACCAGCGAGCGCTGCAGGTTTTCCAGGTCTTCGCTGGCGATGCGGGTCGAGGCCAGCAGGCCGAAGCCGGTGTTGATGCCGTAGGCGGTGCGGTTTTCCGCGAGGATCTGTTCCACGCAGGCAACGCTGGCTTCGATCTGGGCCGAGGCGCTGTTGTCGAGGGTGAGTTTCACCGGTTGCTGATACACGTCACGCAGTTGGGCAAGGCTCAGTTGGCCGGGAATCAAATTAAGCGCAGTCACATCGTTCTCCTTTTGAGAGTTTCTTATTAACTCACCAGACGCTCCGGAGATGTCCGTTGTCCGTCGCGTCTCGTTTGTGGGGAGACGCGCCTTGGCACGCTGGTGTTGTGGATTTCAGTTCAGATTGGGTAAAGCCATTTGCAGCAAAATCGGGTCTTTCAACACGCTGGCTGCGGCGGCGATGTCCGGTGCCAACCAACGGTCCTGGTCGTAGGCCGGAACGCGTTCGCGCAGCAGGCGCCAGGCGGTATCGGTGCCGGCACCGAAGCGTTGCTCCTTGAGGAATTCAAACGCCTGGGCCGCCAGCAGGTACTCGATGGCGAGGATCTGCGTGACGTTTTCCAGGGCGCGATGCAGCTTCAGCGCGGCATTGGTGCCAAGGCTCAGGTGATCTTCCTGCAAACCCGAGGTGACGTAGTTGTCGAGCACGGCCGGTTGCGCCAATTGGCGGTTTTCCGCACACAGCGAAGCGGCGACGTACTGGACGATCATCATCCCGGAGTTCACCCCCGGATTGGCTACCAAAAACGCTGGCAAGCCACTGACGTGCGGGTTGATCAAGCGGTCCAGGCGCCGCTCGGCGATGGAGCCGATTTCGGCCATGGCAATCGCCAGCAGATCCGCTGCCATCGCCACGGACTGACCGTGCGGGTTGGCCTGGGACATCACCCGGAAGTTGTCCGGTGTGCCCAGCAGCATCGGGTTATCGGTGACGGAGTTGAGTTCGGTTTCAATCTGCTTTTTCGCGTGCTCAAGCTGATCGCGAGCGGCGCCGTGAACCTGCGGAATCGAACGAATGCTCAAGGCATCCTGGGTGCGAATACCAAAGCTCGAAGCAATCACTTCACTGCCATCGAGCAACGCTCGCAGGTTGCTGCCGACGTGCTGCATGCCCGGGTGCGGTTTGAGCGCGATGATCTCGGCGTCGAACGCGGCGATCTGGCCACGCTGGGCTTCGAAACTCATGGCACCGATCACGTCGGCCCATTGCACCAGACGCGTGGCGTCGGCCAGGGCCAGGCAGCTGAGGCCGGACATGCACGGCGTGCCGTTGACCAGGCACAAACCGTCCTTGGCGCCGAGCTGAACCGGTTCCAGGCCTTCTTCGGCCAGGGCTTGCTGCGCCGAGACGATCTGCCCGCGATAGCTGACATTGCCGACACC
Source organism: Pseudomonas sp. ADAK2 (assembly GCF_012935755.1). GTDB lineage: Bacteria > Pseudomonadota > Gammaproteobacteria > Pseudomonadales > Pseudomonadaceae > Aquipseudomonas. The sequence goes on from NZ_CP052862.1 coordinate 4,028,794, forward strand.
CAGCAGCGTGATGCTGATGTGGGCCATGTGGGTGAGGTAACCCACCGAACCCTGGGACGGCACTTGCGGGGTGATGCCGCGATTGAGCAGCGCCAGCAGGCCTTCGACCACCCGGCGGTGAATGCCGGATTTGCCGTGGCTGTAGTTGCGGATCGCGGCGCAAATAATCGCGCGGGTCTGTTCGTCGGCCAATGGCGCGCCAACGCCACAGGCGTGGCTGAGCAAGGTGTTGCGCGACAGTTGGCTGAGCTGTTCGTCTTTCAGCGAGACGTTGCACAAGGCGCCGAGCCCGGTGTTGACGCCATACGCACGCTCGCCGCTGGCGACGATGCGCTGGACGATGGCCTGGGCATTGTCGATCCGTGCCCAAGTCTCGGCCGACAGCTCAAGCTGCGCGCCGTGACGGGCGACGGCGACCACATCCTGCCAACGCAACGGGGCATCGGCGATAACGATTTTTTCAGCCTGGGACATCATTGACCTCTTGAAGTTGATCGTTCCCACGCTCTGCGTGGGAATGCCGCCTGGGACGCTCCGCGTCCCGTGTTCAGCGCAAGGTTCACGCCCTGCGCATGGGTGACGCGGAGCGTCACGGGATGCATTCCCACGCAGAGCGTGGGAACGATCGACTGTTAAACCACCGCCGCCCGCCGCTGTACGAACCGGTCGACATATTCATCTGCCGGCGAATGCAGGATCTCTCTCGGCGTGCCCACCTGAATCAGTCGGCCATCCTTGAGAATCGCGATGCGATTACCAATGCGCACGGCCTCATCAAGGTCGTGGGTGATGAAGACGATGGTCTTGTGCAGGGTCTTTTGCAGTTCCAGCAACTGGTCCTGCATCTCGGCGCGGATCAGCGGGTCAAGGGCACTGAACGCTTCGTCCATCAGGATGATGTCGGTGTCCGCCGCCAGGGCGCGGGCCAGGCCCACACGCTGGCGCATGCCGCCCGAGAGCTGGTGCGGGTATTTGTTTTCGTAGCCTTTGAGGCCCACGGTGTTGATCCAGTGCAGCGCACGCTCGGAGCACATTTGCTTGCTCTCGCCGCGTACTTTCAGGCCGTAGGCGACGTTGTCGACCACGGTCTTGTGCGGCAGCAGACCGAAGCTCTGGAACACCATGCTGATCTTGTGGCGACGGAATTGGCGCAAGGCTTCCATGTCGTATTGCAGGATGTCCACGCCGTCCACCAGGATCGCGCCGCTGGTGGGGTCGATCAGGCGATTGAAATGGCGCACCAACGTCGATTTGCCGGAGCCGGACAGGCCCATGATCACGAAGATCTCGCCAGTGCCGATGCTCAGGGACAAATCATTCACGCCGACCACGCAGCCGGTTTCGGCCAGCACCTGATCCTTGGTCTTGCCCTGGCCAATCATGCCCAGGGCTTCCTTGGAGCGGTTGCCGAAAATCTTGAAGACGTTTTTGACTTCGATTTTGCTCACGGTTGCGTCGTTCATTTGCTCACCTCATGCCGTGGTCGACCATACGCCTGAGTAATGCGGTCGATGACCACTGCCAGAATCACGATCGCCAGACCGGCTTCAAGGCCACGTCCGACGTTGAGGGTCTGAATCCCCACCAACACGTCTTCGCCCAGGCCACGGGCACCGATCATCGAGGCAATCACCACCATCGACAGGGCCATCATGGTGGTCTGGTTGATCCCGGCCATGATGCTCGGCAGGGCCAGCGGCAGTTGCACGCCGAACAGTTGCTGCCAGCGGTTGGCACCGAAGGCGTTGATCGCTTCCATCACTTCACCGTCTACCTGGCGGATGCCGAGGTCGGTCAGGCGGATCAGCGGCGGCGCGGCGTAGATCACCGTGGCGAAAATCGCCGGGACCTTGCCCAGGCCGAACAGCATCAACACCGGGATCAGGTACACGAAACTCGGCATGGTCTGCATGATGTCCAGCAACGGCATCAGCACCGAACGCAGGCGATTGCTGCGCGCCGAGAGAATGCCCAGCGGAATGCCGATCAGCACCGAAATGATCGTCGCCACCATCATCAGCGCCAGGGTTTGCATCAGCTTGTCCCAGAGACCGACTGCGCCCACCAGGAACAACAGACCGACGATCACCGCCGTGGTCACGACCTTACGGGTTGCATGCCAGGCCACGCCCGCCACGATGAGCAGCATCAGCCACCACGGCGCCGCACGCAGCATGCCTTCAAGATTGACGATGGCCCACAACAGGGTGTCGGAGATGTGCCGGAACACGTCGCCGTAGTTGGTGACCAGCGAATCGACCCAACTGTTGACCCAGTCGGCGATGGAAAAGGTAAAGCTTTCGGGAAACATAAGAGACTCTCAATCAAGGGGTTGCGATCAAGCGTCCGACTGCCGTCGCCAGCAGTCGGAGAGGCTCAACCTACAAGGCCGCGTCGATTTTCTTGGCTGCGTCGTCGCTCACCCATGCGTGCCAGACTTCAGGATGTTCCTTCAAGAAGATCTTGGCCAGTTTTGGCGATTCGATCCGCTCTTTGGTCATGCGTCCGAGGTTCTGGTTCAGCAGGTCGATTGGCAGGTTGACCTTTTCCAGCACGGCCACCAGTTCCGGGGCTTGCTCGTGGAAGGTCTTGGACAGGCCGACCTTGATGGTCACGCGCTTGTCGACGCCTGGCTTCTCTTCGAGTTTGACCAGGTCCACCTGGCCCATCAGCGGGGTTGGCGACCAGTAGTAGAACAGGATCGGCTCGCCACGCTTGTAGCTCGACAACACCGCTGCATCCAGCGCCGGGCCGGTGCCTGGGCGGAAGTTGGTGTAGGTGCTTTCCAGGCCGTAGCTTTTCAGCATTTCGCTGTTGTCCAGCTCACAGGTCCAGCCGGCCGGGCAGTTGTAGAAACGACCCTTGGATGGCTCTTCCTGATCCTTGAACACCGCGGAGTACTTGGCCAGGTCGGCGATGTTTTTCAGGTCCGGGGCTTTCGGTTCCAGCTTGCGCTTGGCGTCACCTTCGATCACGTAGCGCGGCACGTACCAGCCTTCCACTGCGCCCACCACCGGAGCGCCGACACCGACGACTTTGCCGGCCTTCTCGGCCTTGTTCCAGACCTCGCTGCGGCCAACCCACTCTTCGGCAAACACCTGGATGTCGTTGCTGCTCAGGGCGTTTTCCATGGTGATGGAGTTGCCCGGCAGGCTGTCGGTCTTGCAGTCGTAGCCTTTCTCCAACACGACTTGCAGCACGTCGGTCAGCAACATGGCGCTTTCCCAGTTCAGGCCGGCGAATTTCACCGGTTTGCCCGATTCGCACCAACCGGCAGCCTGGGTGGCGCCGGCGCTGGCGAGCAGGCCCATGGAAAGCAATGTGGTCAGCAGGGTCTTGTTCGATTTCATTGTAGTGACGCTCCTAATCATGAGTTGGCTTACGGCAGTCAAGAGGCATCCAGCCCTGTCCACGTCCAATCAGGCCTGCGCCGCAGCGCGACCAGCCCCACTTGTTTTTTGTTGTACAACGCTGTCCTGCTCAACCGGCAGAATCAGGTGATCGGGCACCGAGCCATGCCATTTTTTCGCGCACACGTAATACAGGGCTGAGGGAAGCACCAGGCCGATGATCCAGGAAATATCCACACCACCCAGAGCGTCTACCAGCGGACCGGTATAGAACTTGGTGGCGATGAACGGCAGTTGCACCAGTACACCGAAGACATAAACGCTGATACCGAGGGCGTTCCAACGACCGTAGCGACCGTTCGGATCGGCCAGCGCCGGCACGTCATAGCGTTCGCGGGTGATGCAGTAGTAGTCCACCAGGTTGATCGCGCTCCATGGCGTGAAGAACGCCAGCAAGAACAGGATGAACGACTTGAACGCACCGAGGAACGAGTGCTGACCGAGCAACGCCATGAGGGTCGCAGCACCGACGATGACCAGTACGAAGACCAGACGCTGCAAGCGCGTGACCTTCAGCTCACCACGGAAACCGCTGATGATGGTCGCAATGCACATGAAGCTGCCGTAGGAGTTGAGCGTGGAAATGGTGACCTTGCCGAACGCGATACTGAAGTACAGCAGCGCTGCGGTGGCACCGGCACCGCCCAGACCCACGATGTAAGCCACTTCGTGGCCGGCGAATTGGCCGTTGGACGAAGCGGCGGCGAATACGCCAAGGACCATCGCCACCTGGGCGCCAATGACCGAACCTGCGCCTGCAGCGAAGAAGGTTTTCACCGAGGAAATTTTGCTCGGCAGGTAGCGTGAATAATCAGCCACATAAGGGCCGAAGGCGATCTGCCAGGATGCCGCCAGCGACACCGCAAGCAGGAAGCTGCTCCAACTGAAGTGACGGATTTGCAGAAGTGCGCCAACGTCAACCTGACTGATCAGACGGCTGAACAGATAAACAAAAGCAATCACGCCAATGACACTGGCAACACGGCCTATCCAATGGATAACCCGATAACCGAGCACCGTGACCAGCACGATGACACTGGCGAAAAGGAGGATACCGACGGTGTCGCTGACGCCAAACAACTGGCCCAGCGCCTGGCCGGAAAGCACGGTTCCCGTTGCGGTGAAACCGAGGTACATCAGACACACCAGGACGATCGGGATAGCCGCGCCATACACGCCGAACTGCACGCGGCTGGAGATCATCTGCGGCAGGCCAAGCTTGGGCCCTTGCGCGGCATGCAGCGCCATCACGCCACCGCCGATCAGTTGCCCGATCAGCAAACCGATCAACGACCAGAACACATCACCGCCCAGTACGACGGCCAGAGCGCCGGTCACAATCGCGGTGATTTGCAGGTTGGCACCCATCCACAGGGTGAACTGGCTCAACAGACGACCGTGTCTTTCCGCTTCCGGGATGTAGTCGATCGAACGTTTCTCGATCAACGGTTTGTTGCCTGCACGATCGCTGTTAACAGCCATGATTCAACCTCTGTGGATTGTTGTCAGTGTTGATGATCCCTGTAGGAGCGAGGCTTGCCCGCGAATCGCGGTGTGTCAGTTATGACGCCTTCGCGGGCAAGCCTCGCTCCTACAGGTATTGCGTTAAGCCAGCCCGTTTTATTTGCCGGTAATCATCGGCAAGTTCAGCCCTTGTTCCTTGGCGCAATCGATCGCGATCTGGTAACCCGCATCGGCGTGACGCATAACGCCAGTCGCCGGGTCGTTGTGCAGCACGCGAGCAATACGCTCGGCCGCTTCATCGGTACCGTCGCAGACAATCACCATGCCCGAGTGCTGGGAGAAGCCCATGCCGACGCCGCCGCCGTGGTGCAGGGAAACCCAGGTCGCGCCGCTCGCGGTGTTCAGCAGAGCGTTGAGCAGTGGCCAGTCGGACACGGCGTCGGAACCGTCCTGCATCGACTCGGTTTCGCGATTCGGGCTGGCAACCGAACCGGAGTCCAGGTGGTCGCGACCGATCACGATTGGCGCGGACAATTCACCGCTACGCACCATTTCGTTGAACGCCAGGCCGAGCTTGGCGCGCAGGCCCAGGCCAACCCAGCAGATACGTGCCGGCAGACCCTGGAAACTGATGCGCTCACGGGCCATGTCCAGCCAGTTGTGCAGGTGGGCGTCGTCCGGGATCAGTTCTTTGACCTTGGCGTCGGTTTTGTAGATGTCTTCGGCGTTGCCCGACAGTGCAGCCCAACGGAATGGACCGATGCCACGGCAAAACAGCGGACGGATGTAAGCCGGTACGAAGCCTGGGAAGTCGAATGCATTCTCGACGCCTTCTTCCTGGGCCATCTGACGGATGTTGTTGCCGTAGTCGAAGGTCGGAATGCCCATTTTCTGGAATTCGAGCATCGCTTTGACGTGCACAGCCATCGATTGCTTGGCGGCCTTCACAACGGCAGCTGGCTCGGTCTTGGCGCGAGCGCGGTACTCTTCCCAGGTCCAGCCGGCCGGCAGGTAACCGTTGAGCGGGTCGTGGGCGCTGGTCTGGTCGGTGACCATGTCCGGGCGCACGCCGCGCTTGACCAGTTCCGGCAGGATTTCCGCCGCGTTGCCCAGCAGGGCGATGGAGATTGCCTTGCCTTCTTTGGTGTATTTCTCGATGCGGGCCAGGGCGTCGTCGAGATCTTTGGCTTGTTCGTCGACGTAGCGGCTGTTCAGGCGGAAATCGATGCTGACCTGCTGGCATTCAATGTTCAGCGAGCACGCGCCGGCCAATGTTGCGGCCAGCGGTTGAGCGCCGCCCATGCCGCCGAGGCCTGCGGTCAGGACCCAACGACCTTTGAGGTCATCGTTGTAATGCTGGCGACCGGCTTCGACGAAGGTTTCGTAAGTGCCCTGGACGATGCCCTGGCTGCCGATGTAGATCCAGCTGCCGGCGGTCATCTGGCCGTACATGGCCAGGCCTTTGGCGTCGAGTTCGTTGAAGTGTTCCCAGCTCGCCCAGTGTGGTACCAGGTTGGAGTTGGCGATCAGCACGCGCGGTGCGTTGGTGTGGGTCTTGAACACGCCGACCGGCTTGCCGGATTGCACCAGCAGGGTCTCGTCGTCGTTCAGGTTGGTCAGGCTTTCGACGATCTTGTCGTAGCATTCCCAGTTACGCGCCGCACGACCGATACCACCGTAAACCACCAATTCTTTAGGGTTCTCGGCGACTTCCGGGTCGAGGTTGTTCATCAACATGCGCAGCGGTGCTTCAGTCAGCCAGCTCTTGGCGGTCAGCTTGTTACCGCGGGCTGCGCGGATTTCGACGTCACGGTATTTCGTAGGTTTATTGTCAGTCACGAAAAAGACTCCTCAGCGATCAATTCAAACCAACCCGGGCGGTGGGCAAGCCAGCCTGTGCGCGTCAACGCGACACAAGCGAATCAGTGGACGCTGCGAGGAGTCTCGGTCGACTCATACGCATACGTCTTTACTTGTACATACAAGCATATGCAATCAAGCGGCCAACTTGTTGGATGGGCATTCAAGAAAAGTTTTGGAAGGGCTGGAAGGCTTGTAGATCAAGGGTTTTGCGGAAGATGAAATTTTTCGCGGGGATTTTGCGTGGGCGTGGCGGCTGTTACTTAAGCGTGGTTTTGCGCCACGCTGGGGCGTTCGGTAACAAAGTGGTGCGCAGTTTCGAATCGCATGATCGGTCCCACGCTCTGCGTGGTAACGCCGTCAGTGACGCTCCGCGTCCGCCGTTGCTACGGTGACGCGGAGCGTCACGGGATGCATTCCCACGCAGGAGCGTGGGAACGATCAGTGGAGGGTTTGGATCAGCGTGCGATCAGTTCGATCACGCAGCATTGGCCGCTGGCGGAGACTTCCAGCAGACCGGTATTGCCGTCGAGTTGCAGGCAATCATGGCGACCCAGTTGTGCATCGTTGTTACCGAGCTTCACTTCCAACGTTTCGGTGACGCTGAACACCAACACAGTATTCGCGGAACTGAAAAACCGCTGCTCACCATCCAACCACTGCAACCGCGCGCTATACCGCTGCGGCGCGTAAATCAGGTTGAAGTCGCGAATCGGCCCGCCGAGCAAGGTGCAGGAGACCTGACTTTCGCCACTGAAGGCAAACGGGTCCAGCGGTAACAACGGCCGAGTGTCCTGGCCGTCAACGCGCAAGGTCATGCCCTCGCCTTGCAGCACGGTGATCACCCGTTCGTAGCCGGCGAACGTCGAGAAGCCGCCCGACTCGCCTATGTCGGCAATCGACAGGCGCCAGCCGAAACCATCGAGGCCGGTGCCGGCATCGCGGGTGATTTCTTCAGTGCTGCCGCCGCCGTTTTTCCACGGCATGCGCGGGTAATCTTTGGCGCGTAGAACCTGTGTTTTCATTTATGAAACCGACCTTCCAGACGATGACGGGAACCGGGGTGGATCAAACGGGCGGCGGTCACGGGCTGGCGGCCGGACCAGGTGCGGCGACGAATCAGCAGGCACGGCTCGCCCTTTTCAATCTGCAGCAATTTGCACTCGGTGGCCTCGGCCAGAATCGCCTCGACCACGTGCTCACCTTCGGTCAGCGGCGCGACCTGGTTCAAGTAGGCGTAAGGCGTTTGCAGGGTGAAGTCCTGCTTGAGGTAGTCCGGGGCGACCAGCGCATTGACGAAACGGTCTTCGATTTGCACTGGAATGTCGTTTTCGAAATGCACGATCAGCGAGTGGAACACCCGCTGCCCTTCGCGCATGTCCAGGGCCAGCGCGCGCTCGGAGCCGGCGGCCTCTTCTTCAAGGGTGATGACCTTGCACGTATGGCGATGACCGCGGGAGGCGATTTCGTCGGCGATGTTGTGCACTTCAAACAGCGCGGACTGGCTTTTCGGCTCGGCAACGAAAGTGCCGACACCTTGCATGCGCACCAGCAGACCGTCGGCGGTCATTTCGCGCAGGGCGCGGTTGATGGTCATGCGGCTGAAGCCCAGTTGATTGACCAGCTCGCTTTCCGACGGAACGCGGTAGTGCGGCGGCCAGTTTCCACTGTCGATTTGCTGGGTGATCATCTGTTTGACGCGGGCGTACAAGGGCGCCGGACTGTCGCCCATGTGTGCGGCCAACGGAGAGACTGCAGGCGGAGTCGGCACGGTTAATCCTTGTTCATTTGGTAGAGGTTGCTAGCTTGCCGGAGTTTACCGAGCAGGCAAACGTCTGTATATGTATATACAAATAACACACGATGGGGTGCTGAACCATGTCCGCCTTCTTTGCCGAACGCGCGCTGCTGCCTAGTGGATGGGCCAACAATGTACGTCTTGAGGTCAGCGCCGACGGCGTCTTGACCCATATCCAGGCCGATTCCCATGCAGATGGCGCCGAACGGCTAAGCGGTCCGCTGCTGCCGGGGATGCCCAATCTGCACTCCCACGCCTTCCAGCGCGCCATGGCCGGATTGGCCGAAGTGGCGGGTAATCCGAATGACAGTTTCTGGACCTGGCGCGATCTGATGTATCGCCTCGTCGGAAAAATCAGCCCGGAGCAACTCGGCGTCATCGCCCGTCAGCTGTACATCGAAATGCTCAAGGCCGGTTACACCTCGGTCGCGGAATTTCATTACGTACACCACGACACCAATGGCCAGCCTTACGCAGACCCGGCCGAACTGGCGTTGCGCATCAGCCAGGCCGCCAGCTCCGCCGGTATCGGTTTGACCTTACTGCCGGTGCTCTACAGCCATTCCGGTTTCGGTGGCCAGGCTCCGAACGACGGTCAGCGCCGGTTTATCAACAGCACCGAAAACTACCTCACGCTTCAGTCGCGTTTGCAGCCGATCCTGGCGCAGCAACCGGCGCAGTCGCTGGGTTTGTGTTTCCACTCGTTGCGCGCGGTCACGCCGCAGCAGATCAGCGAAGTACTGGCCGCCAGCGACAAGCAATGCCCGGTGCACATTCACATTGCCGAACAGCAGAAAGAAGTCGATGACTGCCTGAGCTGGAGTGGTCGTCGTCCGCTGCAATGGCTGTACGAAAACACCGACGTCGATCAGCGCTGGTGCCTGGTCCACGCGACCCACGCCAACCCGGAAGAAGTCACGTTGATGGCCAAGAGTCGCGCCATCGCCGGCCTGTGCCTGACCACCGAAGCCAACCTCGGCGACGGGATTTTCCCGGCGGTGGATTTCCTCGCCCAGGGCGGGCGCATGGGCATCGGTTCCGACAGCCATGTGTCATTGAGCGTGGTGGAAGAATTGCGTTGGCTGGAATACGGCCAGCGGTTGCGGGATCAGCGGCGTAACCGCTTGTATGGCGCGGATCAGCCGATGGTCGGCCGCACACTGTACGACGCGGCGCTGGATGGCGGTGCTCAGGCGTTGGGCCAGCCGATCGGTGCATTGGAAGTCGGCAAGCGTGCGGATTGGCTGGTGCTCGACGGCAATGATCCGTACCTGGCGACGGCCAGTGGCGACGGGATTCTGAATCGCTGGTTGTTTGCCGGTGGTGATCGCCAGGTGCGCGATGTGCTGGTCAATGGCCAGTGGGTTGTGCGTGATGGGCGTCATGCTGGTGAAGAAGAAAGCAGCCGGGCGTTCACTCAAGTGCTGCGCGATCTGCTCGGATAATCCCTAACCGATCGTTCCCACGCTCTGCGTGGGAATGCAGCCCGTGACGCTCCGCGTCACTGGACGCGGAGCGTCCCTAGAGGCATTCCCACGCAGAGCGTGGGAACGATCTGTAGCCGAGTGATCAGTTCGACGTCTTGGCCATCTTCGTATCCGACGCGCGCCAGATCAGTCGCGTGGTGTCGTAACCCTGCTGCCGTGCCTTGCTCAGCAGTTCTTCACGCACCACACCGTTGACCGTCGGGGTCCGTGACAGCAGCCACAGGTACTTGCGGCTCGGGTCGCCAACAATGGCGGTCTTGTAGTCGTCGCTGACGTACAGCACCCAGTATTCGCCCTTCGCCACACCCGGAATCAAACGCGAAAACCAGTTATCGAACTGGACCCACAGTTTGTCGGTCTTGCCCGGCACCTGTGGCCAGGCCGTGCCTTTGGCTTCTTCCCACTGCCAATCGGGTGTCAGGCAGCGATTGAGCACCGCTACGTTACCGTCGGGCAAGAGCGTGTAATGGGCTTCGGATTGCGCGCAATTGCGCTGGAAATACATCGGCAGCCGGGCCAACTCGTACCAGGTTCCCTGGTATTTCTTGAGATTGACGCTGTTGGCTGTCTTGGGCGCCAACGGATCTACGCCAGAAGAGGCGCAGCCGGCCAATACCAGGCCGGCAAAAAGAACTATCAATAACCGCTTCATTGTTTTTCTCCCGCGGGCGCGTAGCCCCGGTTTACTTCAGGCCTTGGCCAGAAAACATCAGCACTTTGTCACCGGCATACTGCACGCTGATAAAGCTGTTTTTGTCGCCCCAGGTGCAACTGGACATGCCAAGCGCGCCAGAACAATCGGCGGGTTTGCCCAGCAAGGTTTCTACCTCGGCCTTGGGCATGCCGGCCGACAGCTTGGAGTAGTTCTCCTGATTGACCTTGCTGCACGCGGCCAACAACACGCAGAACGAGAGCAAGGCGAAAGATCGCAGCGACATGGTGTAGCTCCTGGGGGAAGGGAATTGGCATGGCTGCCAAGCTGAAGCTTAGAAGAGAAAACCCTTATCTGGTTCCCCGACCGCCCGGCTATTTGTTTGGCCGCTCGTCTGCCTTTTGCCAATAAATCAGCGACTTTGTCGCGCCGTTGGGCAATTCGTCGGTTTTCGCTGAATAACGCCTAATCTTTGGCGCTGGTCAGTCGAAATAGAGGCAGCGCAAAGCCCGCTACTGTGGCAAATTGCCGCTCCCTCGTTGACCAGCCCTTTTGCGGTAGTTCACCTAATGACCAGAAACATGAAGTTCAGCCACAAGATTTTGTTGGCTGCCGCCCTCGTAGTAGCCGTTGCATTCGTCTGTTTCATCCTCTTCAACGACTACCGCCAGCGCCAGACTTTGCGCAGCAGTACCGAATCCTCGATGCAGGAGCTCGGCAGCCTGACCACCAGCAACATCCAGACCTGGCTGGAAAGCCGCATCCAGTTGCTGCAATCGTTGTCGCAACAGATCGCCGTGGACGGCAGCGCCCCGGCCAGCCTGAAACGCGCCATCGACCTGCCCGCCTACACCGGCAACTTCCAGTTGAGCTACTTCGGCAGCACCGAAGGCGTCATGACCTCGATTCCGGCCGGCAACCGAGCCGCCGACTACGATCCGCGCGCCCGTGGCTGGTACAAGGCTGCCGACAGCGCGCGGCAAACCATCGTCACCGAACCGTACATCGCCGCGTCGTCGGGCAAACTGGTGATCACCGTCGCCACGCCGGTGCAGCATGAGAACAAGATGATCGGCGTCGCCGGTGCGGACATCGACCTGACCAGCGTCAGCGCGATCATCAACTCGCTGAACTTCGGCGGTCATGGCCATGCGTTTATCGTCAGTGCCGACGGCAAGATCCTGATTCACCCGAACAGCAAACTGGTGCTCAAGACGCTGGCCGAGGCCTACCCGAACGGTGCGCCACGGGTCAGTCCGGGCATGAAAGAAGTCGAGGTCGACGGCAAGTCGCAGTTCATCTCCTTCACCCACGTCAACGGCGTGCCGTCGGCGGACTGGTACGTGGCGCTGGTGCTGGATCAAGACACCGCGTTCGCGATGCTCAGCGAATTCCGCACCTCGGCGATCATCGCCATGGCCATCGCCGTGGTGATCATCATTGCGCTGCTGGGCATGCTGATCAGCTTCCTGATGCAGCCGCTGCTGACCATGGGACGCGCCATGCATGACATCGCCGAAGGTGAAGGCGATTTGACCAAGCGCCTGACCATCCACGGCCACGATGAATTCGGTGCGTTGGGCACATCGTTCAACCGCTTCGTGGAGCGGATTCACACCTCGATCCGTGAAGTGGCCTCGGCCACCGGCCAGGTCAACGAAGTCGCCCTGCGTGTGGTGGCGGCGTCGAACTCGTCGATGTTCAACTCCGACCAGCAAGCCTCGCGCACCAGCAGCGTCGCCGCGGCGATCAACGAACTGGGCGCCGCCGCCCAGGAAATCGCCCAGAACGCCGCCCTCGCCTCTCAACATTCAAGCGACGCTCGCGCCCTGGCCGAAGACGGTCAGCAAGTGGTGGATAAAACCATCGCGGCGATGCAACAACTGTCGGCGAAGATCAGCGATTCGTGCGGCAACATCGAGACGCTCAACAGCAACACGGTGAACATCGGGCAGATTCTGGAAGTGATCACCAGCATCTCCCAGCAAACCAACCTGCTGGCACTCAACGCTGCCATCGAAGCCGCCCGTGCCGGTGAAGCCGGACGCGGTTTTGCGGTAGTGGCCGACGAGGTGCGCAACCTCGCCCACCGGACGCAGGATTCGGCACAGCAAGTGCAAAAGATGATCGAAGAGCTGCAAGTCGGCGCCCGGGAAGCCGTGAGCACCATGACCGACAGCCAGCGCCAGAGCGAAAGCAGCGTCGGCATCGCCAACCAGGCCGGCGAACGCCTGGGCAGCGTGACGCAGCGGATTGGCGAGATCGACGGCATGAACCAGTCCGTGGCCACCGCGACTGAAGAGCAGACCGCCGTGGTGGAGTCGATCAACGTCGACATCACCGAGATCAACACGCTGAACCAGGAAGGGGTGGAGAACCTGCAGGCGACCTTGCGTGCTTGCTCGGATCTTGAGCAGCAAGCGGCGCGGTTGAAGCAGTTGGTGGGTAGTTTCCGTATCTGACTGTCTAGCCCTGATCGTTCCCACGCTCTGCGTGGGAATGCAGCCCGGGACGCTCCGCGTCCCATCCAGAGCCGAACGCGGAGCGTCCGAAGAGGCATTCCCACGCAGAGCGTGGGAACGATCAGTTAGAACCGGGAACCCGGCCCCGAAAGAAACTCAATCTCCTCAGCCGTAGACGCCCGCCCCAACACCGCATTGCGATGGGGAAACCGTCCAAACCGCGCAATCACCTTCTGATGCCGCTCGGCATAATCCAGGTTATCGGCGAACACCGCGCGATCCGCTTCCGGCTGTTCGGCAACCAGTGCGATAAACCGCGAAACCGCCTCGTTCTGCACCGCCAGATTCTCGCAATGCTCAAACACCAGGTAGATGAACACCCGCTGAATCGGCCGCAGCTGTCGATCGAAATCCGCAGCAATGCCTTGCGCCACCAGGGCCTGGGCCCGGAGATCACCGGCAAAAGATTTGGGAGTGTCGCGAAAGATCATTCGCGGGAGTTGGTCGAGGAGCAGCACCAGGGCCAGCCAACCTTCGGGACGTTGCGCCCAGTCGGTCAAACCGCCGGCCAATGCCTGCTCGACCCAGTCCCCGAAACGCTCGCGCGCTTCGAGGTCCTGGCTGTCGCGCTTGCCGAACCATAACTTGCCCTTGTCAGCCTGAATATCGTCAGGGGTTTCGGCTGATCCGAACCACCATTCGAGCAACGGCTGCCAGGGCGTGGTCATGGGTTTATTCCTTGTGGTAAGCCGTAACGCGTGCGACTTCTTCTTTCGAGCCGAGGAACACCGCTACGCGCTGGTGCAGACCATCGGGCTTGATGTCGAGGATGCGCTGGTGACCATCGGTGGAGGCGCCGCCGGCTTGTTCCACCAGGAACGACATCGGGTTGGCTTCGTACATCAAGCGCAGTTTGCCCGGCTTCGATGGCTCGCGGCTGTCGCGTGGGTACATGAACAGGCCACCACGGGTCAGGATGCGGTGCACATCAGCGACCATCGCGGCCACCCAGCGCATGTTGTAGTTCTTTTTCAGCGGGCCTTCATCGCCCGCCAGCAATTCGCCGACGTAGCGTTGTACCGGCGCTTCCCAGTGACGCTGGTTGGACGAGTTGATCGCGAATTCCTGAGTGGACTCCGGGATCGTGATGTCTTCATGGGTCAGTACGAAGCTGCCCATTTCACGGTCCAGAGTGAAGCCTTTGACGCCATCGCCCAGGGTCAGCACCAGCATGGTTTGCGGGCCGTAGATGGCATAACCGGCAGCGACCTGCTCGGTGCCTGGCTGCAGGAAGGCCTTTTCGTTCAAGGCTTCGTTCTGGCTCAGGTATTCGCTCGGGCAACGCAGCACCGAGAAGATGGTGCCGACCGGGGCGTTGATGTCGATGTTCGAAGAACCGTCCAGTGGGTCGAATACCAGCAGGTACGCGCCTTTCGGGTATTTGCCCGGGATCTGGTAGGCATTGTCCATTTCTTCGGACGCCATGCCGGCCAGGTGACCGCCCCATTCGTTGGCTTCAAGCAGGATCTCGTTGGAGATCACGTCGAGCTTCTTCTGCACTTCGCCTTGGACGTTTTCAGTGCCCATGCTGCCCAGAACACCACCGAGGGCGCCCTTGGAGACGGCGTGGCTGATTTCTTTACAGGCGCGCGCCACCACTTCGATCAGGAAACGCAGATCGGCAGGGGTGTTGTTGCTACGGGTCTGCTCAATCAAATAGCGACTCAGGGTAACGCGGGACATGGAAGGCTCCGGTGGAATGGGGGGGCTAAAAACCCGCGCAGTTTAACGCGAGTCGGGGCGCATTTCCTCCTATCAGACGTGATACGCCCAATAGAGTTCATGTGCGGGGTTGAGCGTAGCCGCAATTGCGCTCAATTGTGGCGAGGGATCAGGGCTTGACCGGCGGCTTGCGCAACAGACTGAACGCCATCACCGCCAAAAACAGCACACTGAGCAACAACACCGCCCACAACCCGAATTTCTTCCAGTTGGTGTCCGCCTTCGCCGCCGCCACCGCTGTCGGCGCGACGGTCACCAGCGCCCCGCCATCGACCGTGGCCTTGCCCAGGGAAGCAAACTTCGCCGCGCTGTAATCCGGAATCAACGTCGACAACGGCAAGTTCGCCGTCTTCACCGTCGCACTGCCCAGCGCCAGCGTATACGGCCCGGCACCGCGGGCCAGGAACACCACTTGCGTCGAGCGCACGGCGAATTTCACCGTCGGCGCTTCAGCGCCCAGGCCGCCACCGCGCTCATCCACAGTCAGCTTCAACTGCTGCACGGTTTGCCCCGACAACTGCAATTCGTTCTGCACCACGTCCTGGCCATTCTGGGTCAGGCGATACAGCAAACCGCCACTCAGCGGCTGCCACGGCAAACTGCTCTCGCGCCGCCCGGACAAGGTCACCGGTGCCAGGCTGTTGGGCTGATTCAACTCGACCTGCACCCGCTCGACATTCAGCCCCATCGGCAATTGCCAGGTATATTCACCCGCCTTCACGCTGTTGCCGGCCAACGGTTGCGACCAGACCAACGGCAGCGGCAGGCTGCGGGTGCTGGCGCTTTCCAGTTGCGCGGACGTCAGGGTCGGCGCCGATTGCGGGGTGTTCCACAGCAAGCGCAGATAACGCGCCGATTGCCCCGGCAGGCCGACTTCATGCTGCTCGACCCGCTCGTCGGCAAACGACAACCGCGCCACCTGACCTTCGCCCCACGACTGCCAATGCTGCAAGTCGTCGCTGGCTTCGATGCTGAACCGCTGGAAGCCGTCGCGCTCGCTGGTCCAGTCGAGGATCAACTGCTGCAACGGTGCCTTGATAGAGCTGGCGTCGAGCAACCAGCCACGCAGCACTTCTTCGCCCGCCTCCAATTGGCTGGAAGGCTGCACCTCCACCAACGTGCCGTTGGCGCTCGATTGCACGCGCACACTCGGCGCGCGTTCGGTGGCGTCTGCCGAGTTGTACAGCGGGAACCACTTCACGTCGGTGGTGGTACGGTTTTCGGCGGACTGCGCGGTTTCCCGGGCCAGGGCATAGGCTTGCGCCTCGCCAGCCGCGTTGAATACGCGCACGTCGCTGAGATCAGTCTGCCGCGCGTTCAGTTGCACGCTTAGCGGCAGCTCCAGGCGATACCACGGACCTTCGCCGCTCACGGACAACGGCACCTGAGTGCTGAAGTCCGACGGTTTTTCCTGGGCGTTGGCCGACATCGCCACGCCCAGCGCAACAGCGCCCAGCCACCCCAGGTTCAGCTTCTGACTCAAGACGACACTCCTTCGGTTTCAGGGGCCGGTGTTTCAGCCTCCGGCTCGGCTTCGACGCGCTTGGGCGGCAACGGGGCGAAATAGCCCACCACCAGCAGCAACACGCCAACGCCGATAAACGAGACGATCCGGGCGAGTCCGCCACGGTTACTCAATTCGACAAAGAACAACTTGGCGACCACCACGCCGATCAGCGCAGCACCGATCAGCCACACTTCGCGGCGATGGCGCAGATGGCCGCCGATCATCAAGCCCAGCGCCATCAAGGTCCAGACGATCGACAGACCGGCCTGCACCTGCATCGACACCAGCAATTGATCCAGCTCGAACGGCACGCCGCCCCAATGGTGAGCGGTGCGCGTGACCACGGCGGAGAAAAACACGAACAACGAAGCTCCGGCGATCAACTGCGTGGCGTTCTCGGCGTAAACCTTCGGCAGGGCAAACTGCGTCACCGCGCTGCGCGACCAGACGTAGACGCCGAACAGCGCAAACAGCAGGCCCAATTCCAATGGGTTGATCAGCGGCACGTACGGCAGCGGCTCGGCGGTGCCGTCGCTGACACCGTTCGCCAGCCAGAACCAGCCCAGCATCAGCAGCGCCAGCGGGGCGGCGGCATAGATCCGGTATTCGCGTGCATACGCCGACACCGGCCATGGCCAGCTCCGTGGCGCGGCCGCCAACACCAGATACAGGCTCGGCAGAATCGCCCAGCCCAACCAGCGCCAGGCGTTGTACTGCTCAGACAACAACAGCAGGCCGTAACGCAGCTCCAGGGCCAGCACACCGAGCAACAGCCAGCAGCCGAGCACGTGGGCGGTGCTGAGGGCGCGTGCCGGCAGCATCGGCGCCAGACGCCGCAGGGAGATGAAATGCACAACGAACACCGCTGCCCACACCAGCCAGCCGAAGTTGGCCGCCGGGTGATAACGCGAATGCCACGCGCCTAGCAACACCAGCCCCGCCACCGGCGTCAGGAAGGTGCAGAGCAAGCCCAGCGACGACCATTTCAAGCGCAGCGCCAACACTGACCACAACGCCACACTCAACGCCGCGACGCCTAGCAACAACGTCGCTTGCAGATCCAGCGGCGCAAAGCGCAGCACTTCGCTGAGCCACGCCAGCGCCCACCAGCCCACGCTCCACACCAGCAGCAACTCGGACAAGCGATTCAGGCTCAGCACATCGAACGCCGAAGCGTGATTGCCAAGCTGCAAACGCCAGGCACCGACCAGCGCGGCCAAGCCCAGCACCAGCGGCGTCCAGAAACCACTGTGGGCCAGAGGCTTCAATCCTTCACTGGCCAACGGCCCCAGCAGTTCCGGCCCGGCGAACAGGAACGCCGCGCCACCGATCACCTGCAACAACAGACCAAAGACAAAACTCACGCGCTGCTTGAGGTACAGACTCAGCCAGATGATGAACAACCCGCTGGCGGCCCACACCGCACTCGCCGTTTGCCACGGCAGCACGAACAGCACCGCCAGGTTGATCAGCACCAGACCCGCCAGCAGGATCACCGACAAGCCGCGCAGCAACCGCGCATCGTTGCGCACCATCTCATCGCGGGCCGCCAGCAACATGCCGCCGATCAACGCCAAGCCAATCAGCGAGGCACTGAGCAAACCGCTCCAGCCGGCGCTGAGCACCGCCGCCGAATCACCGCCCGCCCCTTTCAGCCGCATCAGGAACAACGCGCCGCCAAGCAATTGCACGGCAAACGCGGTGAACAGGAACGTACGCGATTGCAGGCGCAGACCGACGAACAGCGTCGCCAACCCGGCCAGCGCCCAACTGATCGCCGTGCCATGGGTCTGGAAGAACAACGGCGCCAGCAGGTACAGGAAGGTCAGGCCCAGGCATGCCAACACCGGCAGGCCTTGGCGCTCCAACGGCGAAGTCTGTTCTGGCAAGGCCTTGCGCAATTGGTAGAAGCTGAACAGCAACGCCACGCCGAGCATCAATGCGCCCAGCCATGAACCGTCGAGCAGGCTGTCTTCGCTGGGCTGCAACTTGCTGAGGAAAGCCAGCGCCGAGCCCAGTTGCAGCAGCAAGGCGAAGGCGCGGGCCAGCGGCCGCTGCTGACGCAGGCCGAGCCAGAAGATCCCCGCGCCTTCCACGGCCCAAGCGGCAGCGGTCCAGCGCGCATCGAGGCCCAACGGGATCGCGAGGCTGGTGAAAATCACGCCCAGCGCCAGGCAGGTTTCCGCCAGCAGCAACGCGCGACCGCCCATCAGCAAGCGGGCCAGGCCCATGTAGAGCATGCCCAGCGCCAACGCACTGAACGCAGCGGCAAATTCCAGATGCTGGACCAACGCGAACTGCAGACCGAAACCCACCAGCGGCGGCCCGAACAGCATGGTGCCGTCGACGTAGTCGCCCTTGCGCGCCGACCAGTGCAGCAGCGCCTGGCGGCTGTCGTCTTCCGGCGCATCGGTCATTTCCAGCAGCTTGCGCCGGGTAAACAGCAGGCCGATGCCCAGGTACATCAGGAAGAACAGAATCAGGAACGGCTCGGTGCTCCACAGCAGTTCCGGCGCATAAGAGCGCAGGCCCCAGGCGAAGCCGATGCCGAAGGTGCCGACAAAACCGATCAGGTTGAGCAGACGCCAGGCCTTGAACCAGGCGATGGCGAGGATGCCGGTGTTGAGCAGGGCGAAGTAGCTGAACAGCGCGACGTGGCTGCCGGCACCGGTCGACGTCAGGATCGGCGCGGCGAAACCGCCCAACGCTGCGGCGCAGGCCAGGGCGAGGGAATCCTGGGTGATCGCCAGAATCGCCGAGAACACCGTCACCGCCACCAGCAGGCCCAAGGCCGCCGTCGGGTCGAGCAACGGGTGCAAGCGCATCGCCGCGAACACCGTCAGGTACAGCACGGCAATCCCGGTGCCTTGCAACATCAACGCGTATTGGTTGTTGCGGTGACGCAGCCACCAACCCAGACCGAGCAAGCCCAGGGCACTGGCAGCAACGCCGGCGTAACGCATCTCGATCGGCACCACCATGCCTTCAGTGGCGTAGCGCAGCAGGAACGCCAGACCGAGGAACAACAGAACCACGCCGACCCGCAGCACAGTGTTGCCACCGAACAGCCAGTTGCGGGCGCCGGTGATCGCGCGGTCAAACACATTAGGTTCGCGCGGGGCCGACGGTTGACGCGGTTCGCGGGCGACCGGTTCCGGGGTCCAGACATCGGCGGGCAGCGGACGACTGGCTTCGGTGGCGGCGGCGCTGATCGGTTCGAGTTCAGGCGGGAGATCCCAGATCATCTCCGGGGATTCGGCGGGGGCTTTAAAGGAGATGTCGTCGAGAATGAATTCAGGGGAGACGACGGGTGCGCTGACTTCAGGTTGACTGGCTTCGGGCTGAGCGACTTCCGGCGCTTTGACGCCCGCACCTTCCAGCGCTATCAAGCGTTGCAGCAGCGTATTGAGCGCCACTTGTGTCTGCTCAAGCAGACGGTGCTGCTCGGCCGCTTGCGAGCCCAGACGACCAATGCGAATGGCCTGACCGATGCCCAACCCGAGCAACGCACCTAACAGCGCATCGCTGAGCGACTCGTCGACTACCCAGCCCAGCACCAAGCCAATCAGCATGAAAATCCATTGCATGGTCGATATCCCTAAGCGGCCCATTGGCGGGCAAGTCCAGAAGCCTGGAGGCGTCTGCGCTGACGTCTTCGCGGGCAAGCCTCGCTCCTACGGGTTTTGTGTCGTGGCCCAATCCATGGCACACGCAAAACCTGTAGGAGCGAGGCTTGCCCGCGAAAGCGTTTACGCAGACGCCACTGAAACATCCGGCAAAACTGACGCTTAGTATATCGATCCGGCCCAACGTACGTTGGGCCTTGCTCGCAATTATTGCTAAAAGTTACTCCAAAGCCTTCCAGATATCGGTGGCGTACTCACGAATCGTCCGATCCGACGAGAACCAGCCCATCCGCGAGGTGTTCAATACCGCCGAACGCCACCATGCTTGCGAATCATGCCAATGCGCTTCGACACGCATCTGCGCGTCCCAATAGGAATCGAAGTCGGCACAGACCAGGAAGCGGTCGTAGTCGATCAGCGAGTCGATCAGCCCGGTATAGCGCGATGGATCATCCGGCGAGAACACCCCGCCGCGAATCGCTTGCAGCACATCATTAAGGCGATGGGACGCTGCGATGTCCGGCACGGCATTGAACTCATGATTCTGCTTGCGCGCTTCCACCTGCTGCGCGCTGAGGCCGAAGATGAACATGTGCTCCACGCCGATCTGCTCGCTCATCTCGACGTTGGCGCCATCGAGCGTGCCAATGGTCAGCGCGCCGTTGAGGCCGAACTTCATGTTACTGGTGCCCGACGCCTCGAAGCCGGCCGTGGAAATCTGCTCCGACAAATCCGCCGCCGGAATGATGCTCTCCGCCAGGCTGACGTTGTAGTTGGGCAGGAACACAACCTTGAGCAAACCGCGCACAGTCGGGTCGTTGTTGACCACTCGAGCGATGTCGTTGGTCAACTTGATGATCAACTTGGCCTGGTGATAACTCGCCGCCGCCTTGCCGGCGAAGATCTTCACCCGTGGCACCCAGTCGATTTCCGGCTCGGCACGAATCGCCTGGTACAGCGCGACAGTGTGCAGCAGGTTGAGCAACTGGCGTTTGTATTCGTGGATCCGCTTGACCTGCACGTCGAACATCGCCGCCGGGTTGACCGCGATCCCCAGCCGTTCATGAATCAGATACGCCAAGGCTTTCTTGCTGTGCAGCCGCTGCTCGGCGAAAGCCTTGCGGAATGCGGTCCTCTCAGCGAACGGTTCCAGATCACGCAACCGCTCCTCCGGGTTATCCAGCAAATCAGGACCGAGGGCATCGACCAGCATCGACGTGAGTTCGGAGTTGGCCTGGTACAGCCAGCGGCGGAAGGTGATGCCGTTGGTCTTGTTGTTGATCCGCTCCGGGTAGAGCTTGTGCAGTTCGGAGAACACGGTTTTGCGCATCAATTGCGTGTGCAACGCCGACACACCGTTGACGCTGTGCGAGCCGAGGAACGCCAGGTTGCCCATGCGCACACGGCGGCCGTTGTCTTCCTCGATCAGCGACACCGCGCGCAGCACGTCGAAGTCGTGAATGCCTTTGGCCCGCAGCGAGTCGATGTGCTGGGCGTTGATCAGGTAAATGATCTGCATGTGCCGTGGCAGCATGCGTTCCATCAAACCGACCGGCCAGGTTTCCAGCGCTTCCGGCAGCAGCGTGTGGTTGGTGTACGACAGCGTGTCGACCGTGACCTGCCATGCGGCATCCCACGCGACATCGTAGACGTCGACTAGCTGGCGCATCAGCTCGGCCACGGCAATCGAGGGGTGAGTGTCGTTGAGCTGGATCGCCGCGTGGTCGCCCAGGGTCAACACCGAGGTGTGCATGTTGCGATGGCGGCGCAGCAAATCCTGCAGGGACGCGGCGACGAAGAAGTATTCCTGACGCAGGCGCAGTTCCTGGCCGGCTTCGGTGCTGTCCGCCGGGTAAAGCACGCGGGAAATACTTTCGGCCCGGGCCACTTCGGCCACAGCGCCCAAGTGGTCGCCAGCGTTAAAGCGCTCCAGGTGCAAATCTTCCACGGCGCGGGCACGCCACAAACGCAAGGTGTTGACGCTGGCACCGCGCCAGCCGACCACGGGGGTATCGTAGGCAATCGCCCGCACGGTTTCCGCCGGGGTCCAGACTTGCTTGGTCTTGCCGGTTTCATCGGTGACGGTTTCGACGCTGCCGCCAAAGCCGATCGGGTACACGACCTCTGGCCGCTCGAACTCCCACGGGTTACCGAAATCCAGCCAATGCTCGGTTTGTTCCTGCTGCCAGCCATCGACAATCGCCTGGCGGAACAAGCCGTGTTCATAACGAATGCCATAGCCATGGCCGGCGATGCCGAGGGTCGACATGCTTTCCATGAAGCACGCCGCCAGGCGACCGAGGCCGCCGTTGCCGAGCGCCGCATCGGGCTCCAGCAAGCGGATGCGCTCCAGGTCGACACCGAGTTCGGTCAACGCTTCGCGGGCGACGTCGAGCAGGCCAAGGTTGCTCAGGCTGTCGTAGAGCAAGCGGCCGATGAGGAATTCCAGGGACAGGTAGTAAACCCGTTTCTGGCCTTTGCGGTAGATCTGCCGGGTGTGGTCCATCCAGTGCTCGACCATGTGGTCACGCGCTGCCAGGGCAATGGCTTCGAACCAGTCGTGGTCGAAGGCGTGATCCGGGTCTTTGCCCACCGCGTAGGTGAGTTTGGTCAAGACGGCGTCGCGAAATGCGGCCACCTCTGCTTCACGAACAAGTGGTTCTTGAGTCATCGATAGGACCTCGAGCGAGCTTTGAGTTGTCTGAGCCTAGACGGTCTGACAGGCGGTATGGGCTCTGGTTCGGCAGTTTTTCCTGATAGTGCGAGATAGGTCGGCATTACATTGTCGGGTGTCTGAATCAATGCAGGGGCCGTGCCGGATTAACGGTGATTATTGGGTGATCCAGAAAAAAACTGGCGAAAGGTTGTTCAAAAATCCACCAGTCCCGGTATGATCGCGCGCCCTGATGCACACGCTGGTAACAACCGATGATGAAGTCCAACCTGATCGCCGCCGCGGAGATCGACCGCCTCGATACCTGGGCCAAATACTCTGCGCCGATGTGCGGTTCCTGCATATCCAGCTGCTGCACCTTGCCGGTCGAGGTCAAGATCAAGGATCTGATCCGCATCGGCATCGTCGACGAGTTCGAGCGCGGCGAGCCGGCGAAGAACATCGCCAAGCGCTTGCAGAAGGAAGGGATCGTCGAGCGTTACAACCAGAAGTCCGAGATCTTCACTCTCCAGCGCATGAGCAACAACGATTGCCTGTACCTGGATCGTAAGAGCCGTCTGTGCACTATTTATGAAAAGCGCCCGGATACTTGCCGCAACCACCCGAAAATCGGCCCACGGCCGGGGTATTGCGCTTACAAGCCTAAAGAAGTGGCGCGTGAGAGCAGCGAGAGCCGCCGTACCCTCGAAAAATTCTGATCCGCAATTGATCGTTCCCACGCTCCGCGTGGGAATGCAGCCCGGGACGCTCTGCGTCCCAAAGCGGACGCGGAGCGTCCATTGAGGCATTCCCACGCGGAGCGTGGGAACGATCATCTTGCGCCAGACAAACAAAAACGCCCCCGACCTTGCGGTCGGGGGCGTTTTTTTGTCAGCTAACTAAATAACTTAGTTACCGGACTTCTTGGCAGCGCGGGTACGCTCGCTTTCGCCCAGGATCTTCTTACGAAGACGGATGGACTTAGGAGTGACTTCGCACAATTCGTCTTCTTGAACGAATTCCAGAGCTTGTTCCAGGGTGAAACGGATAGGCGGAACCAGAGCGATGGTTTCGTCTTTACCCGAGGCACGCATGTTGTCGAGCTTCTTGCCTTTGGTTGGGTTGACGCCCAGGTCGTTGTCGCGGCTGTTGATGCCGACGATTTGACCTTCGTACACGTCTTCGCCGTGACCCAGGAACAGTTTGCCGCGAGCTTGCAGGGTTTCCAGCGAGTAAGTCAGAGCCTTACCGGTAGCAACCGAAACCAGCACGCCGTTCTGACGGCCGGACATGTCGCCGGACTTCATCACGTCGTAACGGTCGAAGATCGAGGTCAGGATGCCTGCACCGGAGGTCAGGGTCAGGAACTCGTTACGGAAACCGATCAAGCCACGAGCCGGGATGTTGTACTCAAGGCGCACACGGCCCTTGCCATCCGGAACCATGTTGGTCAGGTCGCCTTTACGGATACCGATCTGTTCCATGATCGAACCTTGCGATTCTTCTGGCAGGTCGATGGTCACGTTTTCGTACGGTTCGTGCTTCACGCCGTCAACCATACGGATGATCACTTCCGGACGACCAACACCCATTTCGAAGCCTTCGCGACGCATGGTTTCGATCAGTACCGAGAGGTGCAGCTCACCACGGCCGGAGACTTTGAACTTGTCGGCGGTGTCGCCTTCTTCAACGCGCAGGGCAACGTTGTAGAGCAGTTCTTTGTCCAGACGTTCCTTGATGTTACGGGACGTCACGAACTTGCCTTCTTTACCGCAGAAAGGCGAGTCGTTTACCTGGAAGGTCATGGAAACGGTTGGTTCGTCAACGGTCAGCGGCTTCATCGCTTCGACGTTCAGTGGGTCGCACAGAGTGTCGGAGATGAACAGCTGGTCGAAGCCGCTGATGCAGACGATGTCGCCGGCAGCTGCTTCTTCAACGTCGATACGGTGCAGACCGTGGTGACCCATCAGCTTCAGGATACGACCGGTACGCTTCTTGCCGTCGGCGTCGATAGCGACAACCGGAGTGTTCGGCTTGATGCGGCCACGAGCGATACGGCCAACGCCGATAACACCCAGGAAGCTGTTGTAGTCCAGTGCCGAGATTTGCATCTGGAACGGACCATCGCGGTCGACTTTCGGCGCAGGTACGTTGTCGACGATCGACTGGTACAGCGGGGTCATGTCTTCAGCCATGTCGGTGTGTTCCAGACCGGCAATGCCGTTCAGGGCCGAGGCGTAGACGACTTTGAAGTCCAGCTGTTCTTCGGTAGCACCGAGGTTGTCGAACAAGTCGAAGATCTGGTCCAGAACCCAGTCCGGACGCGCGCCTGGACGGTCGACCTTGTTGATCACCACGATTGGACGCAGGCCGGCTTCGAAAGCCTTCTTGGTCACGAAACGGGTTTGCGGCATAGGGCCGTCTTGAGCGTCAACCAGCAGCAGAACGGAGTCAACCATCGACATTACGCGTTCAACTTCGCCGCCGAAGTCGGCGTGGCCCGGGGTGTCCACGATGTTGATGTGGTAGCCGTTCCAGTTGATGGCGGTGTTTTTCGCCAGAATGGTAATACCGCGCTCTTTCTCCTGGTCGTTGGAGTCCATCACGCGCTCGTCGTTGAGCTCGTTGCGCTCCAGGGTGCCGGATTGACGCAAGAGTTTGTCTACCAGGGTGGTTTTACCATGGTCAACGTGAGCAATGATGGCGATGTTGCGTAGATTTTCGATCACTTGTGTATCTCGATCAGAGGATTCGGTGTGCTGACAAGTCTTGGCAGCGATTAACAGTAGAGTCCGGCAAAGCCGTTACAGCTTGACGGCGGCGTCGGGGGGCCGGTGACGCAGGCCACAGGCAAACAGCCCCGGGCACTTAGCTCGGTCGATAAACGCGCACATTGGCATGCCCCTCACTGAGCAAATGGTGGGCATGCAGGCGACTCATCACGCCTTTGTCGCAATACAGCAGGTACTGGCGAGTAGGGTCCAGTTCCTTGAAACGAGCGTTCAATGCATAAAACGGCATCGTCTGTACCTCAATGCCAGCCAGTTCCAGCGGCTCGTCTTCAGCGGCATCCGGGTGACGGATGTCGATGATGATCTGGCCCGCCAGAGCGTCGCTGACTTCTTCGATCTGCAAGTCCTGGCCCAATTCGTCGATCACGCGATCGATCGGCACCAGTTTGGCGTTTTCGAGCGCACGCTCGAGGACCGCCATGTCGAACTGTTGTTCTTCGTACTCCACGCGGTTGCGCTTGGCGTGGGTCTTGGGGTTCACCGAGATGACCCCGCAGTATTCCGGCATGTGCTTGGCGAAGTCGGCCGTGCCGATTTCGTTGGCCAGGTCGATGATGTCCTGCTTGTGACTGGCGATCAGCGGGCGCAAGACCAGCTTCTCGGTCACGCAGTCGATCAGGGACAGGTTCGGCAACGTCTGGCTCGAAACCTGGGAGATCGCCTCACCGGTGACCAGCGCATCGATATCGAGCCGATCGGCAATCTTCGATGCAGCGCGCAACATCATACGCTTCAAAACTACGCCCATATGACTGTTATCGACTTTCCCGAGAATTTCTCCCAGTACTTCTTCGAAAGGCACACTGACAAATAACACGCGTTGGGAGCTGCCGTACTTCTTCCAGATGAAGTGCGCGACTTCCATGACGCCCAGTTCATGGGCCCTGCCGCCCAAGTTAAAGAAGCAGAAATGGCTCATCAGGCCACGGCGCATGATCTGGTAGGCGGCGACTGTCGAGTCAAAGCCGCCGGACATCAGTACAAGCGTCTGTTCCAGCGCTCCCAGCGGATAACCGCCGATGCTGTTGTGCTGGCTGTGGATCACATACAACCGTTGGTCGCGAATTTCGATGCGAACTTCGATTTCCGGCTCTTTCAGGGAAATCCCGGCGGCGCCGCACTGACGACGCAGCTGGCTGCCGACGTATTTCTCCACGTCCATGGACGTGAAGGTGTGGTGCCCGCCGCGCTTGCAGCGCACCGAAAAGATCTTCCCGGCCAATGCATCGCCGTAATGCTCTTTGCACTTGGCGACGATGTCGTCGAAGTCACCCAGCGGGTATTCGTCGACCTGCAGGAAATGCGCGATGCCCGGCATGCAGCTCAGGCGCTCGGTCATCTCCTTCAGGGCCCGGGGCTCAGTGACGCGGGTTTCCAGCTCGAGGTTGTCCCACACACCGTTCACCACCACAGCCGGGTCCAGATCGCGGAGCACGGCACGGATGTTCTTGGCCAACTGGCGGATGAAACGCATCCGTACCGGGCGGCTCTTGATGGTGATCTCGGGAAAGACTTTTACGATTAGTTTCATGAAAACAGCGCGCGCTGGGCCAGCCGAAAAAGGGGGGCGCGGATTATAGCGGAAATTGCTCAAGGTTTAACCAGTTAATATGCAGAAGGTTTTGCGCGCACCAAAACGGGTCATTTGTGGAAATAGACGCTACATTACAGGGCGCTTATTTCAGCTTTGCGCTGCTTTGCACCTCTATAAGCTTGAAATTGGGGCAAAAAACCCATGGTGGGGCACTGGCATGCAATTTGCTCCCTTGTGAGGCAGGTTGCCTTGGCAGAGTATTCGCGCCGGCATCACCCACATTCTAAGGGCATCCACTACTAAGCCCGAAGCCACCCGGAGGACACTATGTCGAAGTCGGTTCAACTCATCAAAGATCATGACGTCAAGTGGATTGATCTGCGCTTCACGGACACCAAAGGCACTCAGCACCACGTGACCATGCCGGCTCGCGATGCGCTGGATGAAGCTTTCTTCGAAGAAGGCAAAATGTTCGACGGTTCCTCCATCGCTGGCTGGAAAGGCATCGAAGCTTCCGACATGATCCTGCTGCCAGACGACAGCACTGCCGTTCTCGACCCGTTCACCGAAGACCCAACGCTGATCATCGTTTGCGATGTGATCGAGCCTTCGACCATGCAAGGCTACGATCGCGACCCACGTGCGATCGCCAAGCGTGCCGAGGAATACCTGAAGTCGACCGGTATCGGCGACACCGTATTCGTAGGTCCAGAGCCTGAGTTCTTCATCTTCGACCAGGTTAAGTTCAAGTCGGACATCTCCGGCTCGATGTTCAAAATCTTCTCCGAACAAGGCTCGTGGATGTCTGACCAGGACATCGAAGGCGGCAACCACGGCCACCGTCCAGGTATCAAAGGCGGCTACTTCCCGGTTCCTCCGTTCGACCACGACCACGAAATCCGTACCTCCATGTGCAACGCCATGGAAGAAATGGGCCTGGTCATCGAAGTTCACCACCACGAAGTGGCAACTGCCGGCCAGAACGAAATCGGTGTGAAGTTCAACACCCTGGTGGCCAAGGCTGACGAAGTTCAGACTCTGAAATACTGCGTGCACAACGTAGCGGTGGCTTACGGCCGCACCGCGACCTTCATGCCTAAGCCGCTGTATGGCGATAACGGTTCGGGTATGCACGTTCACCTGTCCATCGCCAAAGATGGCAAGAACACCTTCGCTGGCGAAGGCTATGCCGGCCTGTCCGACACCGCCCTGTACTTCATCGGCGGCATCATCAAGCACGGTAAGGCCCTGAACGGCTTCACCAACCCGTCGACCAACTCCTACAAGCGTCTGGTCCCAGGTTTCGAAGCTCCGGTAATGCTGGCCTACTCGGCTCGCAACCGTTCCGCGTCGATCCGTATTCCTTACGTGTCCAGCCCTCGCGCTCGCCGTATCGAAGCGCGCTTCCCGGATCCGGCAGCCAACCCGTACCTGGGCTTCGCTGCACTGTTGATGGCTGGCCTGGACGGCATCCAGAACAAGATCCACCCAGGCGATGCGGCTGACAAAAACCTGTACGACCTGCCGCCTGAAGAGGCGAAAGAGATCCCACAAGTTTGCGGCAGCCTGAAAGAAGCCCTGGAAGAGCTGGACAAGGGCCGCGCGTTCCTGACCAAGGGCGGCGTGTTCTCCGATGACTTCATCGACGCTTACATCGCTCTGAAAAGCGAAGAAGAAATCAAGGTCCGCACCTTCGTACACCCACTGGAATATGAGCTGTACTACAGCTGCTGATCCGGTAGCGCCGGCTACACGCGGCGTGACAAAAAGAGGCCTCCTTCAGGAGGCCTTTTTTGTGGGCGCTCGTTTACCTGATCGTTCCCACGCTCCTCGTGGGAATGCCTCAAGGGAGGCTCCGCGTCCAGTGACGCGGAGCGTCACGGGCTGCATTCCCACGCAGAGCGTGGGAACGATCAAGTCGAGGTAAATCATGCCCAAATGTTTACAACTTGGGCCAACCGCCGCCCCTGACCTATGCTGCACCCCAACGCCTTCGCTTCCGGTCGATTTTTATGGGTCGTGGTTTTCTACTGATGTTGCTGTTGATCGCCCTGCCTGCCGCAGCGCAGATCTATAAGTACACCGACGCCAACGGCAACACCGCCTACAGCAATCAGCCGCCCGATGGCGTCAAGGCGCAGCCGGTGGAGTTGCCGCCGCTCAACAGCGTCGCCCCCTCTACGCCTCCAACACCACAAGACGAAGCCAGCAGCCGCGAACAACCCCGCAGCGCCTACGAGGTGCTGGAACTGACCGGCCTGCCCACCACCGAAGCCCTGCGCGCCAACAACGGCACCTTCACCGTCAGCGTGCTGATCAAGCCGCGCCTGCAAGGTCCGCATCTGTTCAGGCTATTACTGGACGAGCAACCTTACGGCCAGCCGAGCAACGTGCCGATTCTGCAATTGGTGAACATTGATCGCGGCGAACACAGCCTCGCCGTTCAGGTGATCAGCGGGGAGAGCGTGATCCAGCAGAGCCCGAGCGTGACGTTCACCGTGCAACGGGTGCACAAGCCTTGAAGCGCTGGCTACTGCTCGCCTGCCTGATCGCCTTCCCGGCGCTGGCCGACGTCTATACCTACGTCGACGCCCAGGGCAATCGGGTGTTCACCGATCAACCGCGCCCCGGCAATGCCAAGCGTGTGCCGTTGGCCACCAGCAATCGCATGCCCTCAAACCCGACCGGCGCCGCGCCGCTGACTGCCGCGCAAAAAACCGAAGAAAAACCGCTGTTCCACTACGACATGCTGCGCGTGCTGGTGCCGGAACCGGACGCCACGATCCGCAGCAACGCCGGCGAGGTGATTGTCAGCGTTACCAGCGAACCCGGCCTGCAACGCGGCCATCGCTACCGTTTGTTACTCGACGGCCAGCCCACCGCCGAACCCGGCCCCAGTCCGGTGTTCGCCTTGAGCAATATTGATCGCGGCTCCCACAACCTGTCGGTGGAAATCCTCGACGCTCAGGGCCGCACCGTCGAGCGCACGGCCAATCAACCGTTCCACATGCTGCGCATCTCGTTGGCGCAAAAGCGCCAAGTCAAGCCCTGCACCCTCACCGACTACGGCCAACGGCCGGAATGTCCGCTTAAAGACAAACCTCCTGAAGAAAAAAATCCCTTCCTGCGGTTCTTCTAACGCCGTTCAGCTTTGCGCACTATATTGGTGCAAACGGTTGCACCGTTCCCACATCAAAACCCATTTTGGTTCGAAAGTACCCGCGAAAGCTGGCAGAACGCCACGCGATCGAGCGCTAAACGCCCGTTTCAGGCCTTAAACGCTTCTTTTCGGAGCTTTGGTTTGGTTTTTGCATTTTCCTCGCATCAGCGCTCATTTGTTGCGCGCGCCCCGCTCCAAAAGAGGTCCGGATGACCATTAGCGACGCACTGCATCGACTATTACTCGACAACCTGACCACCGCCACCATCCTGCTCGACGCCGAACTGCGCCTCGAGTACATGAACCCGGCGGCGGAGATGCTCCTGGCCATCAGCGGCCAGCGCAGCCATGGGCAGTTCATCAGTGAGTTGTTCACCGAATCCACCGAAGCGCTGAATTCCCTGCGCCAGGCCGTCGAGCAGGCGCACCCGTTCACCAAGCGCGAAGCGATGCTCACCGCCCTCACCGGCCAGACCCTGACCGTCGACTACGCGGTCACGCCAATCCTCAGCAACGGCGACACGATGCTGCTGCTGGAAGTGCATCCCCGTGACCGCTTGCTGCGGATCACCAAGGAAGAGGCGCAACTGTCCAAGCAGGAAACCAGCAAGATGCTGGTGCGCGGGCTCGCTCATGAGATCAAGAACCCGCTGGGTGGGATTCGCGGCGCCGCGCAGTTGCTTGCCCGGGAACTGCCGGAAGAAAGCCTGCGCGATTACACCAACGTGATCATCGAAGAAGCCGACCGTCTGCGCAACCTGGTGGACCGCATGCTCGGCTCGAACAAGCTGCCGTCCCTGGCCATGTGCAACATTCACGAAGTGCTGGAGCGCGTCAGCCATTTGGTCGAGGCCGAAAGCCAGGGCTGCATCACCTTGGTGCGCGACTACGACCCAAGCATTCCCGACGTCCTGATCGACCGCGAACAGATGATTCAGGCCGTCCTTAATATCGTGCGCAACGCGATGCAGGCCATCAGCAGCCAGAACGAGCTGCGCCTGGGCCGCATCAGTCTGCGCACCCGTGCCATGCGCCAGTTCACCATCGGCCACGTGCGCCATCGCCTGGTGACCAAGATCGAGATCATCGACAACGGCCCGGGCATCCCTGCGGATTTGCAGGAAACCATCTTCTTTCCCATGGTCAGCGGCCGCCCGGACGGTACCGGGCTGGGCCTGGCCATTACCCAGAACATCATCAGCCAGCACCAGGGCCTGATCGAGTGTGACAGCCACCCAGGCCACACCACGTTCTCGATCTTTCTGCCACTGGAACAAGGAGCCACATCGACATGAGCCGTAGTGAAACCGTGTGGATCGTCGATGACGACCGTTCTATCCGTTGGGTCCTGGAAAAGGCCTTGCAGCAAGAAGGCATGACCACGCAAAGCTTCGACAGCGCCGATGGCGTGATGAGCCGCCTGGCGCGCCAGCAGCCGGACGTGATCATCTCCGACATCCGCATGCCGGGTGCCAGTGGCCTGGACCTCCTGGCGCGGATTCGCGAACAACACCCACGGCTGCCGGTCATCATCATGACCGCCCACTCCGACCTCGACAGCGCCGTTGCCTCGTATCAGGGCGGCGCGTTCGAATACCTGCCCAAGCCGTTCGATGTCGATGAAGCAGTGTCCCTGGTCAAGCGCGCCAACCAGCACGCTCAGGAACAACAAGGCCTGGAAGTCCCGGTCGCGCTGACCCGCACCCCGGAAATCATCGGCGAAGCGCCGGCGATGCAGGAAGTGTTTCGCGCCATCGGGCGCTTGAGCCACTCCAACATCACCGTGTTGATCAACGGCGAATCCGGCACCGGTAAAGAATTGGTGGCCCACGCCCTGCACCGCCACAGCCCACGGGCGGCGTCGCCATTCATTGCGTTGAACATGGCGGCGATCCCCAAAGACCTGATGGAATCCGAGCTGTTCGGCCATGAGAAAGGCGCGTTCACTGGCGCGGCCAACCTGCGTCGCGGGCGTTTCGAGCAGGCGGACGGCGGCACGCTGTTCCTCGATGAAATCGGCGACATGCCGGCGGACACCCAGACCCGTTTGCTGCGGGTATTGGCCGATGGCGAGTTCTATCGCGTCGGCGGTCATACGCCGGTGAAGGTCGATGTGCGCATCATCGCTGCGACCCACCAGAACCTGGAAACCCTGGTGCATGCCGGGAAATTCCGTGAGGACTTGTTCCACCGCCTCAACGTGATCCGCATTCATATTCCACGGCTGTCGGACCGTCGCGAAGACATCCCGACCCTGGCCAAGCACTTCCTCAGCCGCGCCGCGCAAGAACTGGCGGTGGAACCGAAGCTGCTGAAAAGCGAAACCGAGGAATACCTGAAAAACCTGCCATGGGGCGGCAACGTGCGGCAGCTGGAGAACACTTGCCGCTGGATCACTGTGATGGCTTCCGGGCGCGAAGTGCACATCAGCGACCTGCCGCCAGAGTTGCTAAACCTGCCGCAGGACTCGGCGCCAGTGACCAACTGGGAGCAGGCGCTGCGTCAGTGGGCCGATCAAGCGTTGGCTCGCGGCCAGTCGAGCCTGCTCGACAGCGCCGTGCCGGCGTTCGAGCGGATCATGATCGAAACCGCCCTCAAACACACCGCCGGCCGCCGCCGCGATGCCGCGGTTTTGCTGGGCTGGGGGCGTAATACCCTGACGCGCAAGATCAAGGAATTGGGGATGAAGGTCGATGGTGGGGATGATGATGAGGCGGAAGAGGGTTAACTCTTTCGCCTGATCGTTCCCACGCTCCGCGTGGGAATGCCTTAACGGACGCTCCGCGTTCGGCTCTGGATGGGACGCGGAGCGTCCCGGGCTGCATTCCCACGCAGAGCGTGGGAACGATCAGTGGCGCAGCGAGGCGTGCCCGCGCAGCTTTTGGGGCCATCGTGCACCGCCGCAATGCACCGTGAACCGCAATCGCGCACAGCGACTGATCTCAAATCCCGCCGTCCCTCGCAATGAAACCCACATCACAAAAACGGCTAAGCCCCGAATAACGGGGCTTTCAGCGCTTCGACACGACTTTGTGTTTCATTTTATTAAAACCTGGCACGCCCCCTGCAATAGTCCATTCAGTGATTCAGTTCACTACCCGGTTTCGGGGACCTTGGTACAGGCAGGCCGGGGATTCCCCTCTTTTACATCGGGCTCACACCGCACTTGCGACGAGCCCAACCCGTTTTGGGGCCCTTGATACAGGCAGGTCAGGGGTTCCTTCTTTACACCGGGACTTGCACGCAATGCGCGAGTCCTTGCCGTTTTGGGAACCTTGGTACAGGCAGGCCGGGGATTCCCTCTTTTATTGCTCCCGGAGATGGATCTCCAGCCGCCAGCGGTCATCGACCTCGCTACCGGCCCACTCGCCCTGCAGTGGCCGGGCCGCCACCACCGTCAGCAGCAACCCCCCATCACTCAAACGCACGCGCCAGTTCACGTCTTTGCCGTTGAGCTTGAGCTGACCTTTCTGCGTCTTGCCCTCAGCGCCAAACAGCAACGCCAGGCTGCCATCCACGATCTCGCCGTGGGTCTTGGGTTCGTTGTTGAACCACACCACCAGCCCGTCGTCGGTGACCTCGACCTGCTGCAATTCAGTGGGGTCGGGGGTGGTCAGGCGACCGATCATCAGTCCCACCATCATCCCGACAATCGCCAGCGAACCGATCACCCGCGGGAATAGTTTCGAACGGTTGTCCACGGGCGGCGTAGAATGCCGCTCATCTTTACCTTCGGAGCCGTGCATGTTTCACGTCATCCTTTTCCAACCAGAAATTCCGCCGAATACTGGCAACGTTATCAGGCTGTGCGCCAACAGTGGCTGCCACCTGCATTTGATCGAGCCGCTGGGCTTCGAGATGGACGACAAGCGCCTGCGCCGGGCCGGCCTCGATTACCACGAGTACGCCACCCTGCAACGCCACGCCGACCTCGCCAGTTGCCTGGAAAGCCTCGGCCATCCACGGCTGTTCGCGTTTACCACCAAGGGCTCGCGACCGTTCCATGATGCCAGCTTCGCCGAGGGTGACGCCTTCCTGTTCGGCCCGGAAAGCCGTGGCCTGCCCGCCGAAGTGCTCGATGCCCTGCCCGGCGAACAACGCCTGCGCCTGCCGATGCGCGAAGGCTGTCGCAGCCTGAACCTGTCGAATACCGTGGCCGTCGCGGTGTACGAAGGCTGGCGTCAGCTCGGGTTCAAGTAACCCCGCATCTGGTCGCCTGATCGTTCCCACGCTCCGCGTGGGAACGATCAATGCACCGCCCATGAAAAAAGCGCCTGTTACGGCGCTTTTTTCGTGACTGCATCGAACGCTTATTGAACGGTTGGAGTCTCGCCATCCGCCTGCATGCGTTGCAGCTCCTGTGCGTACAGCGCGTCGAAGTTCACCGGGGCCAGCATCAGGGCCGGGAACGAACCGCGGGTGACCAGGCTGTCCAGGGTTTCGCGAGCGTACGGGAACAGGATGTTCGGGCAGAACGCGCCGAGGGTGTGGCTCATCGAAGCGTCGTCCAGGTTCTTGATCAGGAAGATCCCGGCCTGTTGCACTTCAGCGATGAACGCCACTTCGTCGCCGTTTTTCACGGTAACGGACAACGTCAGCACGACTTCGTGGAAGTCGCCTTCCAGCGCCTTTTGACGGGTGTTCAGATCCAGACCGACGCTCGGTTCCCACTGCTGGCGGAAGATCGCCGGGCTTTTCGGGGCTTCGAAGGACAAGTCACGTACGTAGATGCGCTGCAAGGAGAATTGCGGTGCGGTATCTTCTTCGCTAGCTGCAGTGTTCTGTTGGTCAGTCATCTCAGATCCTTTCTGATCTTGGGTCTTATAGGGAAGGCATTAGGCCTTGAGCATGGCGTCGAGCTTACCCGCGCGCTCAAGGGCAAACAAATCATCACAACCGCCGATGTGGCGCTCGCCGATCCAGATCTGCGGCACGGACGTTCGCCCGGCCTTCTGAGCCATCGCGGCGCGCACCTGCGGCTTGCCATCGACCTTGATCTCTTCGAAGGCCACGCCTTTGTTCTCGAGCAGGTACTTGGCTCGGGAGCAATAAGGGCAGTAATCGCTGGAATAGACGACGACGTTACTCATATCACTTCACCAGCGGCAGGTTGTCGCCTTTCCAGCTGGAAATCCCGCCGGAGAGCTTGGCGGCGGTGAAGCCGGCTTTCAAGAGTTCGCGGGCGTGGGTGCCGGCTGTCTGGCCTTGGGCGTCGACCAGGATGATGGTCTTGTCCTTGTGCTTGTTCAGTTCGCCGACACGTGCAGTCAGTTTGTCGTGAGGAATGTTCAACGCGCCAACGATGTGGCCGGCGGCGAAATCCTTGGTCGAACGGATGTCGATCACCACGCCTGCGTCCTTGTTGACCAGCCCGGTCAGTTCACCGGTGCTCAGGCTTCGACCGCCACCTTTCATCTCATGGGCGATCAGCAGAGCCAGCAGAACAACGAAAATACCGGCCAGCAAATAGTGGGTGGTGGCAAATGCAATCAGGTGATCAAGCATTTAAGGTGGTTCCAGGGCGTGAAAAGTGGGCCAGTATACACAGCCCCTATGGCGGGCCAAACCCCGTCCGGCGGTGACGCGGTCGGAACTTCGCTTTAAACTGCCACTCCCTTTTCCATCGCCCTCTTTTTAACTCAGCCACGAGTGGAATCCATGACTACCACGCCTAAACCTTTGGTCCTGATTATTCTCGATGGCTTCGGTCACAGTGAGAGCCACGAAGCCAACGCTGTGTACTCGGCCAGGAAGCCCGTACTCGACCGTCTGTCGGCCACCGTGCCCAACGGCCTGATCTCGGGTAGCGGCATGGACGTCGGCTTGCCCGACGGCCAGATGGGCAACTCCGAAGTCGGCCACATGAACCTCGGGGCCGGCCGCGTGGTGTATCAGGACTTCACCCGCGTGACCAAATCGATCCGCGACGGCGAGTTCTTCGAGAACCCGACCATCTGCGCCGCCGTGGATAAAGCCGTCGCTGCCGGTAAAGCCGTGCATTTCATGGGCCTGCTGTCCGAGGGCGGCGTGCACAGCCACCAGGATCACCTGGTCGCCATGGCCGAACTGGCCTTCAAGCGCGGCGCGGAAAAAATCTACCTGCACGCCTTCCTCGACGGTCGCGACACGCCGCCGAAAAGCGCCCAGTCGTCCATCGAATTGCTCGACGCGACCTTCCAGGCCCTCGGCAAAGGCCGGATCGCCAGCATCGTCGGCCGTTATTTCGCCATGGACCGCGACAACCGTTGGGACCGCGTGGCTCAGGCCTACAACCTGATTGTCGACGGCAAGGGCGAATTCAACGCCGCCACCGCCCAGGAAGGCCTGGAAGCAGCTTATGAGCGTGGCGAGAGCGACGAATTCGTCAAAGCCACCTCCATCGGCGAGCCGGTGAAAGTCGAAGACGGCGACGCCGTGGTGTTCATGAACTTCCGCGCCGACCGCGCCCGTGAGCTGACTCGCGTGTTCGTCGAAGACGGTTTCAAAGAGTTCGAACGCGCGCGCCAGCCGAAACTGGCCGGCTTCGTCATGCTGACCCAATATGCTGCGAGCATTCCCGCACCTTCGGCCTTCGCCGCCGGCAGCCTGGAAAACGTGCTGGGCGACTACTTGGCGAAAAACGGCAAGACCCAGCTGCGCATCGCCGAAACCGAAAAATATGCCCACGTGACCTTCTTCTTCTCCGGCGGTCGCGAAGAACCGTTCCCGGGCGAAGAACGCATCCTGATCCCGTCGCCAAAAGTAGCCACTTACGACTTGCAGCCAGAGATGAGCGCGCCGGAAGTTACCGACCGCATCGTCGATGCCATCGACAACCAGCGTTATGACGTGATCGTGGTCAACTACGCCAACGGCGACATGGTCGGCCACAGCGGCAACCTTGAAGCTGCGGTGAAAGCCGTTGAATGCCTGGACCTGTGCGTCGGCCGCATCGTCGATGCCCTGGATAAAGTCGGTGGCGAAGCGTTGATCACCGCTGACCACGGCAACTGCGAGAAAATGTCCGACGAAGAAACTCACCAGGCCCACACCGCTCACACCACCGAGCCGGTGCCGTTCATTTATGTCGGCAAACGTGACTTCAAGGTGCGCGATGGCGGCGTGCTCGCGGACGTGGCGCCGACCATGCTGATGTTGATGGGCCTTGAGAAGCCGGCCGAAATGACTGGCACTTCGATACTGGTCTGATCGTAAAAGCCCCTTATAAACAGCCCGAAACGGCTTTTTATGACGAACGCCTCAAAGCAGTTGCCTTTGAGGCGTTTTTTTTGCGGCGCTTGGCGGGCATACTAGGCCGTCCCTTTCCCTGGTGTCGCCCGCCTCTATGCTTCGCGTCCTGATAGCCCTTGCTCTGACTTGCCTGCTCCAACCGGCCTTCGCTGACGAGCGCGCGCAAACCCAACAACAGTTGGACGCCACGCGTCAGGACATTGCCGAGCTGAAAAAACTGCTGGGCAAGCTCCAGGAAGAAAAATCCGGTGTGCAAAAGGATCTCAAGGGCACCGAGACCGAGATGGGCAAGCTGGAGAAGCAGGTCGACGCTCTGCAAAAAGAGCTGAAGAAAAGCGAATCCGAGCTGCAGCGACTCGATGGTGAGAAAAAAAAACTCCAGAGCGCGCGCATTGAACAGCAACGACTGATCGCCATCCAGGCCCGTGCGGCCTATCAGAATGGCCGTCAGGAGTACCTGAAACTGCTGCTCAACCAGCAGAACCCGGAAAAATTCGCCCGCACCCTCACCTATTACGACTACCTGAGCCAGGCCCGCCTGGAGCAGCTGAAGAATTTCAACGAAACCCTGCGCCAGCTCGCCAATGTCGAAAAAGACATCTCCATGCAACAGGCGCAGTTGCTGGTGCAGAAAAGCAGCCTCGACAGCCAGCGCGACGAACTCGATAAAGTCCGCCAGGAGCGGCAAAAAGTCCTGGCCAAGCTCAACGACGACGTAAAGGCGCGCGATCAGAAGCTCGCCACCCGCGAGCAGGATCAGGCCGACCTGTCTAAAGTCCTTAAAACCATCGAAGAAACCCTGACCCGTCAGGCCCGTGAGGCAGAAGAAGCGCGGCAAAAAGCGCTGATCGCCCAGCAGGAAGCCGAAAAAAAGCGTTTACGTGAGGCTCAGGAACAGGCCGACGCCAACACTGATGCCCCACGCAAACCGCCTAAATCGACACCCGGCGCCCTGGTTTCAAGTTCAGGCGAGACCTTCGGCGGCGCATTTGCTACAGCTCGCGGCAAACTTCCATGGCCGGTTGATGGTCGACTGTTGGCGCGCTTCGGCGAAAGCCGCGGCGATGATGCCCGGACCAAGTGGGATGGGGTGATGATCAGCGCCTCTGCCGGCAGCCAGGTGCATGCCGTGCACGGCGGTCGCGTGGTGTTCGCCGATTGGTTGCGCGGTGCCGGGCTGCTGGTGATTCTGGACCACGGCAACGGTTTCTTGAGTCTTTATGGTCACAACCAGACGCTGCTCAAGTCTGCGGGTGATGTGGTTAAAGCCGGTGAGTCCATCTCCACTGTCGGTAACAGTGGCGGGCAGGACACACCAGCGCTGTATTTCGCAATTCGTCAGCAGGGTCACCCGAGTGATCCGGCGCAATGGTGCCGCGCGCAAGGATAGGCGTTGAGTCACCTACATTAGGAGTTCGTTCGACATGCTGCATTTGTCCCGCCTTACCTCGCTGGCCCTGACGATCGCCCTGGTGATCGGCGCGCCTCTGGCGTTTGCCGCTCAGCCTGCCCCGGCAACTGCGCCAGCTCCTGCACCTGCGGGCACGGCTGCGACCACCAAGGCGCCATTGCCTCTGGACGAGTTGCGCACCTTTGCCGAGGTCATGGACCGGATCAAGGCTGCCTATGTCGAACCGGTCGATGACAAGACGCTGCTGGAAAATGCCATCAAGGGCATGCTCAGCAACCTCGACCCGCACTCCGCCTACCTGGGCCCGGAAGATTTCGCCGAGCTGCAGGAAAGCACCAGCGGCGAATTCGGTGGCCTGGGCATCGAAGTCGGTGCCGAAGACGGTTTCATCAAAGTGGTGTCGCCGATCGATGACACCCCGGCCTCCAAGGCTGGCATCCAGGCTGGCGACTTCATCGTCAAGATCAACGGCGCTCCGACTCGCGGCCAGAGCATGACCGAAGCCGTGGACAAGATGCGCGGCAAGATCGGCCAGAAAATCACCCTGACCCTGGTCCGTGATGGCGGCACACCCTTCGATGTCGTGCTGACCCGCGCCACCATCCAGGTCAAGAGCGTCAAGGCACAGCTGCTGGAATCCGGCTACGGCTACATCCGCATCACCCAGTTCCAGGTCAAGACTGGCGAAGAGGTCTCCAAGGCCCTGGCCAAATTGCGCAAGGACAACGGCAAGAAGCTCAACGGCATCATCCTTGACCTGCGTAACAACCCGGGTGGCGTGCTGCAAGCAGCGGTGGAAGTGGTCGACCACTTCATCACCAAAGGCCTGATCGTCTACACCAAAGGCCGCATCGCCAACTCCGAGCTGCGCTTCTCCGCCACCGGCAAGGACGAAAGTGAAGCCGTGCCGATGGTCGCACTGATCAACGGCGGCAGCGCCTCGGCCTCGGAAATCGTCGCCGGCGCCTTGCAGGATCAGAAACGCGCTGTGGTCATGGGCACCACCAGTTTCGGCAAAGGCTCGGTACAAACCGTGCTGCCGCTGAACAACGATCGCGCCCTGAAGATCACCACGGCACTGTATTACACGCCGAACGGTCGCTCGATCCAGGCCCAAGGCATCGTCCCGGACATCGAAGTACGCAAGGCCAAGATCACCAACGAGCAGGACGGCGAGTACTTCAAGGAAGCCGATCTGCAAGGTCACCTGGGCAATGGCAACGGCGGCGCCGACAAGCCGACCTCCAGCAGCAAAGCCAAGGCGATGCCGCAGGATGACGACTATCAGCTGGCCCAGGCCCTGAGCCTGCTCAAAGGGCTGAGCATTACCTCCGGCCGCTGAGATGCGCCTGTGGTTCATCCTCGGTCTGTTGTGCTGTCTGGCGGGTGCTGCTCACGCGGAACCCGCCACGACCAAGCCGCACAAGGCCTACCTGACACTGATCATCGATGACCTGGGGCAGAACCTGCCCCGGGATCGTCGCGTGCTCGCCCTGCCCGGCCCGGTAACGACGGCAATCATGCCCGACACGCCCCACGCCGCCGAATTCGCTCGCGAAGCCCATCGCGCCGGCAAGATCGTCATCCTGCACATGCCCATGGACCCGGCCACCGGCCCATTCGCCTGGCACCCTGACTTGCCCATCGAAGAACTTGAGAAACGCCTCAACGCCGCGTTCCAGGCCGTGCCGTACACCGCCGGCATCAACAACCACATGGGCAGCCGCATGACCGCGCAACAACCGGCCATGGCCTGGCTGATGGCGGATTTGCAGCGCCGGCACAAGTTCTTCGTCGACAGCCGCACCAGTGCGCAAACCGTAGGCGCAGCGGAAGCGCAGAAGATTGGATTAGCGAGTGTTTCGCGGGATGTGTTCCTGGATGACGAGCGCACTGAAGCGGCGATCTTTACGCAGTTGCAGACGGCGATAAACCTGGCGCACAAGCAGGGTTCGGCAGTGATGATCGGGCATCCGTATCCGCAGACGCTGGCGGTGCTGGAGCGTGAACTGCCGAAGCTGAAGGCTCAGGGGATTGACTGGATCGACATCAAGTTGATGATCAGTGTGCGCAGCAACAAGGCGATGGCGGGGCATGGGAAGGATGGTGTGTACCGCTAACCCGCAAAATACATTGCTTTGTGTTAAACCAACTGAATTATTCACAACTCCCTATTAAAAATCACCGAGCGACGCTCTAACAACAAGACATACTTCAACTTCACCTCTGCACCCCCCTTCAATTACACTCGCCCCGCACGACTTCACAGTACCTATTTAATACATGCTCAAGACCAAGGATCGGTTATGCATACTAAAATTACGGCACTTTCATTCTTTGCACTAGCGACACTTTCACTTTCCTTCGGCACATTTGCCCAGACGATTCCCGAATCGCCAGAGGCTGTCCTACTTAGTAATAAGGATGGCCAAAACAACAAATGGAACGGTATAGGAAACATATTCAAGGATGGCAGGCGTTATTGCACCGCAAGTTTGCTGGACACTCGAAATGTCAGTCAAACCGCGACAGGGCCTGCGTACATTCTGACCAATGCACACTGCGCTTCAATCGTCTCCGGGGCAATATCCAATGTTCCTTATAAAGGCCAGGTGCAGTTCAATTATTTCCACGACACATTGGAGGGCGCCAAGCGTTACGACATCGAGAAGGTCAGTTGGGCCAGCCTGGCAAGCTCTGACGTCGCCATCCTGGAACTGAAAACTTCTCTGGACACACTGCTGAAGGACGGAATAACGCCACTCAAGTTAGCCACCACAGCGCCTACGAAACGCGATCTGGTACACGTCATTGGTTCGCCTGGCGTAGCCCCCGGCCTCAGGCTTTCCACCTGCACCCAAGAGCCTTCAAAAATCGTGATCGTCAAGTGGGTGACCGTGCTGACGGATTACCTGCAACAAGACTGTAAAGGCATTGCGCCGGGCTCTTCTGGATCGCCGGCACTTGATGCATCGACGGGGGAAATTACCGGGGTATTGTCTGGAACAACCAACGGTCTCTCACCCGACGATCAGTGTTTTTGGCATGGGCTGTGTGACGGCGATAAAACATCGTTCATCCCTCATGACCAAGCGACTCAGAGTCTTCCCGTAGACTTCCTGTCTTATTGCTTCACCAACGAACGATTTAATATAGATGCACAACGCTGCACTTTGAAACCTAACTTCGAATTCAAATCCGAACGAAATGCCGACATTACACTGCATAAAAAACCTGTCGACCGTCATGACAAAGCTCCCACTTGGGGCGTCGACTTTTCAATGAGCACAGCTTTTTATCGCTTTAAAACAGTTCGAGATGCACACGCTTGTTATTCGTCGGATCAATACAGTGGCGCTATCAGTACTGCCAATGCGAGGATTGATGCAACGATTGGTCGAGAGGCGGGTTTGTATTTCCTTTGTCTCATAGGCGTTGAATCTGCTGAACAGCGACCAAGTGCCGGGTTACGCAGAAATACGCAAATATTGACGGCGCGCCTTGTAGAGCCTGTCGCTCCTCAACCGCCAGAACCGACTTACATTCTCGAGAACTACGGATACTACCTGGGAGTCAAGTTGCGAGAAGAAATCTCGCGCTCTATCTGGACTCAATATTATGTAGGTCCGGTAGGGGAAACCGATTGTACGAAAATTGACCGTCAGGATTACAAGCGCGCAGACACTGGATTTGTGGTGAGGATGGATTCACTTCCCCGGACGCTTTGCAGCTTTACTACAAGGAGTGATCTGAATACGTCCAGCGTACGTACCGATTTACTGGAATCCTTGGATCAGAGATAACGCGCCATGATGTCGTCCACCACGCCTTCCTTGCGCAGTTGATCCAGCGCGGACTGAAGCTTGGCGACGATCTCGTCCGGCACTTCTTTATTCAGCGCCAAGTACAACTCGGCGCTGTTGAAGCGCAGCACGGTTTTGAGACCGGTCACGCCGTCCTGCCGGGCCAGATAACGCCCGGCCGGATCGCCAGTGGCCCACAGATCGATCTGCCCACTGACCAATTTCTTGGCATTGTCTTGATCGCGCAGCACCACAATCGGCTTCAACCCCTGCTTCGCCAGGGTTTCGGCAATCGCATCGCCCTTGTAGGCGCCGATCTTGTACTTGCGCGCCTGTTCCAGCGTTTCGAGGGTGATCTTGCTGTCAGCCTTGGCCAGCATGATCCAGTCGTCCGGACCAATCGGGCCGACCCACTTGAAGAGTTTTTCGCGATCCGGCAGCCGCGCCATCACGAATACGCCGTAACCGGGTTTTTCCAGGGCGATCTTGTAGATTCGCTCCCAGGGGAAACGCAGAGTCAGGCTGTAGGTGATGTTGGCGCGCTTGAACATCTCGCGGACGATGTCCACGGCGATGCCATTGATGTTCTCGTCCTGAGCGAAGTTTTTGCCGTTCTTCGCCATGTTGTAGGGCGGGAAGTTTTCCGTCAGCAGCACCAGGTCGGTGGCGGGACTTTCTTCGGCGCGGGCTGCGTTGATGAGCAACAGAGAAGCGCTGGCGAGGACAAGAAGAAAACGTTTGAGCATGTCGGGCTACCGAAATCCATGGCGTGCCCAAGAGTGCCTTGAGCCCGCCATGCTGTCCACTGGCCTGTACCGGTTTTAGCGCATCACGATGCCGCGATGGGCCATGTAGGCCTTGGCTTCCTGCACGGTGTATTCGCCGAAGTGGAAAATACTCGCCGCCAATACCGCACTGGCGTGGCCTTCGATAATACCGTCGGCCAGATGCTGCAGGTTGCCGACGCCGCCGGAAGCGATCACCGGAATACCCAGCGCATCGCTGATGGCGCGGGTGACGCCCAGGTCGAAGCCGTTTTTCATACCATCCTGGTCCATGCTGGTCAGCAGGATTTCACCGGCGCCCAGGCCTTCCATCTTCATCGCCCACTCGACAGCGTCGAGGCCGGTCGGCTTGCGGCCGCCGTGGGTGAAGATTTCCCAGCGCGGGGTTTCGCCCGGCAGTGAAACCTTCTTCGCGTCGATGGCGACGACGATGCATTGCGAGCCGAAATGCTGCGCCGCTTCACCGACGAACTCCGGGTTGAACACCGCGGCAGTGTTGATCGACACCTTGTCCGCGCCGGCATTCAGCAAATTGCGGATGTCCTGCACGGTACGCACGCCACCGCCCACGGTCAACGGGATAAACACCTGGCTGGCCATGCGCTCGACGGTATGCAGCGTAGTGTCGCGGCCATCGACGCTGGCGGTGATGTCGAGGAAGGTAATCTCATCGGCACCCTGCTCGTCATAGCGGCGGGCGATTTCCACCGGGTCACCGGCGTCGCGGATGTTCTCGAACTTCACACCTTTGACGACCCGGCCGTTGTCCACGTCCAGGCAAGGGATGATGCGTTTGGCCAGCGCCATGGTCAGTCCTCAGCCTTTGTACGAATCGCAGAAAGCTTGCGCTTCAGC
This sequence comes from Pseudomonas sp. ADAK2, assembly GCF_012935755.1. GTDB lineage: Bacteria > Pseudomonadota > Gammaproteobacteria > Pseudomonadales > Pseudomonadaceae > Aquipseudomonas. The sequence continues at coordinate 4,073,065 of NZ_CP052862.1, forward strand.
GACGTCGAGGGTGCCTTCGTAGATCGCCCGGCCGGTGATCGCGCCGATGATGCCCGGCGCCTTGGCGTCGAGCAGCGACTTGATATCACCGAGGTTGTGAATACCGCCGGAAGCGATGACCGGAATGCGCGTGGCGGCGGCCAGCGCGGCGGTGAACGGAACGTTGCAGCCCTGCATCATGCCGTCTTTGGCGATGTCGGTATAAACGATCGCGGACACGCCGTCGGCTTCGAACTGTTTGGCCAGGTCAATCACCTGGATGGTGCTGATTTCAGCCCAGCCGTCGGTGGCGACGAAACCGTCTTTAGCGTCCAGGCCAACGATCACTTTGCCCGGAAACGCGCGGCAGGCTTCAGCGACGAAGGCCGGATCTTTCACGGCTTTGGTGCCGATGATCACGTAGCTCACGCCAGCCTTCACGTAGTGCTCGATGGTTTCCAGGGAACGGATACCGCCGCCGATCTGGATCGGCAGGTTCGGGTAGCGCTTGGCGATGGCGGTGACCACTTCGCCGTTGACCGGCTGGCCTTCGAAGGCGCCGTTCAGGTCGACCAGATGCAGACGACGGCAACCGCCCTCCACCCACTTGGCAGCCATGCTCACCGGGTCATCGGAGAACACTGTGGAATCTTCCATGCGGCCCTGGCGCAGACGAACACAGGCACCGTCCTTGAGATCGATAGCGGGAATAATCAGCATCTGGCAAACCTTCAAATTCGATTGTTCAGCTTCGCTCGAAAATCAGTTTTTCTCGAGCGCCCACAGGTCACTTTCGATGCTTTCGAACCTCTCTTTGAGGTGCGTCTGCACATCGAAAATTGCCCTGTTGTAATAGTGCGGCGCAATTTCGCGGGTAAACAGTTCAAGGATTTCGGCCGCTTCGAATGAACCCAGGTCCAGTTCGAAGCGATCCTCCATGAAGCGCTTGATCTTGTGATTGGCCTCGTTCTCCTGTTCGGGAGTGAGGGTCAGGATCGGCGGCTTCTTCTTGACGGCCATTTACCAGCGACCATCCCACGCGGCGAAGTTCTGCAACAATTGCAGGCCATGGGTATGGCTCTTCTCCGGGTGGAACTGCACGGCGAAACGCGAGCCATCGGCCAGCGCTGCAGCGAAATCGACACCGTAATGACCGCCACCCACCACTTGCCGCGGATTGCCGGCAGCGATGTAGTAGCTGTGCACGAAGTAGAAACGCGCCAGGTCCGGAATGTTGTGCCACAGCGGGTGATCCACCGTCTGTTTCACTTCGTTCCAGCCCATGTGCGGGACTTTCAGGTGTTCGCCGTCTTCATGCAGGTCTTTGCCGAAGAACTTCACCGCGCCCGGGAACAGGCCGATGCAGTCGACGCCGTCGTTCTCTTCACTGCTGTCGAGCAAGGCTTGCATGCCGACGCAGATGCCGAGGAACGGACGGTCCTGGCTGACTTCACGCACCAGCGAGTCGAAACCCAGGCGACGGATCTCCGCCATGCAGTCGCGAATCGCGCCGACGCCGGGGAAAACCACCCGGTCGGCTTCGCGAATCACAGCGGCGTCGCTGGTGATCAAGACCTTGCCGGCACCGACGTGCTCGAGGGCCTTGGCCACCGAGTGCAGGTTGCCCATGCCGTAATCGATAACCGCGACCGTCTGCATTACAGAACGCCTTTGGTCGATGGCATTTGCCCGGCCATGCGGTCATCCAGCTCTACCGCCATGCGCAGGGCGCGGCCGAAAGCCTTGAACACGGTTTCGATCTGGTGGTGGGTGTTGGTGCCACGCAGGTTGTCGATGTGCAGGCTGACCAGGGCATGGTTGACGAAGCCCTGGAAGAATTCCTGGAACAGGTCAACGTCGAAACCGCCGACGGTGGCGCGGGTATAGGGAACGTGCATCTGCAGGCCAGGGCGGCCGGAGAAGTCGATCACCACGCGCGACAGCGCTTCATCGAGCGGCACGTAGGCGTGGCCGTAGCGACGGATGCCTTTCTTGTCGCCAATGGCTTTGGCAAAGGCCTGACCCAGGGTGATACCGACGTCTTCCACGGTGTGGTGGTCGTCGATATGCAGGTCGCCCTTGCTGACAATATCCAGGTCGATCAGCCCGTGACGGGCGATCTGGTCCAGCATGTGCTCAAGAAAAGGAACACCGATATCAAATCGGGCCTTTCCGGTGCCATCCAGGTTGATCGAGGCTTTGATCTGGGTTTCCAGAGTGTCGCGCTCGACAGACGCCTTACGTTCGGCCATCACCAGCTCCGCAAAATCATTGGGCGAAAAAGGCAGCCATTATAGGGGCGCGGGGCCGAAACAGAAACACGGGAGGTGATATCGCTGACGGAGTGAATTCAGTGCTGCTGGCGATGTACATGTCAGTACAAGCATCCCAAGACCGCTGATCGCTCCCACGCTCTGCGTGGGAGTGCAGCCCTGGACGCTCCGCGTCCGCTCTGAATGTGACGCGGAGCGTCACGGGAGGCATTCCCACGCAGAGCGTGGGAACGATCAGGTGTAAGCGAACTTAGTGGAACAGAACCGCCGTTTTCTGCAGGGTCACCCACACACCCCACGCCAACGGAATCCCCACCACCAGCCACGCTGCCACTGCCAAAGGCTTGGTGCCCGCATCCGCTTTCCACTCCAATACGGTGCTGCTGTCAGCCCCCTTGTCGTGGCCCAGCGCCTGTTCGGCGGCCAGTTCGGCGTCGGTCATGAAGTACTTGTCCGCCACCGGACGCACCAGCAGGTTGCAGATGAAACCCAGCACCAGCAGGCCCGCGAGGATGTACAACGTGATGTCGTAAGCCGCGGCACGTTCAACGCCGATGCTCAGTTGATATTCACGCAGGTAGTTCACCAATACCGGACCCAACACGCCCGCCGCGGCCCATGCCGTCAGCAGACGACCGTGGATCGCGCCGACCATTTGCGTGCCGAACAGGTCCGCCAGGTAAGCCGGAACGGTTGCAAAACCACCGCCGTACATCGACAGGATGATGCAGAACGCCGCCACAAACAGCGCCACGTTGCCCAAATGACCGAGGTTCGGGATCAGCGCGTACAGGGCAAAACCCAGCGCGAAGAACACGAAATAGGTGTTTTTACGACCCAGGTAATCGGAGAACGAAGCCCAGAAGAACCGGCCACCGATGTTGAACAGGCTCAGCAAACCGGTGAAACCGGCGGCAATCGCTGCGATCGAGGCCAGTTGCCCGGCGTCCAGCTGGCCGAATGGCAGGTCGACACCGATCAATTTGCCGCCGAACACTTCCTGCAACAATGGCGAAGCCATGCCGAGGATGCCGATACCGGCCGATACGTTCAGGCACAGCACCAGCCACACCAGACGGAATTGCGGAGTTTTCCACGCGACGTTCACGTGAACGTGGCGATGAGTGATCATCGCGTTCGACGCTTTTTTCGCCGGAGCAGTCCAGCCTTCAGGCTTCCAGCCGGTTGGCGGAACGCGGTAGGACAGTGCGCCGCCGATCATGAACACGAAGTAGATCGCGGCCATCACCAGGAAGCTCTGCCAGACGCCTACGCCAGTTGGCGAAGCGAAATGGCTCATCAATGCTGCTGCCAGTGGAGCGCCAACCATCGCGCCGCCGCCGAAGCCCATGATCGCCATGCCCGTGGCCATGCCGCGCTTGTCCGGGAACCACTTGATCAGGGTCGAGACCGGCGAGATGTAACCCAGGCCCAGGCCGATACCGCCAATGACCCCGGAGCCGATCCACATCAACCAGATCTGGTGGGTATAAATCCCCAGCGCCGAAATCAGCAGACCGCCGCACCAGCACAGTGCCGATACCACACCGGCCTTGCGCGGCCCGGCGTGTTCCAGCCAGCCGCCCCAGATCGCCGCCGAGCAGCCGAGGAAGATGAAGAACAGGGTGTAGATCCAGCCGAGCATCGAGATCGGCCAGTCACATTGGGACGAGAAGACTTGCGAGATGAAGCTCATGTCCGGCGCGCAAGCCACTGGAGCGGTGACGCCCAGAGCCTTGGACAGCGGCAACCAGAACACCGAGAAGCCGTAGGCCATGCCGATGCACAGGTGGATGGCCAATGCGGCCGGTGGTACCAGCCAACGGTTGAAACCGGGCTTGGCGATTATGCGTTCCTTGGACAGGAACGCGGGCTGGCCGGCTATGACGCCGTCCGCCGTGATGCTCGTGCTCATTGTGTATCCCCCAATTATTAGTATGGTTCGCCAGCCACTCCTCACTCACAGCCTTTATGCACGCAGACATGACCGTTTTTTTTCGGGTGAAACCCAGTTGGGCGTGACATTAAGTCGCAGAAGGACGGACGAACCGGGAGAGGTTACCATTTGCTCGTGACAGAAAAACCAAACTGACATCACCTTTTCTGTGTCATCAGTTCTCGTATGACTGAAAGCACATGCTTTCAGGCGCAGGATCGATATTTATAAAACCTGACAGGAACCGCCATGCCGATCATTGTCGAGCCGCTGACTGAAGCCACTTACCAGGATCAGCAAGACCTGCAGAAAATCTACCGCGACGCTCCAGACTGGTTGTTTGCGCCGTTTGCCGGTGAGGTGCAACTGATCGAAGGCTGCCTGTGCGACGGTTCGCTGATTGCCGGGCGCTTCAATGATCGGCTGCTGGGCGCCGCACGTCTGCAACGTCTTCCGGATGTCTGGCATCTTTCCCAAATTTGCGTACGAAAAATCACCCGTCGCCGTGGCGTGGCGGAGCGCCTGGTGAACGAAGCGCAGAAAATGGCGTCGCAATCGGGCGCTACATTGCGCTTGCTGGCGCCCGCCGGGCATCTGGAAGCCCAGGCACTGGCAGCCAAACTGAACGTGCCGCTGGACGTGCTGCCCATATGAACTGACCGGTCGTCACTTTCGGAGCGCTATACTCCCCGGCTAAATTTCGAATTCGACTAACTACAAGGACTCGCCCATGAAAGCGTTCGGCAAAATCCTGGGTCTGGTACTTCTCGGGCTGTTGCTGATCATTGTGGCGCTGGGCTTTGCCCTGACCCACCTCTTCGATCCCAACGACTATAAAGACGAGATTCGCCAGATTGCCCGCGACAAGGCCCACATCGAGCTGACGCTCAATGGCGATATCGGTTGGAGCCTGTTCCCGTGGCTGGGCCTGGAATTGCACGAAGCCAGTGTCGCGACCCTGGTCAAACCCACCGAGCCGTTTGCAGACTTGCAGATGCTCGGCCTGTCGGTCCGCGTGTTGCCGCTGCTGCGTCGTGAAGTGCAGATGAGCGATGTACGCGTCGAAGGCCTGAACCTGCGCCTGAACCGCGACAAGGATGGCCATGGCAACTGGGAAGACATCGGCAAGATCCCCGCGCCGGCCAATACCGACGCGACCCCGCCTGCGGTTCCCGCTGGCGAACCGGCACCGGAAGCCCCCGTCGTCGCGGAAAAACCGCCGCAGCCGATCCGCCTGGACATCGACAGCCTGACCGTGAACAACGCGCGGGTTGAATACAACGATGAGAAAACCGGCAAGATCTACAGCGCCGAAAGCATCCAGATGAGCACCGGCGCGGTCCACGACTCGACCAATATTCCGCTCAAGCTCACTGCATTCCTGTCGTCCAACCAGCCGGCGCTACGCGTGCGAACCGAGTTGAACGGCGAGTTGCGCATCGCCCGCGCGCTCCAGCGTTACCAGTTCGAAGACATGAAACTGTCGGGCGAAGTGACCGGCGATCCGCTGCAAGGCAAGACCATGACTTTTGCCGCCCAAGGCCAGTTGCTGCTGGATAAAGCGGCCAACGTCGCCGAATGGACCGGGATCAAGCTCTCTGCCAACCAGTTGCGCGCCTTGGGTGAACTGAAGGTCAATGACCTCGACAAGACCCCGCAGATCAACGGCGGCCTGTCGATTGCCCAGTTTGACCTGGCCAAATTCGTCGACAGCATCGGCCAGAAACTGCCAGCCATGGGCGAAGGCAGTTTGAGTAAAGTCGAGCTGGTCAGCCGTCTCTCCGGGACGCCAACCAGCCTGGCGTTCGACAACATTAACCTGAAAGTCGACGACAGCAGCTTCAGCGGTCGTATCGCCGTCGAGGATTTCGCCAAGCAATCGCTGCGGGCGATCCTCAAGGCTGACACTTTCAACGTCGATCGCTATCTGCCGCCAAAATCAGCCGAAGCCAACAGTGCGACACAAGTGCGCCAGGCCGAAGTGGCCAGCACCGAGGCCGACGCCATGGCGGGCGCGGGCACCACGCCGCTGCCGCCATCTCCGACCAAAGGCGCGTGGAGCACCGAGCGCCTGCTGCCGGTGGAGCGCCTGGCCAAACTCGACGTGGACGCCGACCTGACCTTCGGCCAACTGACCCTCGACAAACTGCCAATCCAGAACGCAGCACTCAAGGCCACCGGCCAGGCCGGCCTGCTGACCCTGGAGAACCTGCGCGGCGACTTGTACAACGGCAACTTCGAAGCCAAGGGCACCCTCGACGTGCGCCAGCCGGTACCAGCGCTGAGCATGCAAACCCGCATCACCAAAGTGCCGGTAGAGAAAATCCTCGAAAGCCAGGGCAAGAATCCGCCGGTCAAAGGCCTGGTGACGCTCAACAGTGCGCTGACCGGTAGCGGCAATAGCCAGAGCGCGCTGATCGAAACGCTCAACGGCAACGCCAGTTTTGTCATCAACAATGGCGTGCTGCTCAACGCCAACCTTGAACAGCAACTGTGCAAAGGCATCGCTACCCTGAACCGCAAAACCCTCAGCGGCGAACCGCGGGGCAAGGACACGCCCTTCCAGGAACTCAAGGGCAACCTGACCTTCCGTAATGGCGTGGCGAGCAATCCGGACATGAAGGTGCGCATCCCCGGCATGACCGTCAATGGTGACGGCGACGTCGATCTGCGGGTGCTGGGCATGGACTACCGCGTCGGCATCATCGTCGAAGGCGACACCGGCGCCATGCCCGATCCGGCCTGCCAGGTCGGCGAGAAGTACGTCGGCATCGAATGGCCACTGCGCTGCCGTGGTCCGCTGGAACTGGGCGCCAAGGCCTGCCGCGTGGATAACGAGCGCATGGGCCAGGTCGCCGCCAAACTGGCTGGCGAAAAACTCAGCGACAAAATCGACGAGAAGCTCGGCGACAAAGTCAGCCCTGAACTGAAAAACGCGTTGAAGGGGCTGTTCAAGCGATGAGAGCCGAGCAGTTTTCATCGGCGGTGCTGGATTGGTACGACCGCCACGGCCGCCACGATTTGCCCTGGCAACAGGGCATCACCCCGTATCGGGTGTGGGTCTCGGAAATCATGTTGCAGCAAACCCAGGTCAGCACCGTGCTGAATTACTTCGACCGGTTCATGGCTTCGCTGCCGACGGTCGAGGCCCTGGCCGCCGCGCCGGAAGACGAAGTGCTGCACCTGTGGACCGGACTGGGTTACTACACCCGTGCGCGCAATTTGCAGAAGACTGCAAAAATCGTCGTCGCTGAACACGGCGGCGAGTTTCCCCGGGATGTGGAAAAGCTGGTCGAGCTGCCGGGCATCGGTTTGTCCACCGCTGGCGCCATCGCCAGCCTGAGCATGGGCCTGCGGGCGCCGATCCTCGACGGCAACGTCAAACGGGTGCTGGCGCGCTTTACCGCGCAAGAGGGTTATCCGGGCGAGCCGAAGGTCGCCAAACAGCTCTGGGCCAACGCTGAGCGCTTTACGCCCCATGATCGGGTCAACGCCTACACCCAGGCAATGATGGATCTGGGCGCCACGCTCTGCACTCGCAGCAAACCGAGTTGTCTGCTCTGTCCGCTGGAAAAGGGCTGCGAAGCGCACATGCTCGGCCTGGAAACTCGCTACCCCATCCCCAAGCCGCGCAAAGCCGTGCCACAGAAGCGCACGCTGATGCCGATGCTCGCCAACGGCGAAGGCGCGATTCTGCTTTACCGTCGCCCTTCCACGGGGCTGTGGGGCGGTTTGTGGAGCTTGCCGGAACTCGATGACCTCGATGACTTGCAACACCTCGCCACGCAACACTCGCTGGAACTGGGCAGCCAACAGGCGCTGCCGAGTCTGGTGCACACCTTCAGCCACTTTCAGTTGTCCATCGAACCCTGGCTGGTTCAGGTCCAGGAGGCCGGCCATCACGTGGCCGAGGCCGACTGGCTCTGGTATAACCTCGCCACCCCGCCGCGCCTGGGCCTTGCCGCCCCGGTCAAAACCTTGCTCGAACGCGCGGCCGCCGTATTGAACGCAGGAGAGTTGTCATGACCCGCACCATCATGTGCCGCAAGTACAAAGAAGAATTGCCCGCCCTGGCCCACGCGCCGTTCCCGGGCGCCAAAGGTCAGGACATTCTTGACCACGTCTCCGCCAAGGCCTGGGCCGACTGGCAGAAACACCAGACCCTGCTGATCAACGAAAAACGCCTGAACATGATGAACGCCGAAGATCGTAAATATCTTCAGGGCGAGATGGACAAGTTCTTTTCCGGCGAGGAATACGCCCAGGCCGAAGGCTACGTTCCACCGGCTGAATAATCCCGATTTTTCGGGGGTCGGAACGTAAGCGACGGTAATAATTAAAATTTTTTTGAAAACTTTCTTGACGACCCCCTGAAAAACCAGTTTAATGCGCCCCGTTGCCCAGATAGCTCAGTCGGTAGAGCAGGGGATTGAAAATCCCCGTGTCGGCGGTTCGATTCCGTCTCTGGGCACCAAATACCGAAAACCCTGAATCGCAAGATTCAGGGTTTTTTTATGCCTGCGATTTGGTCCGGTACGGCTTCAGCGTTCGAACGGACGTACTGGTTCCTGATTGTCAGGCACAGCATCAGCGCCCTTGGTTTGCTTGCCATGGGAACAGCAGCGTTCTGGCTGCATAGAATCGTGATAGCAGCGTCGGACAAGCCAATGCGCAATCGGTCTCGTCGATTAGCCCGACTGCCCGCCTGACGCGTCACAGGACGCGTCAGGTTGAGGCTGCGTCATAACGTGTTGATGTAATCCACCGGCAGCAACACGGTGTCCAGCGCGGCATCCACCGGCAGGGACACCACCGTGATGAGCGGACACACAATCATGAAGTAGCAAATGACCGCCTCCGGCATTCCGCTGCTACCGCCCCCCCTGGCGCCCAGCAAGTGGAGATCGCCATCAACGCCTTTGTAGTAATTTTCTTCCGATGCGCCATTCAGTCGGCCCATCAGCGTTCCACAACCGGCGAGCACCAGAGCAAGGCTCACCACAGAACCCACGCGTAAAATCCGTTTCAATCCAGCATCCTTTTTAAGTCATGTGGTGTCGCGACAGTCCAAACAGCGCCTGAGACGGCATTAGTCCGCACCTGAATCCATCAGCGTCTCGAGTGCCGCGTCGGCTTCTTTACGCTGGGCAGGCGTTGGCGCGGCTGCAAATCGGCTGCGCTGTTTGTCGAGGGTCAGGTAGGCGTTGTCACCATTGCCCCAGATATACGAATAGACCAACAGGAAACTGTCGGAGTTGGCGTCGCAGTAAGGTGCAACGCTGCGCAGCGGCGCCAGCAGCTTGATCATCTCGCCGTAGTTCTCGCTGAATTGCGGCAAGACGTACTGCCAACTGCCCGTGGCCTGGTCATAGCGAGACAGCCCACCCCAGGCTTGCACCAGCTCCTCCAGGCTCTGCGCGCCAGAATCACGTAGCGACTCGGCATCGACCTTGCCCGAGCCGGACATGTCGACCCCGTCGAACCACTGTTGCCAGTCGCTGTACGCGTGCGCCGAACCAGGGGGCGCCGCCATTGCCTTGGCGTACTGCGCCGGGTCCATGGTGCAACGCAGGTACACCGAGGACGGCTCGCTCGCCCACGCCTGTCCGGTTACGCTCAATAACGCCGCCAGCGCCGGTCCCATCCATGAATGCCGCTTTATCATTATCGTCCCTGATCAATCGCCAAAGGACGCGATCATACCTGCACGAACAGCACGGGATTTCAGGTGTACTGAAAAAAACACTAAACCTGTGTCTCTCCCCTCGCAGAAAAAATCGCCAACCTCTTCAAGCCTCGGCGAGTCACTGATTGGCTTGGCTCTTCGCTGCCCACGCCGCACACAAGACGTCTCACGGAAAATCCCCCACCAATGCAAGCGACCGAGTACTGCGGACAGGCTCACGGTTAAGGAAAACAGCGCATGGCTCCACTCTTGCTGCAAATGTCGCCCATCGGCCTGGTGATCGCCTTGATTCTCATCATGCGCAGGCCTCCCGTCCAGGCAGCGCTGGCGGGTGTCGCGCTGGTGTTTGTGTTGTGGGCATCGGGGGCTGCGGGTCCTCTGTCCACTGCAATCACAATGGCCATTTTTCAGGACACTTCGATCCTGTTCCTCAGTACCGCCTGCGTGATTGTGCCGGGCCTGGCCTTCGTCATATTCGTCGAACGCGGTGGCGCGCCCCAGGCCATTGGCAACTGGGTCAAGGAGCTTGGCTGGACACCGCCCGCACAAGTCATCTTCATCGTGCTGGGCCTGGCCCCGCTGCTCGAATCGATGACTGGTTTCGGTGTGTCGCTGATCGCTACCGTGCCCTTATTGATGGGCCTGTTCACTCGCCAGTCCGGGATGAAAATCGCCCTCGCCGGCATGGTCATAATGCCGTGGGGAACCCTCGGTCTTGCCACCGTGATTGGTTCGCTGCTGGCGGATTTGCCGCCTGAAACACTCGGCAGCCACTCGGCGTTGATCAGCGCGCCAGTCTTCCTCTGCCTGGCCGCCATCGCCTTGTGGCAAGCAGGAATACGCACCGTCGCGCCGTGGTTCGGGCTCATGCTGGTGACGGCGCTGTTCGTTGCGGTGCTCTATGGCGTCAATCTGTGGATCGGCCCGGAAGTGTCCGGCGTGTTGGCGGGACTTACCGTTGCGGGCGTGGGCCTGGCTATCTCGTTCTTCCAGCGCAAAAAGCAGGTGCGCTGGCCGAGCGCGGCATGGCCTTACCTCGCGTTGCTGGGGGTTATCGTCGCGTCGCGCGGGTTATTTGTTTTTACCGGTTGGGATGCGCTCTGGATCGTCAAAGGCGAGCATGTTTCGTGGAAACCGCTGGCGTCACCGGGGCTGGCGTTGCTGATTGTCACCTTGCTGATGTCGATAATGCACGGCGCGACGGCGGGCTTTCCCTGGCGCGCCCTGTTCAATCGGGCCAAGTTTCCGGTCGGCACGATTTTCCTGTTTCTGCTGCTGTCCCAGGTCATGGTCAACGCCGGATTTCTGCTGGAAGCGCAGCACACACTGCAATCGCTGTCCGGTCTTTCACTGGCTCCGACGATCGCGTTGCTGGCCGGTATAGCCGGTTATGTCACGGGGTCCAATGTGGGCGGCAACACCCTGGTCATGCCATCGATCGCGGCACTGACAACGGGGCACGGGCCTTGGCTGGCAGCGATGGTCAACAGCGCTGCCGGGCATGGGGCGCTGGGATCGTTATCCATCCTGTCTCTGATCACAGGGTTGGCGGCAGCCAATCGGCAGGAAGAGCACCATCTGATCCGATTTGCCTTTGGCCTTGTTTGCCTCAATATCGTCGTCGTTGCTGCGGCCGGGGTGGTTTTACTTTATTTTCTTTGACGCAATTTCCGAATTCGCCCCAAGAGAACTTATGGACAAGTTTGATAGAGCCGACAAACGCTGGCGGATAGTCAACGACTGGATGATTCGCCAAATCGAAGGGGGTGAATGGGCGGCCGAATCAAAACTGCCCTCAATTCGCTCCTTGGCGCGACTGTTTGAAACCAGCATCACCACCGTTCAGCGAGCCCTGACGGATCTGCAAGCCAATGCCTATGTCTTTACCGTTCCGCGTGTCGGTTATTTCGTCTCGGCAACTGCACAGACAAAACCTGCGAGCGGTTTTGATTTCTCCAGCGTCTCCGTCAACGTCAATCATGCCGTCGTCACAATGCTCTCCCAGGCGGCCTCCCGCGCCACGGCATCGTTGAGTTCCGCCGTCTTGCACAGCGATCTCACCCCGCACGTTCTGTTGAACAAGTGCCTGAGCGCCGTGGCGGCCAAAGCCGACAACGCGTTGACCGGGCTGGTGGCCCCTCCCGGCCTGCCGGCGCTGAGACGGCGAATTGCCGGACTCATGCTGGCACGCGGTGTCGTCTGCGGGCCGGACGATATCCTCGTGACGTCAGGCGACACTGTCGCCCTGGAACTGGCCCTCGAGGCCATCGCGCCCAGGGGTTCGACTGTCGCCATCGAGACGCCCACCTACTACGGAATACTGCAGACCATTGAACGCCTGGGTATGCGCGCCCTGCCCATTCGGACTCACGGCAAACTGGGCATCGATGTCGACCATCTCGAAGAGGCCCTGAAACAGAAAAAGGTCGCGGCGATCTTTCTCAATCCAACCCTGCAAAACCCACGCGGCTTCATCATGCCCGATGAAACCCGCGCACGACTTTCACGGGTGGCTCGCGCGGCGGATGTGCCCATTATCGAAGACGATATTTTTTTCGATCTGGTGCCGGAAAGGGATCGCACGCGCGCCATCAAGAGTTACGACACCAGCGGCCAGACGATTTACTGTTCGTCATTCTCCAAGACGGTGGCCCCGGGTTATCGCGTGGGCTGGTGTGTCGCCGGAAAGTACCGCGATGCGATTCTTGCGCAAATGTTTTCCCGCAACCTGGCGGTCTCGAGTCTTGCGCAACATGTACTCAGTGAGTTCATCGGCCGCGGGTACCTGGAAGAGCACTGCGCCAGGCTCAGAGCGCAACTGTCCTCGCTCTCCAGCTTTTTTGAAGCACGGGTTCGATCGGATTTTCCCGTGGGTACGCTCTACGTTCCTCCACGCGGAGGTTTCATCCACTGGATCGAACTGCCGGGGCACACGGACATGTCGGCGCTGGAACGTTTGGCGAGCGAACGAGGTTGCCATGTCGCCGGCAGCGGGATTTTTTTCGCCAACGGCCATCCCACCACCGGACTCAGAATATGCCTGGGGACAACGCTGTCGCCGCCAGTCATGCAGAGCTTGAGCGTTATTGCCGAATGCGCGCACCTGGCGGCGGGCAACTCGCCGGTGCGGCAGAAAATGCACCTCTAGCTGTCACCATTCCAGTGGAAAACCAGATTGCGAGCCGTGCCGTCCCCGACATCCGTCACGTCACGCCGCACCTCGCCGTTACGAGTCGCAACCACGGTGTACTTGCCGGCGGGCAACTGGACATAAACCAGAGGGCCGGCCTGATTAATCGTCAACACGGTTTGCCCCTGGGCTTTTTGAATGACCACATCCACGTCGGGTATGTATTCATTCAGCGCACCCACGGAAAACGTCATGTGCAGGTTGTAACCCTTGGCCTGCTGGATAGCCTTTGCCTCATCCTCGCCGATACCGCCGGACAGGTAGCTGATCCCGTTTTGCAGTTGCGGCTGGACCTGCACGCCCGAGCTATCGACCGCGTCGAGGCTGGCGGCATAGGACAGGTTCGGGAACATCAACACGCCGAGGGCGGCGAGCAGCAATACGAGGGAATGGACGTATTTCATGATGGCGACTCCCGGGTTCCATGGAACCCAATCGCTACCTCTTTTAGATTTCTGGCGGGATGCTCGAGTTTTAGATTGATTGGCACTTGGAATCACTGCGAATGGGACTACAGGGTGTATTCCGAATTCCTGGGTGTCGTCGGCATGATCCTGCAAAACGAATCCGGCATTTCCTTCCGATCTACCGGCAACGCCCGGCATCGCTGACCCGCCCGTCATTGGCATCCTTTTCTGCCAGTTCATCCAGCGGCGGAAAACTTCATGAGCAACCTCAAACCCGACAACACTCAAGACCCACAACTCGCCTCACTGCTTGGCAATCTTGGGGAGCTGATCCGGCAGGCACGCCAGAAAGTGTTGAGAGCGGTCGATACCGCTCAGGTGCAAACCTGCTGGCAGATTGGGCGGCATATTGTTGAGTTCGAGCAGCAGGGGGCCCGGCGGGCGGAATATGGCAAGCAGTTGCTGTTGACGCTGGCCCAGAGTCTGACAACGGAGTTCGGCAAGGGGTTTGACGAGACCAATTTGCGAAAAATGCGCCTGTTTTATCAGGCGTTTCCAATTCGAGACGCACTGCGTCTCGAATTGAGCTGGACCCACTACCGCAGGCTGCTGCGCGTCGACAGTGACAAGGCACGCACGTGGTACATGGACGAAGCCGCCAACCAGAACTGGTCAAGCCGCGCCCTGGAACGGCAGATCAACACCTTGTACTACGAGCGCCTGTTGATGAGCCGGGACAAGGCGCCCGTCATGACGGAAGCCGCGACCAACATCCATGCGATGGCCGAGAACCCCCGGGAATTCATCCGGGATCCCGTGATGCTGGAGTTTCTTGGCCTGCCCAATGCAGGGCTCGTCCAGGAAACTGAACTCGAACAAGCCCTCATCGAGCAACTCCAGGGCTTCCTGCTGGAACTGGGCAATGGTTTCGCCTTTGTCGCCCGCCAGCAACGCATCAGCACCGAAGGCCGAGACTTCTACATCGATCTGGTGTTCTACAACTACCTGCTCAAATGCTTTGTCATCTTCGATCTCAAGCGCGGTGAACTGACCCATCAGGACGTCGGGCAAATGGACATGTATGTGCGCATGTACGACGACCTCAAGCGCAACGCAGAAGACGGACCGACCGTCGGCATCATTCTGTGCGCGCAAAAAAACGAGTCGGTGGTGCGTTACTCGGTGTTGCAGGGCAACGAACAACTGTTTGCCAGCAAGTACAAACTGGTGCTGCCGAGTGAGGATGAACTGCGGGCGGAGCTGGATCGGGAACGAGCGGCGCTTGAGGAACGGTTGCTCAACCAGCAAACATGTTAGCGCTGACGGATTGTTCACAGGCTGCGTGAAGACTATCGTTGGCAGCTACCCGCAAAGGTTCGAAGTCGATGAATTTGCAGGACATGTCCTCACTGGCCCCAACAGAGTTGGCGCCATCTGCTCCCGGTGCCTCCTTCAAGGAACCCGCCCCCGACGGCTTCCTCCTTGGCGGTTTCACCTGGCGCCACGCCCATCACGACAGCACCCGCCCGGTCGTGATCATCAACGCCGCCACCTCAGTCCGCTGCCGCCACTACTCGCGTTTCGCCGATTACCTGTTTGCCAACGGCTTCGACGTCATCACTTACGACTACCGTGGCATCGGCGAATCACGACCGGCGTCGTTGAAAAAACTCGACGCCACCTGGTCCGACTGGGGTGCGCTGGATTTTGAAGCGATGCTCAAGCGCGCTGAACGTGAATTCCCCGGCCAACCCATCGACGTGATTGGCCACAGTTTCGGCGGCTGTGCGGCGGGCCTCGGGGCTTCCGGGCACTTGATCCGGCGCCTGGTGACCGTCGGCGCGCAGTTCGCTTACTGGCGCGACTATGCACCTGCTCATCGTTGGAGGATGTTCGGCAAGTGGCACTTGGTGATGCCGATGGTGACGATGATCTGCGGTTATTTCCCCGGTAAACGCCTCGGTTGGTTGGAAGACACCCCCGCTGGCGTCGTCCGTGACTGGAGCACGCCCACGTCGCGGTACGAGACGCGCCCCAGCGGCCGGGTGATCCACGCAAAGCACGGCCGGCTGCCGTTCGCCAATGTCACGGCGAAAACCCTGGCGATCAGCATTAGCGACGATCCTTACGGCACCGTCCCGGCCATCGAGCGCTTGCTCGACTACCTCACCGGCGACACGACCATCCATCTGCGAATCGAGCCGAAAGACATCGGCGAAGAAGAAGTCGGACATTTCGCCTTTTTTCGTAGCCCATACCAAGCCACACTATGGCCCATTGCATTGTCCTGGCTGCAAAACGGCGAACTGGCCCCCGATACCCCCGGGCGGCGAGTGCCACGCAACTGAGTGACCTGCCCTCTCAACGAAATACGGAACGACGCCCATGGCCTCCGCCGACAAGCAGCAAAAACGCGCCACCCGTGCCAAAGCCAAGGCCAAGCAGAACCGCACCCAACGGGCCGCCGCCCCCGTCGAGCTGGACCCGAACGATGATCGTATCGACTTCGAATCGGTGGACCTGACTGAACTGTTCAAAGAAATGATCGATGCACAAAAGATCAGCCAACAGGCGATGTGTGCGGCATTTCTTGAACACCCGCTGCTTGCATTGGTGCTGGAGCAGGAAGGCGAGGAAACAGCGACAGACTTTATCCTCGCCGCACTGATCGAGTATCGCCAGTGGTCCGCCGAAGTGGACGAAGCAGCCGCCCTGGCGTGGATCGAATCCCCAATCTTCCAGGCTGACTACGTGGCGGCGTCCGACGCCATCGCGGCCCAAACACAACCGAAAGCGAACTGAAATTAATGGCATCCCTGAACAAGCAACAGAAACGCGCCAAACGCGCCAAGATCAAGGCCAAGCAAATCAACATCCACGGCCGTAAACCCGCCACGCTGGACGAAGATCTGGATGATGACCTGGGCGAAATCGGCGAGCCGATCCCGGAATACACCCTGGCGATGTTCAGCAAAATGCGCGACGCGGAAGCCATCGGCCGTAACGACATGCTGCTGGCCCTGCTGTCGGACCTCGCTGGCATCATCAGTGACCATCCAGAACTGCTGGATATGGAAAACGCCGACAACGAAGCCATGGCCGCCACTCACCTGGCTGCCGACATGCTGATCGACTACCGCATGTGGGCCGACGGCATGGACCGCGACGCCGCCCAGGCGTGGCTGACCGATCCGCAGTTCATCACTGACTTCGGTACTGCGCTGGACAGCTATCGCCAGACGCTGGACGACAGCGAGGCCAAGGAAGAGTCCGTTTGATCAATTGAATCCCGGACAAACAAAACGGGCGCAATCATCGCTGATTGCGCCCGTTTTTTTTGTCCGCCGAAGATCAAATCTTAGGCAGCGACACCTTCCATACGCGGGATTTCAATGCCGATCTTGGAGCTGGCGTAGCTCAGGTCACCTTTGGCGATGGATTGAGCCTTGAAGCCGGCACCGATCAGGTCCTGCACGTACAGCTTGTTGTAGATGAACATAAACACCAGATTGCTCAGGCTGAAGGTGAAGCAGGCCACGACGAACATGATCGCTGCCCACTTGATGTCACCACGGAACAATGCCGGGAAAAAGCCAAAGAAAAACACGGTCCACGAAAAGCCGATTGGCGCTTCTTTCATGGCACCGGTTTGAGGGTTTTTGAACACAACCGATGTAAACGCCATGTCTATCTCCTTGATGCCCCAATGGATTGGCTGAATGGCGGGGTTAGCTCCATGCAGCTCTGATTCTGATCTGCCGGGTTAATCGGCAGGCACACGCAAATGCATCTGTGACGCGCGTCAGATGAGGGAGCAGGCATGAAAGGGTCGGGGGCTTTAGCCAGGAAGGCTGGGGGCGTCGAACAATCCGTGTCCTGGAACTCCATCGCATCTCGCAACAGCGAGATACACATTCGTTGCGAAGGCTACTATCTCGCCATCACTGTGTCCATCAGATAGCCACTTGAACAAGCGCCTGACTGAAAACAAAAACGACCGCGATCATTTCTGATGGCGGTCGTTTTCGTGTTTCAACAGCACTTGGCTTGAGTCAGAACACTCAGCGCGCGACTGCGGCGATCAACTTTTCATTGCGACGACGACGGGCCACAAACAGCCCGACCGCTACCACCATCAAGCTCAGGAAACCCGTCGCGAGGATTTCCACGCGATGGGCTTCCTGGAACAGCATGATGGTCAGGGCCACGACGATGAAGACGATCACCGCGTAGGTCAGGCCCGGGAACAGCCACATGCTGAAGGCGATTTTCTCGCCACGGGCCATACGCTGCTTGCGCATACGCAGTTGCGAGATAGCGATCACCAGGTACACCAGCAGCGCGATGGCGCCGGAGGTGGCCAGCAGGAATTCGAACACGGCGGCCGGGGCCACGTAGTTGGCGAATACCGCGACGAACGCAGCAGCGGTGGACAGGATGACGGCCCAGTACGGCGTGCCGCTTTTGTTGGTGCGTTGGGAAACGGCCGGCGCATCGCCGCGCTTGCCCAGGGAGAACATCATGCGCGAGGCGGTATACAGCGCCGAGTTCAGGCAGCTGGTTACAGCAACCAGTACCACGATGTCGACGATCAGCTTGGCGTTCGGGATGCCCATGCGTTCAAGCACGGTCTGGTAGGAACCCACAGCGGCCAGCACTGGATCGTTCCATGGCACCAGGGCCACAACGATGAAAATCGAAACGAGGTAGAACAAGCCGATCCGCCAGATCACCGAGTTGGTGGCCTTGGAGATTTGCTGGCCCGGGTTCTTCGATTCTGCGGCGGCGATGGTGACGATCTCGGTGCCCATGAAGGAGAACATGGTGGTCAGGATCGCGCCCAATACTGCGCCCATGCCGTTTGGCAGGAAGCCTTGGGTGTCGAACAGGTGCGAAACGCCGCTGACCTGGCTGTTCGGCAGGAAGCCGAAGATCGCCAGAATGCCGAGGCCGATGAAACCGATGATCGCGATGACTTTGACCAGGGCGAACCAGAACTCGAACTCACCGTAGTTCTTCACGCTGAACAGGTTGGTGACCGTCAGCAGCAGCGTGATCACAAGCGTGAAGGCCCAGATCGCCACATTCGGGAACCAGGCGTGCAGGATGGTCGCGGCGGCGTTGGCCTCCAGCGGAATCACCAGCACCCAGAACCACCAGTACAACCAACCGATGGTGAAACCGGCCCAGTGACCGATCGCGCGATCGGCGTATGTCGAGAAAGAGCCGGTGTCCGGCGAGGCCACGGCCATTTCGCCGAGCATGCGCATCACCAGCACCACCAGTGCACCGGCGGCAGCGTAAGCCAACAGCACGGCTGGGCCGGCCGCTGCGATAGCGTGGCCCGAGCCAACAAACAGGCCGGCGCCGATAACCCCGGCGATCGACAACATGGTCACATGACGCGGTTTGAGCCCCTGTTCGAGGCCATTGGAGCTTTGGGTGCTGCTCATTGAAACTACCTTTGCAAGGAAAGCGATTCAGTCCACCGCGTCTGGCATTTCTTTCTCGTAAAAAGAATCCAACGGGGCGTTCCTTATTCTGCACGCAATAATTGCGCCAAAATGTTACAAAGTCCCCGGATCCGCGGCTCTCCGCTGGACCGGACGGTCATCGCAAGTCATTGAGATTAATGGCAATTCGCCAGAGCGTTACCCAGCGACCCACATTAAGGACGAAGCAGTGCACCAGAAACACACTGAAAAAAAGCGGGACGCACAATAAAAGTGCAGATCGGGTACGTTTGGCCGGTTAGCGCTTCCAACACCCCGCCAAAGCTGGCAACATCGCGCCTTTTTTTACGCGACACCCGCGGGGCAGCTGGTTCAAACGGCTGTTCGGTTGATAGCAGCGCGACACACTGCTGTACCGATGCGACAACCTGCCACACACCATTCGTTTACCGCCCGTAGCGCTGTTGGCTGCCATTCGAACGCTATGCTAGCTTGGCCGCCTCGCCAGGAAGGCCGCCAACAGCAGGAGTGAAACACTATGAGGAACGCACATGGCTGAGGCCACGCCCGCGCTTGAAATCCGCAACTTGCACAAACGCTACGGAAAGCTTGAGGTGCTCAAAGGCATCTCGCTGACCGCCCGCGACGGCGACGTGATCTCGATCCTGGGTTCCTCCGGTTCCGGCAAGTCCACGTTCCTGCGTTGCATCAACCTGTTGGAAAACCCGCACCAGGGCCAGATCCTGGTGGCCGGCGAAGAACTCAAACTCAAGGCCGCGAAGAACGGCGAACTGGTTGCCGCCGATGGCAAACAGATCAATCGCCTGCGCAGCGAGATTGGTTTTGTGTTTCAAAACTTTAATCTCTGGCCGCACATGAGCGTGCTCGACAACATCATCGAAGCCCCGCGCCGAGTACTCGGCCAGAGCAAGGCCGAAGCCATCGAAGTCGCCGAAGCCTTGCTGGCCAAGGTCGGCATCGCCGACAAGCGCCACGCCTACCCGGCGCAATTGTCCGGCGGCCAACAGCAACGGGCAGCGATTGCCCGCACGCTGGCGATGCAGCCCAAGGTGATCCTGTTCGACGAGCCCACCTCCGCCCTTGACCCGGAAATGGTCCAGGAAGTACTTAATGTCATCCGCGCATTGGCCGAAGAAGGCCGCACCATGTTGCTCGTGACCCACGAAATGGGCTTTGCCCGTCAGGTCTCCAGCGAAGTGGTGTTCCTCCACCAAGGCTTGGTAGAAGAGCAAGGATCGCCACAGCAGGTGTTCGACAACCCGCTTTCGGCGCGCTGCAAACAATTCATGTCCAGCAACCGCTAACGGAGCTACCCGCATGCAGAACTACAAGAGAATCTTCCTGGCTGCTGCCGTCACCCTGGCCTTCAGCGCCGGCGCTGTCGCCGAGACCTTGAAGATGGGCATCGAAGCGGCCTACCCGCCGTTCAACAACAAAGATGCCAGTGGCAATGTCGTCGGCTTCGACAAAGAAATCGGCGACGCCCTGTGCGCCAAGATGAAAGTCGACTGCACCGTGGTCACGTCTGACTGGGATGGCATCATCCCGGCCCTGAACGCCAAGAAATTCGACTTCCTGATCTCCTCGATGTCGATCACCGATGAGCGCAAGCAAGCGGTGGACTTCACCGACCCGTACTACTCCAACAAGCTGCAATTCATCGCCAAGAAAGACGTCGACTTCAAAACCGACAAGGCTTCCCTGCAAGGCAAAGTGATCGGCGCACAACGTGCGACCCTCGCCGGCACCTGGATGGAAGACAACATGGAAGGCGTTGAAGTCAAACTCTACGACACCCAGGAAAACGCCTACCTCGACCTGACTTCCGGTCGTCTGGACGGCATCCTGGCCGACAAGTACGTCAACTACGAATGGCTGAAAAGCGACGCTGGCCGCCCTTACGAATTCAAGGGTGACCCGGTGGAAGAAAGCGACAAGATCGGTATCGCTGTACGTAAAGGCGACACCATCCGCGCCAGGCTGAACCTTGCGCTGAAAGAAATCGTCGAAGACGGTACTTACAAGAAGATCAACGACAAGTACTTCCCGTTCAGCATCTATTGATTCTGACCTGCCTGACCGGCGCCGTTCGCTGACGGCGCCAGTCCTTGGCATTGCCTGCCGCGATTGAAAAGAAACCCATGATTATCGACCTCTACGGATTCGGCCCGGCGCTCGCCGCTGGTGCGCTGATGACTGTGAAACTGGCACTCTCGGCGCTGTGCCTGGGGCTGGTGCTCGGTCTGCTCGGCGCCTTGGCCAAGACATCCCCGCACAAGCCGCTGCAATGGCTGGGCGGCACTTATTCGACGTTGGTTCGCGGTATCCCGGAATTGCTCTGGGTGCTGTTGATCTACTTCGGCACCGTCAATCTGATGCGTGCCTTGGGCGAGTTTTTCGGCAACCCCGACCTCGCCCTCAATGCCTTCGCCGCCGGCGTGATCGCGTTGGGCCTGTGCTTCGGCGCCTACGCTACGGAAGTGTTTCGCGGCGCGATCCTGGCGATCCCCAAAGGTCACCGTGAAGCCGGCATTGCCTTGGGCCTGTCGAAATTCCGCATCTTCACCCGACTGATCATGCCGCAGATGTGGCGCATCGCCCTGCCGGGCCTGGGCAACCTGTTCATGATCCTGATGAAAGACACCGCGCTGGTGTCGGTGATCGGCCTGGAAGAAATCATGCGTCACGCACAAATCGGCGTGACTGTGTCGAAACAGCCGTTCACCTTCTTTATGGTCGCTGCATTCATGTACCTGGGCCTGACCATTCTGGCCATGACCGGCATGTACTTCCTGGAACGACGCGCCGCTCGCGGCTTCGCGAGGAGCACCCAATGAACTGGGAAGTCATCATCAAGTGGCTGCCGAAACTGGCCCAGGGCGCGACGCTGACCCTGGAACTGGTGGCCATCGCTGTGATCGCCGGGTTGCTGCTGGCGATTCCGCTGGGCATCGCGCGTTCGTCGCGACGCTGGTATGTGCGGTCATTGCCCTACGCGTACATCTTCTTTTTCCGTGGCACGCCGTTACTGGTTCAGTTGTTCCTCGTCTACTACGGCCTGGCGCAGTTCGATGCCGTGCGCAACAGCTCGATGTGGCCGTACCTGCGCGATCCGTTCTGGTGCGCCACGGCGACCATGACTTTGCACACCGCTGCCTACATCGCCGAGATCCTGCGTGGCGCGATCCAGGCGATTCCACCGGGCGAGATCGAGGCCGCGCGGGCGCTGGGCATGTCCAAGCCTAAGGCGCTGTTCTACATCATCCTGCCCCGTGCCGCGCGCATCGGCCTGCCGGCCTACAGCAACGAAGTGATCCTGATGCTCAAGGCCAGCGCCCTGGCCAGCACCGTGACCCTGCTGGAACTGACCGGCATGGCCCGCACCATCATTGCTCGCACCTACTTGCCGGTGGAGATCTTCTTCGCCGCGGGCATGTTCTATCTGTTGATGGCTTACGTGCTGGTTCGCGGCTTCAAGCTGCTGGAGCGCTGGCTACGCGTCGATGCCTGCCAAGGGCGTTGATTCCTCCTGCGTGCTGACGGGCGAGGCCCTACTCGCCCGTTTCATGGCGCTGGATGCTTTTCTGATTGAGCATCAGGCACTGTGGAAGCCTCGACCGTTTACTCATCTGCAGCTGCCTTGGGAAACGTCCTACCCTTCGTTGTCTTCCTGGCTACGCGGCCGGTCGCTGGAAGCAGCGGAAAACAGTCATAACCAACCTTGCTTGCTGGATGCGCCGGAGCCGTTTGCTTCATTGGCGGCGTTGTCGCTTGAGCTGAGTTCGGTGGCTGAGCTGCCGGCGCATGCGCTTGAGGCGGCCGGACATCGGTTGAACGTCGATGTGCCGGGGCGCAAGTGGCAGCAGATTGAGGCGTTTGCCAGTCGTTTGTCGTTTGCTGCGCCGCCGACGCAGTGGCTGGATTGGTGTTCGGGCAAAGGCCACCTGGGCCGACGCCTGCTGCAAACCGGGCAGCAACTGACCTGTCTGGAATACGATCCTTCTTTGGTGTTGAGCGGGCAAACACTCAGCCAGCGTCATCAGTTGCATGCGCTGCATGTTGAGCAAGATGTACTCGCCGCCGGCGCGGCTTCTTTATTGAAGAGCGAACACACCCCGGTAGCGCTGCACGCCTGTGGTGATCTGCATGTGCGGTTGATCCGACTCGCCAGTGAGGCTGGATGTAAACAATTGGCCATTGCACCGTGCTGCTATAACCGGATCAGTCTTTCTAGTTATGAGGCGCTTTCCTCGGCGGGTATGGGATCCGGCCTACAGCTATCCCTCGAAGATCTCGCACTGCCGATGAGCGAAACCGTCACCGCCGGTGCACGGGTCCGACGTCAACGGGACACTTCCATGGCACGGCGCCTGGGTTTTGACCTGCTGCAACGGCAACTGCGCGGCGTCGACGAATACCTGCCCACTCCGTCCCTGCCCAGCACCTGGCTGGATAAATCCTTCGCCGACTATTGCCATCATTTGGCCGCACACAAGGAGTTATCCACAATCGGCGCGCAGGATTGGCCAGCCCTCGAAGCCGCCGGCTGGCAGCGATTGGCCGAAGTGCGCAATCTGGAGCTGCTGCGTGGCCTTTTCCGACGTCCTCTGGAGCTGTGGCTGGTACTTGATCGGGCACTTTTCCTCGCCGAGCAGGGTTACACCGTTCGTCTCGGTACCTTCTGCGAAACCCCGCTCACACCGCGCAACTTCCTGCTTCTGGCCGAACGCCCTTAAACAGTCGCAGCCTGTGGATAACTCTGTTGATGAAATTCTCGTGGATCCAATAAATGCGCTGTTTCGCGGCTGAAACACAACTGTTCATTTTTCGTACATATAAATAAAAAACCCTAAAAACAGGGATTTGCGAACAAATGAGAACGAGTCCACAAAAGCGCCGTTGAGCCTGCTCATCAGGCGTCGCGTTGTGCATAAGCATTCAATCGAAACGACATAACCGCCGAATACCGGACGCCATGAAAGGAAAATCGCACTTGGCACCCACCCTTGCTATAAAAGAGGCCAAGGGCGCCAACAGCGCGGCCACGAGCGAATGACAGGAAGCGACAGTGACGTTCATTTCTTACGCACAGAATTTCGAAGACATCCGCCTGTGGCGCGCCCTCAAACAGTTCGAAAACGGCTTCTACATCGACATCGGCGCCAATGACCCCACCCACGACTCCGTGACCAAAGCCTTTTACGACCGCGGCTGGACCGGCATCAACGTTGAGCCGATGCAAGCCTTCCATGATGCGCTGTGCCAACAACGGCCCAACGACACCAACCTGCAATGCGTGGCCAGCGACAGCGCCGAAGATCTCACCTTCTACGGCATCCCCGGCACCGGCCTCTCCACCGTCGACCCGGCCACCGCGCAAGAGCGTACAGCCCTGGGCATGGACATCCACCGCCAAACCGTCAAAGCCCGCACCCTCACCTCCATCTGCGAGCAATACGCGCGGAACCGTCCCATCCACTTCCTGAAAATCGACGTTGAAGGCCACGAAGAAACCGTCCTGCGCGGCATGGACTTCGCCACCTGGCGCCCCTGGATCATCCTCATCGAAACCCCATGGGCCCGCGACCACACCTGGGAACACCTCGTCACCGACGCCGGTTATCAGGCCGTCCTGTTCGACGGCATCAACACTTGGTTCCTGCCCAACGAACATCTTGACCTCAAACCCGCGTTCGACATCCCGCCGTGCAACCTCGACAACTTCCAATTGTGTCGGGGTCATGCCCTCGCCCACCCGCTCAGCGCCGCTGATCCGGACGCTGAAAAGCAACTCACCATCGCCCTACAACGCGCCGAAACCGCCGAAGCGCAGCTGCGCGCCATGCAAAATAGCCGGGGCTGGCGCACCCTTCAGAAACTCAGGAAAGCCCTGGTTCGAGGCTAACCTGAAGGCCGCGTAAAAATAGTCTGAATTCAGGGGTTTACAGAACCAATCCAATCGCTATAATCGTCGCCCTAACACGCCGGTATAGCTCAGTTGGTAGAGCAACTGACTTGTAATCAGTAGGTCCCGGGTTCGACTCCTGGTGCCGGCACCATACAAGGTTCCAGAGAAGGCTTTCAAAATCTCTGAAACCCCCGAAAAACCCGCCTTCTGGCGGGTTTTTTCGTTTTGGCGTTCCATCGGTTTCCGTCAGAAACTGGTGGATTCCAACCGTTTTAAGGGTAGAGTTTGGGATACAGGTCACTTCGATAAAAGGGAGTACCCTTATGTCGCGCACCACAGCTCCGCTCTCCGACGCAGCTTGCCGCTTGGCAAAACCTACAGACCGCGCCTACAAGCTTTTCGATGGCGATGGCCTCTACCTCCTAGTCCAACCCAATGGCCGCAAAGGCTGGCGGCTCCGTTACGTCAAACCCGACGGACGGGAAGGACTGACCTCGTTCGGCAACTACCCCGTCATTGGCCTCGCCGATGCGCGCCGCAAGCGCTTGGAGGTCAAGCGAATGCTGACGGATGGCATTGATCCCATAGAGACCAAACACCAAGCCAAGGCGGAAGCCGTAATCAAAGGCAGAACTTTTGAAAGCGTTGCGCTCGACTGGCATACGGAAATGTCGGCCAAGTGGGCACCAGGCCATTCCAAGACTGTGATGAGCCGCCTCAAAACCCACGTATTCCCGCTGATCGGCGCACGCGCCATTGTTGATCTCGACACCCATGACCTTATGCAGCCCTTGGAAGCGATCAAGAAGCGCGGAACGATAGACGTTGCTTTAAGGGTACAAAACTACCTGCAGAGCATTATGCGCGAGGCAAAGCGCCTCCGGCTTATCACCATAAACCCTGCTTACGACCTCGAAGGCTCGATCAAGGCCCCGCGGGTGGTCCATCGCCCCGCTCTACCCTTATCGCGACTGCCGGAACTGCAGGAGCGGATCGACACCTATAAAGGTCGGGCACTTACCCGTCTGACGGTGATGCTGTCGCTGCATGTGTTTGTACGATCCAGCGAGCTGCGTTTCGCCCGCTGGAGCGAGTTCGACCTCAAGCGCGGCACCTGGGAAGTACCGGACACTCGACCCGCGTTGGAGGGAGTACCCTTTTCCACAAGGGGTACGAAGATGGCAGGGGATATCCATTTAGTACCCTTATCGCCGCAAGCAGTGGCGCTACTCGAAAAAATCCATGCACTCACAGGTAAATTCGCATTGGTCTTCGCAGGTGATGCCAAACCCTGGAAACCCATGTCCGAAAATACCGTGAACAATGCGCTACGGACGATGGGGTACGACACCAAAACCGATATCTGCGGGCATGGGTTTCGTTCGATGGCCTGCAGCGCACTGATCGAGTCAGGACTCTGGTCCGAGACCGCCATTGAAAGGCAGATGAGCCACAAGGAACGCAACAACGTCCGCGCCGCTTACATCCACAAGGCCGAGTTCATTGAGGAGCGCAGGCTGATCATGAACTGGTGGAGCCGGTACTTGGAGGCCAACCGGCAGGAGCATGTCACTCCCCACGAGTTTGCTAATCAGACTGGCACCAACGTCACCCGGATGAAGGTAAAACGTGGGTCGATCGCGTAAATGCATTCCCTAGGCCACCGTAGCAAATCGAACACCTCGTCATATTCGATTCACTAAACAATTTAATTCTAGACAATTAATCGGATATAAATCTTGAACACACTAGGCGATACGCGATGGAGAAAACAACCCAAAACAGTCAACCGTATAACACCTAGCTCCTAGAAAGGAAATACGAAGACCTCTATAGCTTACTGAACTGTTATTTATTACTTTTTGCTACACCCCAACCTTGATCAAATTCGTTAGCATTGACGTAACCTTAAAGGTTCCAAAAAAATTATGAACAAGTGTGATACTTGATTTAAATCCTGGGATACCGAATATAGTCACAGTATAGATTTTTTCATTTTTTGTTTCGGGATCGCCGAACTCCATAAAATCCATCGGCTTACCGGAGTAAAATCTACCAATAGCATCTTCTAAATTACGCAACTGAACATCCGAATCATTTTGGAAATTATGATATACATGTGAAAGACTATAGTTCACCGGCAGCGACGAACCACAGGACTTAAAGATTATTCCACATGAAAGAGCAGTAAAGAAATCATCAAACCGCGAAGAGTCGACGTGATACTTAACTGCTCCGCACTCCGATTGAACTGCGCCTTTTGCCAATAGATTGCGTAATGCGTAATTATTGTAGGATAACTGAGGCGCAACTTTACTAAGAAACACCTCTCTTGCCCTATTGCTCGGCGAGGCATTCATACATATCTGTGCTAGAACATAAATATCATCTGTCGATTTGGCGTTATTATGTTTTTTGCAAGACCTGACAGTAAGCAACTGCAATTTTTCCCCTTCTGGAAAAAAAGAGCGAGGGGGGATATGCTCCTTCGTCTCTCCATCCTCGTTACAATCTTGAAAATAACACTTCATAAACTTCTCTCTTTTAGTTTAAACAATAATTCGAGCAACACGGTATCTCTTTAAATTGCTACCTTTGAATATTATTCCATCCTTAAGGAGGTCATCAACGAAGTCTTTCACTACTTCACACCGCTTTTCGGTGCGGCGCATCCACCCCCAATAACTTGCAATTATGGGGTACAAAATTTTCGCAAAATCCGCTTTAGTACTATCATCACCACCGTTTTTAACCAGACCTCGAAGGCTCATCAAACGAAGCGATTCTTTATCAAAAAGTTTTTCATCAAGAATTTTTATTAATTTTTTTGCGGTTGTGGCATTCTGGCTTGCTGCATTTTTGCATGTGGTCACGAAATCAATTGCAAGATTATCTATATACTCCGAGCCTGATGAGTTTTTCGCTAAAGCTTTTCGTAATCGCCGTTTATCACCCATTTGCTGATGTGTAGGTCTTCGACCGGTCAAAAGTTCGACAAACGAAACTGCTACGGCATAAAGGTCATAACCATGCGCCGCCTGAGTCATGCCCTCAGGTCGATATGCTGGTGTATAACCTCGCAACTCTTTCCCTCGGCCAACTCCAACTCCGAGATCTATTATCTTAATCATATCCATATAGGACGGCATGCGGAACACGGTGTGCGGGCGTTTTTTGGGATTGATCAACACAAACAAATTTGCAGGCTTTATATCCGCATGAATAACAGAATTCAATCGCTGGTATGGCTTCCCATGCAAGGAACTTAAGCCATGAAGCACCGAACGGATAATCTCAAAAGAATCAAAATAATGCTGGATATCATTATTTTTATAACGATGCCTCGATATGTATGCAGATAGCGTGACCCAAGATCCGCCGAGATGCTCCATCGCGAATGCATGCCAACCATCTTCGCTTTTATAAAAATCGAAGACTCGGACGGTTTCACCGTCAATATCCCTACACAATTTTACCTCAGCGAGTAAATCGCCGTCACTTATCTTTAACGCGACAAGAGAATTCACCCACTTATCAGTTGCGCACCATACCGCGCCAAAACCGCTGGCCTCGCCAATGGCTTTATCTCCAATTATTTGGTAACGCAACTTAATTTGTGGAAATTTCTCATAGATCTCTTCTTTCGAAAGAAGCGCAGCGGAATTCATGTTTCATCCTTGCAAACATTATTAACGATGGGTATTGCGGCGAGTCTTGTCCTACCCGACTTCTTGTGAAATCCCGCGCTACGCTACTATTTTGACATCATCATGTCCAGTGACATCCTCAATAGGAGCAAATGCTGTTTGTTAAGATCTCTAGTTGGTCGTTGCCACTCAAAAGCAGACCGGAAAATCCCAAGCCACTCCTGCGCTCCTTCAACCGCTTTCATATGGGTCCTCCCAAGCCGGGCTGCGTAGCCGCCCGACTTGGGAGGACCTTATTAAAAAATCAAATTCTAGATAATCGTCTGTGGAAAACCACAGATTTCCACCGGTGGATAATTTAATCCACAACCGCAGAACTCCCAATAATTCGAGCCTTGACCCAAATTATCCACAGGCGTAGAAAAGATCGGGCAAAGCACTGTCGTTGACAGCAACCCAGGTTGTCAGAACCTTTGAGGCTACGCCACACCGTGGTGGTTCACCCAAAGTGCGATTAGCGTCCGGCGGCTCGCACGGTCACAGCGATGTGATGGATGCCTACTTTTATCAGTGTGCCCACTG
The DNA here is from genome assembly GCF_012935755.1 of Pseudomonas sp. ADAK2. Lineage (GTDB taxonomy): Bacteria > Pseudomonadota > Gammaproteobacteria > Pseudomonadales > Pseudomonadaceae > Aquipseudomonas. The sequence continues at coordinate 4,102,147 of NZ_CP052862.1, forward strand.
CGGCAACTCATACTCTTTCATAACTGCCCCGCAGCAACCTATCCGCTTGGCCATTTCATTGCGCCAACCTGCGCCCGTCTCTTTCTTCCGGAAAGAGACGGGCGCTCCTACCGCTGCTGCAGCCCACCTCGTACAAGGCTTTGCGGCATTTCCCCTCGTGACAATCGGCGTGACAAACACCGAAGTCACCAGCAACAGCGATGCAGATGATGGTGCCGCAATCCACGGAATGGACTTCACCTGACTGACAGTCAGGCATGCCCCGGTCATCGCTTCACTGCCTTAACCCGACTCAGGATCTCGCGGCGCTGGTCTCGTCAGCCAGCGCAGCCTCCACCCGCCCACTTCTTCGGAAGTGCTCAGGAGGCCAGATCATGAGATGCCCAAGCTCCCGGTCGTAAGGAGCCGCCAGTCCCGCGTTAGTGGACAACCCTCACAGGTCGCAGGGGCCTTGATCCCTGATAACACTCAACATTCTTGGCGGGATGATGTGGGGAAGGTTTTACAAGTGTGGCTTCGAGAGGAGTATGGTCATGGGATTGGTCGGTAGACGGGATGGGCGTAATTTTGGGTATGGTCGGCAACTGAGTTATGCCGGACCGCAGGCGTTAAAAGACATGTTCGGCGGAGGGCATTACGGCACGGTCAAAGCGCACAGCGATCGCTGGCAGGCGTTTGTGCGCTGGTGCCGCTCAGACGATGGACCAGGGCTCAACGATGCACGGCAGATAGATCGCCAGATCTTGTCGGATTACGCGGCGCATCTGAGTCACTTAGTCGAGCGCGGCGACCTCGCTATCGCCACCGCACAAAATCGATTATCCAGCGTGAACCGGACCATGGCAGCGCTTCGCGGTGATCAGTACGTGAAAGTACCGAGTCCGAGCAAGGCGTTGGAAATGCAGCGCACCAATGTTCGTCGCTCGGTGCCGCAAGGCCAAGACCGCGAACACGTGAAGCGGCTCGTCGCCGTGCTCTGCGAACGCCAAATGCCGCGCGCTGCGGCCATCGCGCAGTTGGCGCGAGCCACCGGCATGCGCTTGCGCGAGGCGATTTTAGCCGACCTTCCGCGCCTGAAGCGCGAGTCCGAACAATACGGGAAGATCAACATCCAGGATGGCACCAAAGGTGGTCGCGCAGGTGCTTCGGCACCTCGCTGGATCGGGGTAGATAATCATATTCGTGATGCCCTGAGGTTTGCCGAACAGGCCTCGCCTGACACTAGCCGCAACGTATTAGCTCCGCACGAAAGCTACCAGGATTTCTTACAGGGCACTGTTCGCCCCGCTCGAGACATCCTCCACACGCACAACCTCAAAGGCTTCCACGAACTGCGGGCGGCCTATGCATGCGAACGCTACGAGCAAATCACCCTTCATCCCGCCCCCATCAATGGAGGCAATTGTTACCACCTCGATCAGAAGGCTCGAGCACAAATCAGCTATGAGCTGGGGCACGGTCGAATCGACGTTGTATCGGCGTACATTGGCGCTCGAGCATGAGCAAGCCATTCGATATGGAGATTTTTCTGGCGGGCGTTCTCACCGGGTCGCATGCCACTCGCGAACGTCACCTACGCCAAGCAAAGGCCATTCAAGCGGCGATCTCTGATCGCTGGCACTGAGAGAACCCATGGGCCTGGCAGAGAAAGCATCTCGCATGGTTTCTAAAAAACCACCTCAATCAACACGCCGAATCAACGCGCTATTACTATCTACTGACCATGCAGTTGATCACTGCTCGTCTAGGGAAGCCTTGGCAATTCAAAGTGATAGGTGCAGTTCCACCATCCATAGAGGACGTAAAGACCGACCATCGCAAAAAAAATAGGAGTTCGGCAGAAACGACCCAATAGCGGACATTCGTCTCGGCAGGCGACGTACATCAGCACTGGGTCAGCTTTAGACTCACAGAATATGACTGTACATATCTCAGAGCTAGAACTCAGGGATGACCTGCCTACCCTTGTTTTTTTTGGGAATGCGGCTTAGGATCTCTTCATGTCAGTGACTAGGAGCATCTCCAGTCTCAAGCTGACCTCTAAAGGCCTGTATCCGAGTTACTTTTGTGTGACTTCCCCAATCTGCTGATTGAGGGAAGCCGCACGAACAGTAAAATTTGCGTTACCCGTAACCCCCTTCCTGCCTGCACCTAAAGATCACTTTCAACTGTTCAATTAGCTGTGCACTTATGGTGCATTCTGGCTTAATACCTGCTTATGCGCCTTTTTTTTGTTACAGTGACCCCAGCCTGAATCCATAGTCTGCTGTACATATATAGACTGAGGCAAACACCACAACAGTATTAGTTTTGCTGTCACGAATAAAAAATTCGCGTAACAAATAGTGAGTCGAAGGTTTGAGGGGCTGTTATGGCAAAGAAAGAATTAAGCTCGATATTTGACGCCATGTATCATGGAAAACATGATTTCCAGGATTTTTTGGCGGGAGATATAACAACACGCTATAAAGTAACCACCCTCAAAGGCATGGAACTATACAAGACCGACGAAAAACTGAAGGCCTACCATAAATTTCTAAATTTATTTGTCTTTGAATTTTTAAAAGTAAATGAAAATGTTGTTTATTCCTACAGAAAAGGAGTGAACGTTGCAAGTGCAGTACAAAAACATGCCGGCAGCCGTCATTTTTTTCAAACAGACCTGAAAAGCTTTTTTAACAGTATTGATAGCGCCTTAGTAAGAGAAACAGTAAAAAACAATTTCGACTCTATACCTGTCTCCGACATAGACAGATATTTAGATAGAATTATAGAAATGTCAACCGTAAATGACATGCTGCCCATTGGGTTTTCAACATCCCCTATCATTAGCAATGCGTGTCTTCAAAAATTTGACAGCATACTTGAAGATTACTGTATCGCTCAAAATCTAATTTACACTAGATATTCTGACGACATTATCTTGTCTAGCAGTGGGGACACCCGACTATATGGGATCGATACTACAGTTGGAGAAATGCTGAAAGAGTGTTTCGGCGAGAAGCTAAACCTAAACTTCAGCAAAACCAAATTTTCGTCTGTAGGAAATAAAATAAAAATTTTGGGGATGGTTATTTTGCCCAATGGGGCCGTCACCATTGATTCAAAACTAAAAAATACAATTGAGGTTCTACTTCACTTCTACGCGAGTGATAAAACCAAATTCAATGATAGACTAGAATCAGAAAGTTCAAAACTAAAAGGAGACAACAGTGTTGGCCTTTTACAGATATCGGGTTATTTGAACTACGTAAACACTACCGACCCCCACTACTTAAATAAACTACGGAAAAAATATGGAACTTCAGTTGTTGACGCGTTCATTCGCGGCACGGTGAAGTAGCCATGAAGTTGAGAATCCAGATCTCCAACATTCAACACATTCGAAACATGCTTGTAGATTTAGACCTGAGTTCGTGCAAGTTAACCTGTATCGTAGGAAGAAACGGCGCAGGCAAAACCACGTTAGTCAAGGCTATTCAAAACCTCCAGTTTGCTGACACATTTGCACGGACATCCCCGGCTAGCATCTTCAATACAGACAGCGCCGTAATTTATACTGCAGAAGATGATAAATATAGCTTTTATTATGATCCGGAGATCAGGACACTCAACTCAAAAGATATAATACCAGACGAAATCAAGGCAAGCATTGATGCCGAATTGCCTATGCCATATGGCCAGAGGTTTAACTTTTTCCAAAATATCATCTCAGCTGACCTAGATATTCGACGATCTATCGTATTGGATAATCATGAGCGTCCGTTAGAGCTTATAAAAATGCTGAATGAGATTTACTCTACTTCAAGATTTGACACCTTAGTAGAGATAAAAATCAAAAAAACAAACTATTATTGCGTTTTGTTAGACGATAGCAAATATATCCGAGAAGACTACTTGAGCTCCGGAGAGTTTTTTCTCATCAGCCTTTATCGAAAAATAAAGGGCGGGGCAAAACTCATTGCTATTGACGAAATAGATATTTCACTGGATGCTGCCGCACAAACAAAACTAGCTGGAAAGCTACGAGAGTTCTGTGAAAAGTATAAGGTTAACATTTTTTTCACCACGCACTCCCTCCCGTTAATGAAGACACTGCTGTACGGCGAGCTATTTCATTTGGAGGAGGTAGACGGAATTGTAAGCCCACTTCCAGTCTCTTACAACTTCATCAAAAGTTTGTTATTTGGATTCGAGGGATGGGACAAATACATCTTAACTGAAGACAAAGTACTGCAGCGCTTTTTAGAATTCATTATTAATAAATTTTGCGCAGAAACTTTTTATCGATTCAAAATTATTTACATTGGCGGAGCGCCCAATGTAGTTAATTTAATGCAAAGAAATGCTGACGAAGAATTTCTGTCGACAAAAGATAACGTAATTTCGATACTGGATGGAGACCAAGCAGACCAAAAGCACACTCTTAATTTTAAGAATGTTCATTGCATCCCTCTTAGCAGCGTGGAGAAGAAAATTTACGAGGATTATCTGTCAGGTGCAGAAGAACTAGTACGAGTGTCCGCCGGTCTTACGTTTCATGACGACAAAGACATGTTCAGCAAGTTAACTAGTAGACGGCTAATGTCAGAAGCTCAAATCTTTGAGTACTTGTGCCGTATCTACATTGACGAAATAACGAAATTCTCGGAAATACTAAAGTCCTTTTTATACGACCCCGTAGACCCAAAGGCCTGAAACGAATTCTATAAATGATAGGGGACTGCTCGTTCTGGCCCGGAATATCGCCAACAGATAGCCCCATCAAAAAGGATACATTTAGAGATAGAATAAAAAACACATATAACAAATATGTTTTTTTACAATGGGTTGTAGCGCTGTTCGACTCCTGGTGCCGCACCACACAAAACAAAGCCCCTGCAGCAATGCAGGGGCTTTGTCGTTTCTGGGCTTCGGAACTCTCTCACGTCAAAACGTGAAAACGTCCACAAAACGTCCACATTCAAATGTTTCGGCAGCCTCGTCGGCGCTCCCCCTTCTTCGACACCCTCAAAAACTCGCCTGACCCACACTGCTTTAGCGGGCTGTGCGCGTGATTGCGCGTCAGCGGTCGAGCCGATACCACGAATAGAACAAACACCGGTGACGGCACCTGCCCTATTGAACAACCAGGTCTCGGGTATCAATAACGACCGAAACGGTATTGGCCTGCGAATAAAGTTTTCATCAGGATGTTTCCAAGCACCGGAGTTGGCATGGATTTGATGTGCCTGGAGGCATTGATGGTTTCCAGGCATCAAGCCTGCGCCACGAACGGATGACGTTCTACTTCAGTAACAGAAAGTACCGTTGCCCTTCCACGTCGAGGGTTTGGATCAATTTTTGTTGGAGCTTTACACGCTATGCCAGATTGCCAGGAAGGCCATATGCAGCTGATCGTTTTTTGCCCGCCCAAAATTCTTCTCCAGCACGACGCCGCGAGTTGGTCTGCCGCGCTTGGCCGCGGTGGCATCCTGTTGAGCTGCACCTCTCGAACCAAAGAGATTGCCGCTCACCTTGGCGACAAGGTCCGCTACCAGCTCTTCGACAACTTCAATGACAACGCGCTCGTCGAGATCGATGCCTATCAGATCGCGCGGGGACTCGAGACGCCTCTATGCGTGGCCTTGGCCGAGGTCGATGTGCTGCGGGTGGCGCGCATCAATGATCGGCTCGGGGTCAGCCAGGGCGCAGAAGGCCGCGCGATGTTGTACCGGGACAAGTTCCTGATGAAGCAACGCGCCAAGGATTGCGGGCTTGCGATCGCCGAAATGGCGTCGATCGGCAACGCCACCGAGGCGGTTCGCTTCAGTGAGCAGTTCGATTTCCCGGTGGTCATCAAGCCTCGAGACGGTCGCGGCTCGAACGGCGTGGAAGTGATCAGGCACATGGCGCAGTTGAGGGAGTGGCTGTCCGAGCGCACTTCCAGCACGTTCCACAACCTGATGATCGAAAAGTTTGTGCACGGCAGCCATTACATCGTCAACGGGCTCTACATCGATGGACAGCCGATCCTGATTTCCCCGGTGCGCGTCATGACCTCGGCCCTGGACTTCCTCGGCGGGAAATCCCATGACCTGCACATGCTCAACTCCGACAATCCGATGTGTGATCGGCTGGTCCGTTATTCGCGGTTGCTCGTCGAGGATGTGCTGCCGTCCGAGCCGACCATGTTGTTTCACCTTGAGCTTTTCGTGGCCGAAGATGGCGAGATCATTCTCTGCGAAATTGCCTCTCGGTTGGGTGGGGTTTTCTTCAATCAGGAACTCACTCATGCCTGGGGCATTGATCCGCGGATGACCCTGCTGCATGCGCTCCGTGATCCGCTCTATCGCCCCGAACCACTGGCCGCACCGCTGCGGATGGTCGGACATATCAGCATTCCCCCACGCGTCGGCCTCCTGCGCGACGTACCGGAAAACTGCCCGCTCGACGGTGTCCTGGAATACCGCATTTCAGCCAAGAAGATGACGGCCTATGGCGGTATGGAATTCACCAACTCCGAGATCCTGAACGCCATTGTGGCGGGGCGGGATGAGGCTGAGTTGCGGGAGAAGCTTCAACAGGTCGAGAGCTGGTTCCATGAGCGTTGCGACTGGGCCGGCAGCGAAATCGCGCAAGCGGTCTAGACCGGCACCTCGCATCCTTTCCAAATAAATGCGCTGACCTTCCTGGACTGGATGGAATTGTCACGCCTTCAGATAAGTTGGAAATTCAATGAAGACTCTGTTTGAAAGCCTTATCCCCATTCCCGTGGCGGCCTTCGGGGCGTGGATCGGCTACATGACCGGGCTTCCGCTCGGCGAGTTGATCGGTGCGATCTGCGTGGTCACGGCGCTGAGCAAAATGGGCGTGCCGATGCGGATGCCCTACCCGTTCGTGGCAACCGTCCAGCTTCTGCTCGGGGTCAGCGTCGGTTCCATCGTCACCGCTTCGATGATGCGTGAATTGACCGACTTCAGCATTCTGGTCGGGCTTCTCATCTGCATGACCACGCAGATCTTCGTCGGCTACAACTGGTTACGACGCATGGAGAAATGGGGCCATATCGAGAGCCTGCTGGGTTCTATTCCGGGCGCGATGGCCGCTGTCATGACCGTCTCCGGGGAGGACGGCCCCGCCTCTGGACGCATCGCGTTCGTGCACATTATTCGTTTGCTCGCGCTGCTGCTGGTCGTGACGATCATCGCCGGCGGACATGCCGAAAGCGCGGCGCCAGTCCTGGGCTCCTTTGATAACTACCTTGGTGTTATCCCGCCTGCGATCGCGGCTGTCGCCCTTGGCTATCTGCTGGAGCGCTTTGACGTTCCCGCGCCTTACATGTTGACCGGCCTGATTTGCACCGCCGCGGTCAATGTCGGCTTTCCTCAAGCCAATCTGCACGTTCCCGATCCCTTCGCGATCGTCGCGCTGATTCTGCTGGGCGGCCTGATCGGTATTCGCCTCAAGGACATTACCTTCAAGGATTTCGTGCGCTACATCCGCGCAGGCCTGGTGGTCACTGCCCTGACGTTCTGCACGACGCTGTTGGTCGCCTTTGCCTTCAGCAAGCTGACCGGCAAGCCCTTCCTCGCCCTGTTCATGTCCTGGGTTCCCGGTGGTGTCGAGGTCATGACGGCAGCGGCGCTGCTGCTGAAACTTGATCCGGCCTTCGTGATGCTCAATCACGTCGTACGGATGTCGATCATCCATATTTCGCCCGTGTTCCTTCCCAAGCGGCTGTTGCAGGAAAACCCTCAGCCTGAACAGTGATTGCCTCTCCACTTCGAATGATAAGGACTTGATCTCGATGACTCATGCCATTGCAATTCACGATCCCACGCTGCGCGACGGAAATCATGCGGTCTCCCATTCCCTGAGCCTGGAGGACATTGCCTCCTACTGCCGAGCCGTGGACGGATGCGGGCTCAGCGTTGTGGAAGTGGGCCACGGCAACGGCCTGGGGGCCTCTTCTCTGCAACTCGGCATCGCGCGGCACAAGGATGCGGAGATGCTCGAAACGGCACGGGCCAACCTGATTCACTCCAAACTCGGGGTCCATCTGATCCCCGGATTTGCGCGGTTGAGCGACATCGATATGGCACTGCAGATCGGGGTCGACGTGCTGCGCATCGCGTCCCATTGCACCGAGGCCAGCCTGACCGAAAGCTATATCGAGCATGCACGTGCCAAAGGCGCCTACGTACAGGGTGTCCTGATGATGACCCACATGGCCAGCCCGGAGAAACTGCTCGAAGAGGCACTCAAGCAGCAGGCCTACGGCGCGAACGCCTTGGTCTTGATGGATTCCGCGGGGCACTTCGACCCTGACAGCACCCGGGAAAAGATCGGCCTGCTGGTCCGGGAGCTCGCCATTCCCGTGGGCTTCCATGGCCACAACAACCTTGGCCTGGCGATTGCCAACTCGCTGGCTGCCGCCCAGGCCGGTGCGACGATCATTGACGGATGCATGCGCGGGTTCGGCGCGGGAGCCGGCAATACCCAGCTGGAGGTTTTGTGCGCGGTGCTCGAGCGCTACACATTCGAGACCGGAGTGAAGGTCTTTGATCTTTGCCGGGCCGTCGAGAGTCTCGAAGACTTCGCGCCCGTCAAAACCCCCACGATTGTGAAGACCGCCAATCTGATCAGCGGCCTCTATGGCGTCTGCAGCGGGTTCGAGAAGCACGTGACCCGCGCGGCGTCCGAGTTTCGTGTCGAGCCTCGAAAAATCTACGAAGAGCTTGCGCGATGCAATGCAGTGGCGGGCCAAGAGGACCTGATCATCTCGGTGGCAAGCCGCCTTTCTCAACCCGCCGTCGCCTGACTCTGGAGCTAAAATGTCTTTGAAAACTGCCATTATCGGAAGTGGCAATATTGGTTGCGATGTACTTTGCAAGGTGCTCGCCCACCCGGACCTGGATTGCACGCTGGTTGCCGGTCGCTCGATGGCGTCATCCGGCCTCGCTTTTGCGCGCGAGCGCGGGGTCGCGACGACCGCGAACGGCGTCGACGGTCTGTTCGAACACCTCAACGAATTCGATCTTGTTTTTGATGCCACCTCGGCGGCAGACCATGAAGCCCATGCGTCCCGCCTGATCGAAGCCGGAAAAACAATCATCAACCTGACCCCGGCGGCCCTCGGCGCGTTGTGCGTTCCCTCCCTCAATGGAATGGAGCTGACAGGGGCCAGCAATATCAACATGATCACCTGTGGCGGCCAGGCGTCCATCCCGCTCGCGGCGGCCATCGCCCGGGCCAATCCGCGTGTGCGCTATATCGAAGTCGTGTCCTCGATCAGTGCCGAAAGCGCCGGCCCGGCCACTCGGCGTAACCTGAGCAACTACATCTCCACGACTGAAAATGCGCTGATCCATTTCACCGGGTGCAAGGACGTCAAGGCGATCCTGAACGTCAATCCCGCCAAACCCAACGTCTACATGCAGACCGCGGTTTCGGCGCTGATCGACGACGTCGATCTGGCCGCGACTCGACGCGAAGTCGAGCGTGCCGTGGCCCAGGTTCAATCGGCCGTGCCGGGGTATGAGGTGATCGTCGACCTCCATTACAGCGAAGGCCGCTTGTTCACCATGGTGCGGGTCGAAGGCGCGGGGCATTTCCTCGATCCAAGCGCGGGCAACCTCGACATCATCACGGCGACGGCAACGTACATGGCTGCGCTCATGGCTCGAGGCCGCCAGGCCGAGCGCGCCGCCTGACTCAGCGTAAAGGAGACATTGCCATGCCTACTCTTTCGCCAGATCTCGAATTTGCGCGGTTTTGCCCTATTCTCGGTGTCGCCCAAAAGGTCAGGGAAGCGCCGCGGCCGGTCATCGATCTCGGCGTCGGCGTGCCGGGCTTCCTGCCCGCCCCTCATATCGTCGAGGCCGCTGTCAGGGCGGCCAACGAAGACACCGGCGGATATGGCTCGAGCCGCGGCGACGAGGCGCTGCTGTCGGCGTATCTGGGCTATCTGCATGACTTGGGTTTTACCCAGTATTCCAGGCAGAACCTGGTGGCCGGCCTCGGCGCCAAGCACCTTCTGTTCAGCGTGCTGCGAGCGATCATTCGCCCCGGCGACGAGATCCTTGTTTCCACCCCTTGCTGGCCGACCTATTTCGACATCGCCGACCTGGTCGGAGCCGGTGTCGTCAACGTCAGTTGCTCGGCGCAAACCGATTTCAAGATGACGGCGCAAGCCCTTGAAAGCGCGCTTTGCGACAAGGTGCGGGTGGTCATGCTGAACTCGCCTGGCAACCCTACCGGGGCCGTCTATACCGCGGCCGAACTCGCGTCTCTGGCGCAGGTGTTGCGCAAAAAGGATGTGTGGATCATCTCGGATGATGTCTATCAGCGTTTCGTCTACGGCATGGAGAGTTGCCCCAGCCTCCTGTCGGTGGCGCCAGACTTGAGCGACCGCATCATCAAGATCGACAGCGTATCCAAGCTCTATGGGATGCCGGGCTGGCGAGTTGGCCTGCTGGCGGCCGATCCACGGATTGCCGATGCGGTCACCACGCTCAATTCCAATTCGATCTCGAACATTCCACCCATCGCAGCGGCAGCGGCAGCGGCGGCCTTCGGTGGCGACCAGACGTTTTCCCACGCGGCACGGGACCGTTTGCTCGCGCAACGCCAATCGTTGCTCGCCGACTTGCAGGGCGCCGCGCACCTGAGGTTTTGCGAACCCTCGGGGGCGTTTTATCTGTTTATGGATATCAGCCAAACCCTCGGCAAATCCTACCGGGGCCGATTGATTGCGGATGACGAAGCGTTCTGCTCCGTGCTGCTGGAGGAATACGGCGTGGCGCTGATCCCCGGCAGCTTTTTTGGCGCGCCCGGCCACGCGAGATTGTCGTATTCCGGCAATGCCGGGCAGGTCAAGTCCGGCGTCGTGCGCTTGAAAGAGTTCCTGGCAGCCCTGTCGTGACTGTCGGTGAAGTTCGTGCGTTGCGGGTGACCGCGAGCAGCTCAGCGTTTCATTGGGAAAGGGTGGTGGCGCGCCGCCGCCCCTCTCCTGCCAAGCCGAAGCGAACGTAGGGAAGCGGTTTTATATAAGGAAATACCTTGATGAAAAATGCCTTTGCAATCGTCGGCTGCGGCGCGACGGCCATTGCCTTCCTGCAGCGTCACCTCGATCGCGTCGCGGCTTGTGTCGCTCCGGCCGGAACCATTTATCTCTTCGAAAAACGCGATGACTTCGGACGCGGTGCGGCCTATGAGGATGATCTCGAAAGCAACATCCTCAACACCAAGACCAGCCTGATTACGCCCTACCCCCATCTCCCAGGTCATTTCCAGGGCTGGCTCGAAAAACATCCAGCCGCGTGGCGGCGTGCGTTCCCCGCCTTTAACCCGCTACCGGACAGCTATGCGCCGCGGGCGTTGTTCGGCGTTTACTTGCAGGATCAGCTCAAGAAAATCGTGCTGCGCGGCGCCTCCCTAGGCTGTCAGTTAGTGCTGATGAATGCAGAGGTCTGTGCGATCGACCTGATCGATAGCGCGGAGACCGTGCGCACGCGTTGCGGGTTGAGCATCCGCACCGAAAAGGTCTTCCTGTTCTGTGGCGCCCTGAGCAAGAAAACCGATCCCGGCCAGCAGGACGAGCGCTCGCTGGATACGCCTTATCCGGTTTCGCGCCTTCTCGAAAAGATTTCCCCGGATGAACGCGTGGCGGTGATCGGCGCGCGATTGAGCGCTATCGATACCGTGATCGCGCTCATCGAAGGCGGGCATCGCGGTGTGATTCGCATGCATTCGCGCAGTGGCTATTTCCCTGTGGCTCGCGGCACCCAGGAACGTGTCGAACTCAAGCACCTGACCCAGGAAGGCATCCGCGCGCTCGTCGCGCAAAATGGGCCCTTGCAGATCAGCGACCTGGTCGCGCTGTTTCGCAAGGAACTGGCCGCTCAGGACCCGACCTCGGCAAGCGTCGTGATCCCCTTGCCAGCCCCTCCGACCGACGTCATCAGCTTCATCGAAAACGAGATCACGCTCTCGCAATCGCCACGTATCTGGCAAGCCATCCTCTACGCGACCAACGGCTTCATTGAGTACCTTTGGCAGTCGCTGGACGACACCGCGCAAGCCAGGTTCATGAGCGAGTATTTCAGCTTCTTCATGGCCTACCGCGTCTCGATCCCGGTGGAAAACGCGCGCAAGATCCTCAGTTACCTTCGCAGTGGCCAGCTCGAATTCGTAGCCGGCTCATTCGCCGCGCCCGCGCCAGATGATTCACAGGGACTGGCCATTCGGGGGATTGGCTGGGCGTATGTTTATAACCGCGTGATCTACGCGATCGGCTTCCCGCGGGACGCCAACTTGCTGGAGTCGACGTTGCTGGCCTCGCTCCTGAAGAACGGCACGGCAACCTGTCATCCGATGGGCGGAATCTGCATCGACCCGGACACTTATCGCATTCAGGGCAGGATGGGCTCGGCACGGCATATTTATGCGGTCGGTGAACTCACCGTTGGCCAGCTGTTCTTCACCTCGGCGCTCGAAATCAACGGGCGACACGCCTTCCGCTGCGCGGACGCGATGGAATGGATAGAAGGAACCCAAAGGGTTGAACGCGTGGAAGAGCATGTTTGAACACAACAAAGCCCTCGCAGAAATGCGAGGGCTTTGGCGTTTAAGCGGCGAGTGAAACCAGGTCTCAGTGACCCGCGCTCTGCCCACCATCGACGTGCAGAATCTCGCCAGTGACAAAGTTTGCAGTGTCGAGATAGACGATCGCCTGGGTGATGTCGTGGACTTCACCCATGTGCCCGACCGGGTGCAGTGCGCCCAGGGCCGCGTGGGTTTCTTCACTGTGCATCGGCGTCTTGATGATGCCAGGGCTCACCGCATTCACTCGAATCCCACGCTTGGCGTACTCAATGGCCAAGGACTTGGTCGCCGCGTTCAAGCCACCCTTGGTCAGCGACGCCAGTACCGATGGCACACCGTCAATTGCGTGATCCACCAGGCTGGTGGTGATGTTGACGACGTGACCGCTGCCCTGTTTTTCCATCTCGGTAATCGCGAGTTGGGTAATGTAGAAGAAGCCATTCAAGTTCACCGACAGCACCGCGGCGTAGTCTTCTTCGGTGTAAGCGGTAAACGGTTTGGCGACGAAGATCCCGGCGTTATTGACCAGAGTATCGACACGACCAAAGCGCTCAATCGCCTCGCGAATCACTTGCCGGGCTACTGCCGGATCGCCGATGTCGCCCGCCACCGTGTGGATGTCCGGATCGGTGGACGGTTTGATCGAACGCGAAGTGGCGACCACCTTGTAATCCAGATCACGAAACGCCTTGACCATGCCGGCGCCGAGACCTTGGGAAGCGCCCGTGATAACGATGACTTTTTTCGAGTTGCTCATGATGAACCTCAACTAATAAATGATGGTTTGAAAAAGTGATGAATCAGGCTTCAACAGGCGCCTGCGCCATTTGCCGCAACATCTGTTCGTAGTACTCGACCGACTGCGAACCGGACACCAGGTGACGGCCGTTCAGCACCATGGCCGGGACCGAATTGATGCCGCGCTCGCGATAAAACTCCTCAAGATCACGCACTTCCGTGGCGAACGCTCCGGATGCCAGAACCTCACGGGCAGACCCCGCATCCAGCCCCACTTCTGCCGCCAGTCGAACCAGCGTCTCGCGATCACTCAGGTTCTGGCCGTCAGTGAAATAGCCACGCAGCAAAGCTTTCTTCAGTGCGACCTGCCGCCCTTCCCGCAATGCCCACGTCAGCAATCGGTGCGCATCAAAGGTGTTGTAGAAGTGGCTGCGCTTCTCCAGATCGAAGGTGAAACCGAGGGCCTCGCCGCGAGCGATTTGCGTCGCTTTACCGGCGGCGACGTCTTCGGCGGTGCGTCCATATTTGCGCATCAAATGCTCGACCGCTTTCTCGCCGACTGCCGGCATGTCCGGGTTCAACTCGAAAGGCTTGTAAGTCAACTCGACCGACACCTCACCGGCCACGTTCTCGATCGCCTGCTCCAACGCCGTCGCACCCAACGCACACCACGGGCACACCACGTCGGAGATGAAATCGATAGCGACAGTCGCGGTCATGACTTGCCCTCCGCGTCAGCCAGCTGCTTGCGGTACTGGGTGGTGGAGATGCCGGCGTAACCCCAGTTATCGGTGTCGACTTCTTCGATCACGATGTGGGTCAGGTGCGGATCCTTTTTGAGGACGCGCTGCAGGGTTTCAGTGATTTCGGCGATCACCTGAGCTTTCTGCTCCGAGGTAACGCCATCGCGGGTAATGCGAACGCTGACGAAAGGCATGAGGGAATCTCCAGTGACCTGCCCCGTCGGGATGAGGGGGAGGCGTTGGAGATAAATGTAGGAGGTTGGGTCAGGGGGATAAAGGTGGGGGTGGGTACTTCATTAGTTACTTGGTGTAATGATTACGGCAGCGGCAGGCGCTAAAACTGTTTGCTTCAAAAATGTTGAATCGGCCAATCTCCATTTTTTCGCAATCATTTCCGTTTCATGTAATCCGCCAGGTTACTTGTCGCTATTTCTCAGCTTTTTCGACGCGTTCTGGCGACGTGTCTCTGCGCGATTCGAACCGTTTCTCACTGTTTAAGTCTTCTTTCTCAGCGGCAGGAAGGACTTGTCTCGTTTTCATCTCACGCACAGATTCCAGCAAATCCTTCTGAAACTGATTCAGTTCTACATCCATTGCTGATGCTCCTCGAGCAAATCGACAACCCTATTGGTAGGTCATCCAAATTATCAAAATTATGCCCGGGCAATAATTATTGCTCAGCCATAAAAAACACTAAACCGTTCACCCCACGCCACCACCTCGCCACAATTGCGCATCCTCCCGCCTCAAGCTACCTTCAAGCCGTCGCTGCCAATTCAGCGACCGGGCCTGAGAACCCGGGTAATATGTAGGCGCACGAGCGCCACCAAATCACGATTGTCGGCGTTTTTTTGTGCCTGCATTTCCGTGTTATGGCGGCTGTGCGTGGGAGGCCTTCGGGTCTGCCGGTTTCCTACATTTCCGGTTCTCAGCCTGCGCACAGCTGTCACCCATTCGCCTGAGAACGAACGTGGCAGCTCTCACTTATATGTAGGAGTTTTGCTAATGCTTGCCATCAGTCCGTCCAAAATTTGCGCCACTGCTGCACCGGTCATCACCCACCACCGCCCAAAAACCGGAGGTGCCCAATGACCATCCCTCAAGACCTGAAAACCATCGGCCTCACCCCGTTCTCCTACCACGCCAACGAAGCGCTGTTTCGCATCAACTCCGGTGTCCCGGTGATCGAAGCCCTTTCCCATGCTTCCAACCTGCTCCACGTCGCCAAACTGCTCGCCTCTGACGCTGCCATGGTTCGCGAAACCGACCGGCATGCCTGGGCGTCGTATTATTTGCAGGAAATGAGCAAGGCGATCATCGATGACGTGGTGAAGGTTCTCGACGCACCATGTAACAACCGCCGTCCAACGTAGTCGCGCACGCATAAAAAAGCCCCGAATCAATCGGGGCTTTTTGCGTGCTGGAATCATTAAAAATTTGAGCTCCATGCATAAAATCGATTATCCCTGCATAAAAACGATTACAAAACTGACCTTTTGCTTAAAAACGATTAGAAACCGGCCAAGCAGTCTCAAGATCTAACAATTTTTGCCCCTCCCACTCAAACCTCACTCACCTCAAACACAAACGAAATCCTCCGACTGCTCGCACTCCACACATACCGAATATGCTTCCCCTGCTTCGGAATCGACACCGCCGGCGGTCGAAACGCCGCAACACACTCATGCCCCGGCAACCGAACGCTGTTGTAGAGCAATCCCCATGACAACGTTTCGCGAAGTTGCCGAGCGAACGCCTGGGACGGGCCGTAAGCAGTCGGGTCTGGATCATGAAGCTGCGGATAGTTTTGGCGAATATCATGTAGCGGTTTGACGACCTTGTTGACGTAAGTGCGCATGGTCAACTCAAGGTCTGGCTCATTGGTCGCAGCGAGAAACCGTTCCTGGTGATAGCTCGTCTCGGCGATAGCCGCAGCCTGGCTGCTAGCGGCGTAATAGACGCCAAATGTGCCATCGGTAAAGCGACTGGTTTTGCCGATATGCGTAAACGCAGCCATCACCGGCGTGGAGCCGGGTCCAGAGATTCGATCCTCAGGACGCACCCGGGAGAGCACGCCGGCCTCTTCCATCAATCGGTCGTTGGTGAGTGCTTCGAGGGCGTACGCGGTAGGCAGGTCTTCCGGATCGAGCACATCTTCAAATAACGAGATCGGCGGGAAGCAGCTGTTGACGATCCGATAGGCTCGCGACCATTGCGGATCGGCCAGTTCCGGCGCCATCAACCGCGCACTCCGTCGAGGTAGCGGCGTACGTCAGCGATGTCCACCACGCGGCCGACCAGCATGTAGTCCAAAGCAGTTTGGCCGTTAAACGGCGCGGCGGTGTTCGGGCTGCTGACCCATTTATAGGCGCGCTCGCGGCTATTGCTGAAGATGATGCTCAGCGCTTTGTGGATGCCCATCAGGTAGGAAATGCGTTCCAGGGTGTCGTGGGGCAGACGCACGTTGGGCGGTAGGTGTTTGTACTTGTAGAACGTGGTGTTGCCGACTTTGCCCAGCAGCGTGCGTTGCTGCTCGGCGCTGCAACCCCAACGTTCCATGAGGTTGAAGAAGAACTTGAGCGCAACCCGGCCGGCTTCGGGGGAGTCGAGTTGTTGCTGTGGGCTGAGGGCGGGTGATGAGGTAGGCATGGGATCGCCTCCGTAGCAATGTCTAGAGTCAGACTAGTACAGATACGGATAAATATGTGAATTTAATCCATAAGCGAATAAAGAGCCTTTATTGCACCTAATCGAAAAGACGCACACCTCCCGCGTTTTTTTGATCCCAATCACCCCACCATCACCAAAAACCCCGATCCTGTGTAAGCCTCCAGCCATCGGCTGCGGAATCAATTCGCTACTAAACCCGCGACAACTATGCTCAGGTGCAGGAATATAGCCGGCATAGGTGCAGGATCGGCCGCTAAGTACACAACAATTGCCAGCCCACTTTAGAGGGCATTACCCCATGGATAGCAGAACCTTACGCAACCTCATGCGCATCGTGCAGACCGGCTCGTTGTCGGCGGCGGCAGAGCATTCCTGTTTGACCGTGCAGGCGTTGGCCGCGCAGTTGAACAAGGTCGAAGAGCAGTTTGGTTTTCGCCTGTTTCGACGTTCCAACAAGGGCCTGACCCTGACTGCGCAGGGCACGGAGCTCACGCCGTATATGGACAAGGTCCTGGTGGCGACGCGGCAGATGGAAGAGAAAGTCGCGGCGCTGAAGGTACCCGGCCAGCGCACGCTGAAGGTGGCGTTGAATACCACGCTGTCGGAGGACTTCAACCGGCGCATGATCGGACGCCTGTTTGAGGTGTTTCCTGACCATCAGTTGGAATTCTCCTACGCCGAGTCGATGGAAAATCTGAGCAAGTTGAAGAATGAAGACTTCGACCTGGCCGTTTTGATCGGACCGCAAAAACCGGGGATGCCGAGCATTTTGTTGCCGGACGTACACGTTCAGGTGGTCGGCGCTCACTGTGGTCAGGAAAACGATCCGCTGGTGATGCTGGGCGACAAGTTTCAGGTTCGTCCTGCGGATGATTGTCCGTATTCCCACAGCTTCCTGCGCTTTCTCGACGCCGGCCTCGGCAACTACGAAACCGGCCAACGGATGATTTATTCCTGCAGCGAAACCCTGACCCTGTCGCTGATCCCGCAAATGGACGGCATCGGCATGGTGTCTCGCGACGCCGCACAGCGTAACGGCTTGACCATTTTCCCCGGTTTCGAGGATTTCCTCGAAGTGCGGTTGGCGGTCAATAACCCTGAGTTGTCGGGCCAGGCCTTGAGCGATGTGGTCGACTTGCGCCTACATGAACGAGCCGAGCGCAATGTACGCAGCCGTCCCGACCGCCACACTGAGAAAGAGGTTTTTGCTGAAATACGCACATAACAACGTCGGAATCGCTGCATAGAATTCCGGGCGATCGAGCTGCACATGCTGGTCCTTGATCAACAAGGGCGTAAGGCTGATCGCAGCGACGATCGCCACTGGCAGGTATTCCAACGCCCTTGCAACAAACGGTGGCCAGTGGTCGGTGTTCACCTGCAGCGGCAATGCGCGCGGCAGGAAGGTCACGGCCATCATCAGCACCACGACCAGGATCAGGAACGTTTGGTCAGGCATACACCCACCCCGCAACCCACAAATGTGGCGATAAATACGTTGAATGGCGAGCTGCCGACCAGGCTCAAGGCGCCCATGCAGGCGACTGCGGCCAGTGCGGCGATCAGCTTGTTGCGGGTGTTGCACAGCGACACCAGCACGTAGAGCATCATCGCGGTCAGGGCATAGTCGAGTTGATATTTGATCAAGTGCGACGCGTACTGCGCGCAGATCGCCCCGAGCAATCCACCAAGCACCCACGAGGTGTGGCAAAACAGGTTGAAGCCGATCAGGTAACGCACATTGACCGGCGCGCCGCTGCCCAGTTTCACGCTGTGGAAAGCGAAGGATTCATCGGTCAGTCCGCCGGCATAACACCAACGCTCAAAACGACTTAGCCCCAACGCCCGCAAGGCCTTGGCCATGTAAACCGACATCAGCATGTGCCGCGCGTTGATCAAAAACGTGGTGAGGATAATCGTGGTCAGCGAGGCGCCGCTGGAGATCAGCGCCAACGCGGCGAACTGCGAAGCCCCGGCATACACGAACAGGCACATTGCGACCGGCAACCACACAGGCAACCCCGCGTTGACGGCCATCAAGCCAAACACAAACGACACCGTGAAGTAGCCGGCCACTACCGGACTGGCTTCTGCAAACGTGCGCGAAGGCTGTGGCTCGACCATCAGCGGCTGGCTGCTGGACGTCTCATTCATAGGTCCCTCTCAAAGGTCGTTTCGCCACGCGGCTCGCAAAAACCCTGGGCAGTCCAAAAACGTTTGCCGGCAAGGTTAGCATCGTCGACGAACAGGAACATCCGCAGTACACCCACGCGTTTCATGTCCGCCGAAGCCGCTTCCACCAGGCGCTGGCCCACGCCTTGGGCGCGATAAAGCGGGCTCACCGCCAAGTGGTTGATGGTGCCACGGCTGCCGAGCATACCGCCCAGCACCGCGCCGACCACTTCGCCGCTGAGGTCGAGCGCCAGGTACGCGGTGGTGGTTTTCTGCACCAACACACCGCGCAGGCATTTGGCATCCTGCCAGTCGCAGAACGACACTTCGTCGAACTGCCGAAAGAAGCGCTCCAGGCGCACGGCATCCTTTGCGTTGGCCCGCCACATCATCACTGATGTGGAGGGGCTGTCCATGGGGTCGAGCTGTTCAGCGAACAATGTCGAAAGCGGTCCCGGGCCGCGAGAAGGAAATCGCCAGGATTTGCCGGTACGCCATGTCGTGGGAATGGGTATTGCGGGCCGGGGTTACGTAGTGGCGCATGTCGCGGTCGAGGAAGAACGTGGTGTCGAGGATTTCCTGATACGTCGTCGACGCCAGTTGCTCTTCGTGGGCGCTGTAGAGACGGCTTTCGGCACCGTCCACATTGTTGCGTCCCCAGAAGTGCACGCCGCTGAACGGATAACCGTCGCAATGAATGCCTTCGGGGGTGATTTCCAGTTGCTTGCCTGGCTTGATCTCGATACGGATCTGATGGATCTGGCATTGCCAGATTTCATCGTGCAACTCCGGCGGCAGCACGTTTTTATACACTTCAAAATCGATGTCGATCAGGCTGCGCATTACCGGCGAGTTGATCACTTCGTCGGAGAAGTCCTGGAAGTGGCGAACCATGCCGCCGACGTAGCTGTTGTTGGCCTTGGACTGAACATAGGCCCGATGCTCCAGTTGCGTCAGCTCGCGGGTTACCGGGTTGTATTCGAAGTCACTGTAGCGACGAAAACGCATACCGGATTCGGCCTGGCCGTAGTAGCTGTCCGGTTCCATGTTTTCCCAACTTTTGGTCAGTCGGACGAAGTCGGCAAAATGACCGTAGAGATTGAAGTCACCACCCTGGACGTTGACAAATTTGTCGCGTCTTAGCGATTCGCCAACTTCTCTGTTTAACACGATCATTACAAGTCTCCGCTGCATTGAGCGGCCTAATCTATTAGGTGCAGGATTTGCGTCCATGAGAAAGAATTTCAGGCATCTCAAGCGTTGCTTGAAGCGCCATAAAAAGATCGTTTGAATTGACGTTTTTATGCCAAAAAAAGCGCTTTTAGAACGTTTCCACCAAAATGCCGCAAAAAAAAACCCCGAGCCAGTCGGGGTTTTTTATTGAGTGTTAGCCACTCAATTGATCATCAGAAGATGTTGATCGGGTAATCGACGAACACGCGCAGTTCGTTACCGCTGACGTTGTACTCGCTGGACTTCTGCGACACACGCAGGATCGAGCTGCGCAACTTCACGCTCAGGTCTTTGGCCGGGCCGCTTTGCACGACGTACTTGAACTGGTTGAAGATTTCGCGCTCGGTACCGCCCTCGCTGGTAGAGGTGGTGATGTTGTCGCCGCGCACGTAAGC
This sequence comes from Pseudomonas sp. ADAK2, assembly GCF_012935755.1. Classification (GTDB taxonomy): domain Bacteria; phylum Pseudomonadota; class Gammaproteobacteria; order Pseudomonadales; family Pseudomonadaceae; genus Aquipseudomonas. The sequence continues at coordinate 4,122,686 of NZ_CP052862.1, forward strand.
CACGTTGTAGCTCAGGCCCGGAATACCGAAAGTGCTGAAGTCCAGGCCGTAGCCCAGCTGCCAGCTGCGTTCGTCTTCGGCGTTGAAGTCGGACCAGTAGGAGTTGGCCAGGTAGATGGTGTTGCCACCGTCGCCGACACGCCCCTGGTCTTTCTGATAGCCGCCGTAGGCGTAGCCCAGGTTGCTGTCGCCGGTGCTGCGCTGATGCGCGATGGTGAACGAGTGCGGGCCGGTGGCGAAGGTCGCGGCCAGGCTCCAGATTTTGTTGTCGTCGCCGGTGATACCGTTTTCGCGGACGTAGGAATTGTCCAGCTTGGTGCGATAGCCGTTGAAGTCCAGGGTCAGGGACTGATCCTTGTCGATCGGGAACACGTAGTTAGCGTTCACGTATTGCTTCTTCAGCACGTCTTCGACGTCGGAAGCGTAGACCGCAGCCTTGAACTGCTCGGTGAACTGGTAGCTGCCGCCCAACACGTTGATCGACTTCAAGCCACCGCTGTCACGACCTTCCGCGCTTTTACGCGACTCGGCGGTGAAGCGACCGGCGTTCAGGACCAGGCCTTTGATCTCCTTGGAGGTGATCAGGGTGCCGGTGTAGCTTTCTGGCAGCAGGCGCGAGTTGTCGTAGTTCAGCACCGGCAATTCCGGCATCTGGTCGCCGTAGGTCAGCGTGGTGCTGGACAGACGGAATTTGACCGCTGCGCCGCCCTTGGACAGGTCGTTGGCCGGGTTGCCGCTGTCGCCCTTCTTGAAGAAGTCGATACCCTGGGCACCGCTGCGGTCTTCGCTGCGCTCCAGGTTAAGTGCGTACAGACCGAAAGCGTCGACGCCGACACCGACGGTGCCTTGGGTGAAACCGGACGAGAACGTACCGATGGCCGCTTGGCCCCACTCGGATCTATCCGGGTTGCCGTCCTTGTAGTCACGATTGATGTAGGCGTTGCGCAGCAGCACTTTGAGGCTGCTGTCTTCAACAAATCCCTTGGTTTCGGCCTGGTCGTTAGCCATGGCCTGTGTAGCGCTCAACATCCCCAGAGCGATCAGGCTGATTCGCTTATTCAACATTTTGTTTTCCTTATTACTGGTTGATACGCGCTGTGCCGAACGGCTGAAATGGCGCTATTGCGCTCTTTTTTCACCCCGAAACAAAAAGGCCCGCCCACGAAAAATCGCGGCGGGCCTTTTTATTGTTTTGTGAGTCATGGCGGTTAGCCACAGGCGTTGGCGTGGATCCTATCCGCGCCCTTAAGCCTGTGTCAATTTCATGAATCGTCTGAGAATAGGCAAAAATCGTCTAAGAAACCCCTTGGCGGCGAGCTTCAGTTGCATGATTTCGGAAGATTTCAGTGGATACAGCCGCCAAGGCCACAGGCTTGAAACTCGGGCGCCGAGGCGGGTGCGGGAAGCGATTGACGCAGCCACGCCGCGAAGGCTTCCGGTTTGCCGATCCACGGGCCGATGTCGATCAAGGTGAATTGGCCGTTCAATTCCAAAACGAAAGTCGGGAAACCCTGACCGCCGACGTCGGCCAGCAGTGCCCGGCTCTCTTTGATATGGCGCTCAGTATCGGCTGCGTGGAAAGCACTCTCGAAGGCGTGCGGTTCGAGGCCCAGGCCTGTCGCGAGCTCAAACAGGACCGCTTCATCAGCGATGCGCCGTCCTTCCAGATAATGAGCGCTCTGCAAACGCCCCAGCAATTCCAGTCCGCGCCCGGCGATCTGCTCGGCGGCGAGCACGGCGGCAATCGGCGGAGCGGAATCAAAAACCGCCGTTTCGTCGCGCAACAAACCTTCGAAATACGCTTCACCAAACGGCTGGCCGGTGAATTCGGCAATGCGCCGGTCGTGGGGCATCACGTAGTTGCGCAGTTGTGGCGAAACGGTCTGGCGATTGGCACCGGTCATCATGCCGCCGCCGTGGGCGATCACCGGCAGGACGATCTGGGCCGCTTGCACCAAAGGTTCGGCGCCGTAGCACCAGCCGCACAACGGGTCGTAAATGTAGTGAAGGTTCATGGGAAAGCTCCGGCACAAAGGTAGGAAAACGCAATGCCGGCAGACTAGTCCGCAGATCGTTTCGGAAAAACGCTGGATTGGTTTTCAGACTGTTTCATGAATCGGTCGAATCACTTCGCCGAGCTTTCGTATCAGCATCGACACAAATAGAAACAATCATTCCGGGATACGTATTAGGAATAGCTCACGAAAGTAAATAGCAAGCATTACCATTCGCGCCCTACACGCTATTGCCTAAAAATCCTACGGATGCGTTCCTCAATGCCTGCCCCTTTTCGCCTTACTTCCTACAGCCTTGGCTTCTCTGCTCTGCTGTCTGCCGGTTTTTCCTACGCTGCTCCTACAACGCTGCCTGAAACGTCCATCAGTGCCGAAGCCGAAGCGGATGACCCACGGGTAAAAGAAACCAGCACTGCCACCCGCACAGCAACGCCGGTGCGCTATGTGCCTCAGGCGATCGATTCGATAAAAACCACCAACATCGCGGACTACGGCACTTACGACCTTGGCACTGCGCTAAGCGGCATCCCCAACGTCAGCAGCGGCGCCGACACGCGTTTCGACAGCCTGCGCATCCGTGGTTTCGACGCCAGCAACGACTTCTACCTCGACGGCATCCGTGACGACAGTCAATACGTGCGCGACCTGCACAACATCGAACGCATCGAAGTGCTCAAAGGCCCGGCCGCCGTGTTGTATGGCCGGGGCAGCCAGGGCGGGATCGTCAACCGAGTGAGCAAGCTACCGGAGTTCGGCCGCCGCTCGACTATTGAGGCCCAGGGCGGCAGCGACGATTTGCGCAGCCTGTATGCAGACTTGAGCACTGATCCAACCGAGAACATCAGCCTGCGCCTGAACATGGGCAACATGGATCAGAACAGTTTCCGCGATGGCGTGAGTGGCAATCGCCAACTGTTCGCGCCGTCCATGAACTGGCAACTGACGCCGGACCTGAACTGGCTGGTGCAGTACGAATACAGCCGTTACAACCGTACGCCGGATCGCGGCATCCCTGGGGTAAACGGACGCCCGGCGGATGTAGGGCGGGATACGACCTACGGCAACGATCACGATTTCATCGACGACAAGTCACAATCCCTACGCTCGAAACTCAGCTATGAACTCAGCGACAACTGGCAACTGCGCCACACCCTCGGTGTGTTCAAGCTCGACAGCGATTTCGATAACACCTACTCGACGGGTTACGACCCGAAGACCAACAAAGTCCTGCGCCAGCACTGGCAACAGGACCTGACCACCCGCAACGTCTTCAACAACGTTGAACTGGAGGGTGGCTTCGACACCTTCGGCCTTGAACATCGCGTGCTGACCGGTATCGAGATCGGCAGCCAGCGTCGCGATCCGAAGCTGTACAACGCCGCGACTTCCGGGCCGGGCAGTTCGCCGGTTCCGGCGCTGGACCTGTACAACCCGAACCGCGATCTACGCCACACCGGTCGCATGCAGACATTCAGCGACAGCCACACCGAAGTCGAAAGCCGTGCGGTGTACGTGCAGGATCAACTGCGCCTGAACGATCAGTGGCAACTGCTGGCCGGCTTGCGCTACGACACCTTCGACATCGAGTCGACCAACAAGCTGAAGGACATTTCCGAGGATCGTGACAGCCACAGCACCAGCCCTCGTGTAGGAATCGTCTGGACGCCGCTGCCGAATCATTCCTTCTACGCCTCTTGGACCAAGACGTTCTCGCCGGTGGGCGGTGGTTTGATCGGCATTACCCCGGGAGCGACCGGCAACAGCAACGACCTGAGCCCGGAACTGACCAAGCAGAAGGAAATCGGGGTGAAGAGCGACTGGCTCGACGATCGCCTGAGCACCACCCTGGCGATCTACGAACTGGAACTCTACAACCGCCGCACCAGCGATCCGCTCAACCCGACCATCACCCTGCTCACCGGCGAGCAACGCTCCCGTGGTATCGAGTTGACCGGTACCGGCAAACTTGGTGGCAACTGGTACGTGCGCGGTGGCGTGGGCGTGCAGGACGCTACCGTCGTGAAAGACAACAATGGTTTTGAAGGCAAACGCGTCACAAACGTGGCCAAGCACAACGGCAGCCTGTTCCTGACCTGGAAGCCGGAAATGGGCTGGTACGCCGAAACCGGTCTGACCCTGGTCGGCGAGCGTTACGCCGACAACCTCAACACCACGGTCCTGCCGGGGTATGGCCGCTGGGATGCCCTGGCCGGGTTCCGGCAGAAAGATTGGGATTTGCGCGCGGCGTTGAATAACATCAGCGACAAGAACTACTACGCGTCGTCCACCAGCCAGTATCAGATTCAGCCGGGTGAGCCGCGCAGCCTGGTTGTGACCGGAACCTACAGCTTCTAAACACCTTGCTCTAACGTGATCGTTCCCACGCTCCGCGTGGGAATGCCTCAACGGACGCTCCACGTCCATTTGGGACGCAGAGCGTCCCGGGCTGCATTCCCACGCAGAGCGTGGGAACGATCTTCGCCCATAAAAAAAGCGCCGCCTTCCCGGCAGCGCTTTTATCAATCCGTTGTTGTTCTTCTTATCCTTCCATCACATCCCACAACGCTTCCAGCTCCGCTTCGCTGAATAAACCAGCGGGGTAGCGCTCGATCATCATCCGGCGCGGATCAGGTTCCCTGATCTGACGCGTTCCATTGGATTTCAACCAGTGCGCAAGGATCTGTAGCGATTCGCTATTGACTGCCAGGGGATGCAATGTCCGCTCGCTCACTACGTTCACTTCGGCGTTCATTTCAGCGCTCTCTCCCGGTTTGTGAGCGGCTAACTTATCCAAGGTTTATGACAGAACGTCGCCGTTCTCCCCTCCCTGTTTTGCCCCATGACAGATACAAGAGCTGTGCCAATGTTTCGGAGCTGTCGATAAGCGGATACAAAAAAGCCCGCGGTCCTGACGGGCTGCGGGCTTTCTGTAAGGCGAAACGGGAAAACGTTTGTGAGACTGATTATGCAATCAACTCAGGCTGTTACAACTGCACTCATTCGTTGTGCGGTGCGGGCTGTTGTTGGGTAAGGCAGTGGATGTTACCGCCGCCCAGTAACAGTTCGCGGCCGGGCACCATCACCACTTCGTGCTGCGGGAACAGGCTCTGCAAAATCTCTTTGGCCGGGCCATCCAGCGGATCGTCGAAGCTCGGCGCGATGATGCCGCCGTTGACGATCAGGAAGTTCACGTAGGAACCCGCCAGGCGAACCGTAGGATTGCGCTCCTGAGTCCCGTCCACCGGATCGACACCGGCGCATTCTTCTTCGGTCGCATACAGCGGCCCCGGAATCGGCATCTTGTGCACCGTGAACGGGCGACCCTTGGCGTCGGTGCTGCTTTCCAGCACTTTCATTGCCGCCTGGCAACGCGGGTAGTTCGGGTCCTGCGGGTCATCGGTCCAGGCCAGCAGTACTTCGCCCGGACGCACGTAGCAGCAGAAGTTATCCACATGGCCGTCGGTTTCGTCGTTGAACAAACCGTCCGGCAGCCAGATGATTTTATCCACCGCCAGATTGGCGCTGAGCACCGCTTCGATGTCGGCACGGTTGAGGTGCGGATTGCGATTGCGGTTGAGCAGGCATTCTTCGGTGGTGATCAGCGTGCCTTCGCCATCGACGTGAATCGACCCGCCTTCAAGCACGAAGCCCTCGGTGCGGTAACGCTGGCTGCGCTCGATCTCGAGGATCTTGCCGCCGACTTGCGAATCACGATTCCACGGCGAATACAGACCACCGTCGAAACCACCCCAAGAGTTGAAGTCCCAGTTCACGCCACGGACTTCGCCGCTGTGATTGATCACGAAGGTCGGGCCGGTGTCGCGGACCCAGGCGTCGTCGCTGGACATCTCGACCACGCGAATATTCGGCACATCGAGGCGGGCGCGGGCGTTTTCGTATTGGCCAGCGGACACCGCGACGGTCACCGGTTCAAAACGGGCGATGGCCTTGGCCACCGCGACGTGCGCGGCTTGCGCCGGTTTGCCGCCCAGACGCCAGTTATCCGGACGCTCGGGCCAGATCATCCAGGTCTGGGTTTGTGGCGCCCACTCGGCGGGCATGTAGAAGCCGTCGGCGCGCGGGGTGCTGTTTAAAGTGGTCATCAGGCTCAGGACTCCAGGGAACCGTCGAGGGTTTTGAGCGCATTGTATAGGTTCGGACGCCGATCACGGAACGAGCCCCACGCGCTGCGGATGTGCTCCAGTTCGTCGAGGTCGAAGCTTTGCACCAGTACGCCTTCTTCGGTCTTATCGAGTTCCTGCACCTTCTCGCCGAACTGGTTGGCGATAAACGACGAGCCGTAGAAAGTAATGTCGTAGCCGTCCTGCTCTTCGTTGCCGATGCGGTTGCTGGCGATCAGCGGCATCAGGTTGGCGCCGGCGTGGCCTTGTTGCACGCGCTGCCAGTGGTCACGGGAAGAAATAGTCTTGTCGTGCGGCTCGCTGCCGATGGCAGTCGGGTAGAACAGGATTTCCGCGCCGAGCAACGCCATGCTGCGGGCGCACTCCGGGAACCACTGATCCCAGCAAATGCCGACGCCAATCTTCGCGTAACGGGTGTTCCAGACTTTGAAACCGGTATCGCCCGGGTTGAAGTAATACTTTTCGTGGTAGCCAGGGCCGTCCGGGATGTGGCTTTTCCGATAAGTCCCGAGGTTGGAGCCGTCGGCATCGATGATCGCAATGCTATTGAAACGCGCGCGGCCGGCCAGTTCGTAAAAGCTGATCGGCAGCACCACTTGCAGTTCCCTGGCGACTTTCTGGAAGTGCTTGATCGCGACGTTGTCTTCAACGGTCGTGGCCAATTGCAGGTAATCCGGGTTCGGCTTCTGGCAGAAGTACGGGGCCTCGAACAATTCCTGGATCAGGATGATCTGCGCACCTTTGGCCGCGGCCTCACGGACCAGCTTCTCAGCGGTCTCGATGTTGGCTTCAAGGTCCCAGGAACAAGCCATCTGGGTAGCGGCGACGGTAACGATACGGCTCATGAATCATCTCCTGGGTCTTTTTATAGGTAGGCAATGACGACTTTATAGCCGATAAATATCGGCTTTAAAAGCTGATCACATGCCTTCCGTCTAAAAAAACCCAGAAAAAGCCGATAACAATCGATATTTTGCGTCGATTTCAGAGACGCCATCGCGGGCAAGCCCTACAACCCTTCACCCAACACCTTCGAAAGCATGTCGACAAAGAAATCCACGCTCCGCCGCGAAGTCACCATCGGCGGCTTAATCTTGAGCACGTTCAGAAAATCCCCCGTCGGCTGCATGAAAATCCCCAGCTCGCGCAAGCGGTCACATAGCGCCGTGGTTTCTTCGGTCGCCGGCTCCAGGGTGTCGCGGTTGCGGATCAGCTCGACGCCCAGATAGAAACCGGAACCATGCACCGCGCCCACCAACGGATGACTATCGATCAACGCTTCCAGACGTTCCTTGAAATACCCCCCCACGACCTGAGCGTTTTCCCAGAGCTTTTCCTCCTCCATCACATCCAGCACCGCCATGCCGATCTGACAACTGACCGGACTGCCGCCGGCCGACGAGAAGAAGTAACCCTCGGCTTCCAGCGCTTCGGCGATTTCCCGGCGGGTGATCACCGCGCCCAACGGCTGGCCGTTACCCATGCCCTTGGCCATGGTGATGATGTCCGGCACCACGCCCTGCTCTTCGAAACCCCAGAAGAAATGGCCCATGCGGCCATAACCGACCTGCACTTCATCGGCGATACACACGCCGCCCTGAGCGCGGACCAACGCATACACCTGCTGCAAATACCCTGGCGGCAGCGAGATGCCGCCGGCATTGCCGTACACCGGTTCACAGATGAACCCGGCGAGCTGGCGTTTCTGTTCAGCGATTTTCGCCAGGTTGTGCTCGACGCTGCGCACGTAGTCCGGCGTGCTATCCGGGCCACGGAATTCGCCACGATAGGTGTTCGGTGCAATCACCGGATGCACCCAGTCGGGACGGCTGCTCAAGGCCTTGGGGTTGTCGGCAATCGACGTCGACACCGCGTCCGCGCCCACCGTCCAGCCGTGATACGCCTCAAGCACGCTAAGCATGTCGCGCCCGCCGCTATAAGCCCACGCCAGACGAATCGCCAGGTCGTTGGCCTCGCTGCCACTGTTGACCAGGAACACGCGGTCCATGGAGTCCGGCGACAGTTTCAGCAAACGCTCGGAAAACTCGGCAACCGCCGCGTAGTTGAATCGCGAATTGGTATTGAGCAGCGACCACTGACGGCTGGCGACCGCAGCCATGCGCGGATGACCGTGGCCGAGCACCGCGACGTTGTTGAGCATGTCGAGGTAGGAGCGGCCCTGCATGTCGATCAGGTGATTGCGCCAGCCGCGTTCGATGCGGGGCGGGTCGACGTAATAGTGTTTCTGGGTGCGGGCGAAACTGGCGTCGCGACGCGCCAGCAACGTTTGCGAATCGAGTTCGTCTTCAGCGTCACACGCCAGCCCGAGCAACACCGCCGGAGACGGGCACAACGCCTTCCAGGCCAATGCGCGAGACGGCGTGCAAAACAGTGGCGCATCGAACGAAGCGCCTCGACACAACTGCACCCTCAGCGGCCCGCTGACCGAACCCAGCACCTGGCCTTTGACCAGCGCCGCGCCGGTGTGCAGCGTTGGCGTCACGCCCCATAAGCGTACGCTCAGTTGCGGGCCGTCGAGTTGCAACACGCCCGCCGCCGGTTGGTGCACCACCCCGGCAAATGGCGATTCAACCGCCGTGCCGTGGGGCACGCGCAACTCGACGTGCAATGGGCAAGTATCGGGTTCAGCAGCAGTGTCCGCGCGGGTGCGAGACAACCGATATTGGCCGTAACGACTGGCCGCCAGACCATGGGCCGCTGCGGCTTCCGTCAGCAGACGCTGATCGATCCCTTCCTGCTCCCAGTTGCCGGCCTCGAAGTGCGGGCTGAGCACGCCCAAATCGATCAAGGCAAATTCACGGCCGACCAGGCTCGGCAGCAGTGGCGCAAAACCTTCACTGCCGATACTTGGCAGGGTCTGGCCGACAGCCGTCAGGATCGCCGCCTCCATCAACGCCAATGGCACCGACGTCGCCACGCGGAAAATTTCCCATTCGTGGGTCAGATTGTCGCGACTGTACGCATTGCCCGGATCGATGCTGACCTGCTGCTCGCCGCTGAGCACCAACACCGCCGCCCGGGCGACGATCAACGGCCACAGCGCTTGCAGCTCCTCATGCTGCAACGGGTTGACCGCGTGATAAGCCTGCACCGCCGGCAAGATGCAGAACGGATCACCATCGGCGTGATGCAGCAGCGCCGCGCAGGTCACCGACAAATCCGTGATGCGCCAGGTGCGGATCAGGTCGCCGAAATCAATCACACCCTGCAATTGCCATTGGCGTTGCGAATCCCGCTGCCACACCACATTGTCGTCGGTGATGTCCATGTGAATGGCCTGCACCGGCAGCTTATCCACCAGTGGCAACAAATGACGCTCAGCCAGTTCGGCCACATCCGCGATCAGCCCGCGCTGTTGGTCATCCTTGATGATCGGCAACAAATGCGCGATTAACGCGTTGGCATGTCGGGCGTCCCATTGCAGCGTGCGCTCAAGTCCGGCGTGGTTGAAACCGGCCAGCGCCAGGTCCATTTCGCCGCAGAGCCGGCCGAAACCGGCGACCACGGGTCCGGGCAAATGACCGAGGTGCGTCAGCGACTGGCCTTCGATGTAATCAAGCAGGCGCACATGCACCGCCTGGCCGCCGACTTCCAGCGAAAGCAGATCTTCACCACTGTTGGCAGGAATCACCCGTGGCACCTGCACACCGCCACGCTCGGCCAAATGCTTGAGCCCTGCGTGCTGGGCTTGCAACTCCAGCGCCGAGTAATCGCCCCGGCAGATTTTCAGGACGAAACGCCCCTGGTCGCTGTTGACGCGGTAGTTCAGGTCCTGCTGGCTGCCCAGAGCCTGCAAGGTCCCGCTCAACCCGTAATGTGCCTGCAGCAGCTCTGACGCTTGCTCCGCAGACACTTGCGGGCTGGGCAAACTGGCGCGGTGGATCAACGTGGCGAGCGGCATACAAAACCCCTGGAATTTTATTAGGCGCTTATATCGCCACCGCTCGGGGCGATACGCAACCCCCCTCCCGAATCAGCACAGGTCAAAAGACATCGCCGCACTCGCACCCGTCGGCACTTTGCGCAAGAATGTCCCCCATCATTGCCTATCGCTGGAGAAAACCCATGAACATAGTCACCACCGACCTGCCCGGTGTCCTGATCATCGAGCCAAAGGTATTTGGTGACGAGCGCGGCTTCTTCTATGAAAGCTTCAACGCCAAGGCTTTCGAAGAAGCGACCGGTCTGAACACGCAGTTCGTTCAGGACAACCATTCCCGCTCGCAAAAAGGCGTGCTACGCGGCCTGCACTACCAGCTGGAAAATACCCAGGGCAAGTTGGTTCGCGTCACCGCCGGTGAAGTGCTCGACGTGGCGGTAGACATTCGCCGCAGCTCGCCGCACTTCGGTAAATGGGTCGCCGTTCGACTGTCCGCCGACAACCATCGTCAATTGTGGGTCCCCGAAGGTTTCGCCCACGGCTTCGTGGTGCTGAGCGAATTCGCCGAGTTCCTCTACAAGACCACTAATTACTACACGCCGTCGGCCGAGCGCAGCATTCGCTGGGACGATCCGGACCTGGGCATCGACTGGCAGCTGGATGAGGCGCCAAAACTGTCGGGCAAGGATGCAGCGGCTGCGTTCTTCAAGGACGCTGACGTCTTTTCCTGAATCGCTGTCTGAATCTTCACTTCGACAACGCGCCGGCCGCGAGCGCGCAGACTGCGCCCGCAACCCTAGGCATAATGCGCCTGTACCCCCAGGCGCTCGATGCTCATGACTCCGACCCTTCCTCGCAGACCCCGCTGGCGCAGCCTGGCCCTGCTCGCGCTGTGCCTGGCGCCGTTGCTGTGGCCGCTGCAGCATCTGGCCGAGCGGTATTACCGCAGCGAACTGGCCGGGCAGAATCGTCAGACCCTCGACCTCTACGTCGCCAACCTGCTGGGCACCCTGCACCGTTATGAAGTGTTGCCGCAGATCCTCGGCGACCTGCCCGCCCTGCGCGCCGTGCTCGGTGCGCCTGACGATGGCGTCACCCAGGGCAACGCCAACCGCCTGCTGAAAAACATCAGCGCCCAGACCGGCGCCGAAGTCATGTACCTGATGGACACCAGTGGCAAGACCCTGGCGGCGTCCAACTGGGACAAACATGACAGTTTCGTCGGGCGCAATTTTTCCTTCCGGCCGTACTTCAGCGAAGCCATGGCCGGGCGTCTCGGACGCTTTTTCGGGCTGGGCACCACCTCGGCCAAGCGCGGTTACTTCTTCGCCGCCGCCGTGCGCGAAGGCGAGAAAGTCATCGGCGTGCTGGTGGTCAAGGTCGATCTCGATCACACCGAAAGCCTGTGGGGCAAAACCCCGGAACAACTGCTGCTGACCGATCACAACGGCGTGGTCATTCTCACTTCGCGGCCCGAGTGGCGCTTTCGCTCCACCCGCGTCTTGAGTGACAACGAGAACAAAGCCATCAGCGCGATCCAACCCTACCCGACCCGCGATCCCAAGCCGTTGAGGCTCAACCCCAACGCCTGGCTGACCCAGACCCAGTCGATCGCGGAAACCGGCTGGAACGTCAGCATCCTGGCGCCACGCACCCTGATCGACCGCCCGGTGCGCACGGTCGTGGCCATCGGTGGCGCGACATTGCTTGTATTGATGTTGCTGCTCGGTTTGATGATGCAGCGACGTCGCCATTATCTGGAGCGGATCGCCTTCGAAGCCAAGGCCCGCCGCGAGCTGGAAGGCCGGGTGGCCGAGCGTACCAGCGACCTCGAAGGCCTCAACCGCCGGTTGAAACAGGAAGTGCTGGAGCGCGAACACGCTCAGCAGGAACTGGTGCGCGCCCAGGACGATCTGGTCCAGGCCGGCAAGTTGTCGGCACTGGGGACGATGTCGGCGAGCATCAGCCATGAGCTCAACCAGCCGCTGGCGGCTATCCGCAGCTACGCGGAAAACGCCGAAGTGTTACTTGATCATCAACGCACCGACGATGCCCGCGGCAACCTCAAGCTGATCAGCGAATTGACCGGGCGCATGGCCTCGATCATCGCCCACCTGCGCGCCTTCGCCCGGCGTGATCGCCACGCCCCGGAAAGCGTTGCCCTGCAACCGGCGCTGGACGATGCCCTGGCATTGCTGGCCAAACGTCGCCGCAGCATGGAAGTCGAGTTGATCCGCGACTTGCCCGCTGCCACGTTGTGGGTCGAGGCCGGGGAAACCCGTTTGCGTCAGGTGCTCGGCAACCTGCTGGCCAACGCCCTCGACGCCCTGACCGAAAAAGGTCCGCCGCGTAAGCTCTGGTTGAGTGCCCAATCCACCGCCGATGGCGTCAACCTGTACATTCGCGACAACGGCCCCGGGTTTTGCATGGAAGCCCTGGGTCGCGCCAGCGAGCCGTTCTACACCACCAAGACCCGCACTCAAGGACTCGGGTTAGGGCTGGCGATTTGTGACACGTTGATGCGCGCCTTCGGGGGTGAACTGTCGTTCTCCAACCACAAGGAAGGCGGCGCCCTGATTACCCTGAAGCTACGCGCAGGCGCGCCCGGCGTGAGCCTGCAACCGTCCGAGGACCGAAGTGCATGACCATCGATAACCGCATCCAGGTCGTGTTGATCGACGATGATCCGCACTTGCGCCAGGCCCTGAGCCAGACCCTGGACCTGGCCGGCCTGAAAATCCTGCCGCTGGCCGAAGCCAAGGGCCTGGCCGGGCAACTGGAGCGCGACTGGCCGGGCGTGGTGGTCAGTGACATCCGCATGCCCGGCATGGACGGCCTCGAACTGCTGAGCGAACTGCACGCCCAGGACCCGGAGTTGCCGGTGCTGCTGATCACCGGCCACGGTGATGTGCCGCTGGCGGTACAGGCGATGCGCGCCGGGGCTTATGACTTTCTGGAAAAACCCTTCGCCAGCGACGCCCTGCTCGACAGCGTGCGCCGCGCCCTGGCCTTGCGCCGGTTGGTGCTGGACAACCGCAGCCTGCGTCTGGCCCTGAGCGATCGCAATGAGCTAAGCGCTCGACTGGTCGGGCACTCAGCGCCGATGCTGCGTTTGCGCGAGCAAATCGGGGCCTTGGCGGCGACCAAGGCTGACGTGCTGATCCTCGGCGAAACCGGTGCCGGCAAAGAAGTGGTGGCCCGGGCGCTGCATGATCTGTCGAGTCGCCGTAACGGTCCGTTCGTGGCGATCAACGCCGGGGCACTGGCCGAATCGGTGGTGGAAAGCGAGCTGTTCGGTCACGAGCCCGGCGCGTTTACCGGCGCGCAAAAACGCCGCATCGGCAAGTTCGAATTCGCCAATGGCGGCACGCTGTTCCTCGATGAAATCGAAAGCATGAGCCTGGACGTGCAGGTGAAGTTGCTGCGCATGTTGCAGGAACGGGTGGTCGAACGGTTGGGCGGCAATCAGCTGATTCCGCTGGATATCCGCGTCATCGCCGCCACCAAGGAAGACCTGCGCCAGGCCGCCGATCAGGGCCGTTTCCGCGCCGACTTGTATTACCGGCTGAACGTCGCGCCGTTGCGCATTCCGCCGCTGCGAGAACGCGGCGAAGATGCGTTGATGCTGTTCCAGCATTTCGCCGACGAAGCCAGCACCCGCCACGGTTTGCCACCCCACGAACTGCAACCGGGGCAACGGGCCTTGCTGCTGCGCCACACCTGGCCGGGCAACGTGCGCGAACTGCAAAACGCCGCTGAACGCTTTGCCCTCGGCCTGGAGCTGGCGCTGGACAACAGCGCCCCGGACGGCGGCGTCAGCACCACGGTCGACGTGGTCAGCGGCGGGCTCAGCGAGCAGGTGGAAAACTTCGAGAAAACCCTGATTGCCGCCGAACTGGCGCGCTCTCACAGCTCGGTACGCAGCCTCGCCGAAGCCCTGGGCATTCCGCGCAAGACCCTGCACGACAAACTGCGCAAGCACGGGCTGAACTTCGCCGACGGCGGCGCCCACAGCCACACCGATGACCTCGATTGAGCTACCGTCCAATCATCATCTTCAAACAAGAGACCCGTGCATGAGCCGCGACAGTCGTCACCTGGAATCGATTCTCCACCACGACATTCCCCTCACGCGGGACATGGGCCTCAGGGTGCTCGACTGGCACGACCAGCAACTGCGCCTGCATTTGCCGCTGGAGGCCAACGTCAATCACAAAAGCACCATGTTTGGCGGCAGCCTGTATTGCGGCGCGGTACTGGCGGGCTGGGGCTGGCTGCATTTGCGCTTGCGTGAAGAAGGGATTGAAGACGGGCACATCGTGATTCAGGAAGGGCAGATCAATTACCCACTGCCGGTGACCAGCGATGCCATAGCGATATGCCAGGCACCGGGGGCGGTGACCTGGAAGAAGTTTCTGGCGATGTACACACGTTATGGCCGGGCGCGGTTGACGCTGCATTCGCGGATTGTGAATGTGGGGAGTGAGGAAGATGCGGTGACGTTTACCGGGCAGTACGTCCTGCACCGCTGACAACTGATCGTTCCCACGCTCTGCGTGGGAATGCAGCCCGGAACGCTCCGCGTCCCATTGGAACGCGGAGCGTCCCTTGAGGCATTCCCACGCGGAGCGTGGGAACGATCTTAGTTACGAGCCAACGCCAACAATTTCTCACGCCACGCAGCCTTCGCCGGCAGTGCCAGGAAAAACTCATTCAACAACGATTCCCGCGCCGGATAACAAAACGGCGCGCCGCTCAAATCCAGCACCTCACCGCCCGCCCCTTCCAGCACACCTTGCGCCGCCGCCGTGTCCCACTGCGAAGTCGGCGCCAGTCGCGGATAACAATCCGCCGCCCCTTCCGCCAACATGCAGAATTTCAGCGAGCTGCCGAAATTCGCCAACTGCAACTCACCCAGGCTTTCGCTCAGCCCCGCCAGCAACCGCTCCTGCTCCGGGCTGGAGTGCCGACGACTGGCCACTACGGTAAACGCCTCGCCCGCCGCCGGTACGTCGCGCACCTGGATCGGCAACGGCGTTTCGCCCTGATCGCCCCGCCACGCACCCAGCCCGGCGCCGCCGACGTAGAAACGCCCGTTGGTCGGCATCGACACCACGCCAAACACCACGTGGCCCTGTTCGATCAACGCGATGTTGACGGTGAATTCTTCGCTGCCGGAGATGAACTCCTTGGTCCCGTCCAGCGGGTCCACCAGCCACCAACGCTGCCACCCGGCGCGCACGCTTTGGGGGATGTCGGCGTCTTCTTCGGACAGCACCGGGATGCTCGGGTCCAGTGCCGTCAGCCCGGCCAAAATCAGATGATGGGCGGCGAGGTCGGCGGCGGTGACCGGCGAATCATCAGACTTCGCGGTCACGGCAGTGTCGGTGCGCCAGAACGGCAGGATGACTTCGCCGGCCTTCAACGCCAGCTCAACCACTGGCGCCATCAACGGATGGGGGAAATTCAACTTCATGGCAAAAACACCCCACGCTGGGTCAGCAGGTCACGGGCCAGATACAACGCCGCCAAGGCACGGCCCTCGGTAAATTTTGGATTCTGGGCCAGGCCCGACAACTCGCGCAGGTTGACCTTGTCCACGCCCATCGGCTCAGGCTCGTCGCCCTCCAGGCGTTCTTCGTACAGATCGGTGGCCAAGACCACCTGGATCTTCTGGCTCATATAACCGGGCGACAACGACAACTCAGTCAGATGCTCCAACTGACGCGCGCCATATCCGGCCTCTTCCTTGAGCTCGCGCTCGGCCGCGGCCAGCACGTCTTCGCCCGGCTCGATCAAGCCTTTGGGCAAGGACAGTTCGTATTCATCGGTGCCGCCGCAATATTCTTCGACCAGCACCGCGTGGTCCGCATCGAGCATCGCCACGATCATCACCGCGCCATACCCGGCGCCCTTGCCGACCAGGCGCTCGTACGTGCGCTCCACGCCATTGGAAAAGCGCAGCTTCAGCTCTTCGACGCAGAACAAACGGCTGGTGGCGACAATCTCGCGGGCGAGGACGGTGGGTTTCTGGCGCATAAAAGGCTCCTTGGCGTAAGCGGGTTACTATACCCGGCCTATCCTGATTGTTGACCTCGGATATCTTTTTTACCGCTGGAGAAGTTTTTTATGTCCCCGCTGCCCTGGCGCGACATCGACACCGTTCTGCTGGACATGGACGGCACGCTGCTGGACCTGCACTACGACAACCATTTCTGGATGGAACACCTGCCCCAGCGTTATGCCGAGTTGCACGGAGTGAGCCGGGCCATGGCGGAAATGGAATTGCAGCCGCTGTTCGAGCGCAACGCCGGGCAGTTGCAGTGGTACTGCCTGGACTTCTGGAGCGCCGAGCTGAAAATCCCGGTACGCGAACTGAAACTGGAAACCGCGCACCTGATTGCCCTGCGTCCGGATGCCGACACCTTTCTGGCGGCGATCAAGCAGGCCGGCAAGCGTGTGGTGATGATCACCAATGCCCATCGCGATTCGCTGTCACTCAAGCTGGAACGGATTGAACTGGCGCCGTATTTCGAGCGTTTGATCAGCTCCCACGATTACGGTTTTGCCAAGGAAAACCCGCAGTTCTGGGATGCCTTGCAGGCGGACATCGGTTTCGATCCGGCGCGCAGCCTGTTTATCGACGATACGTTGCCGATCCTGCGCAGTGCGCGCCATTTTGGTGTGGCGCATCTGTTGGCCGTGAGCGAGCCGGACAGTCGCAAAGGGCCGAAGGACACGGCGGAGTTTGCGGCGGTGGTCGATTATCGGGAGTTGATTGAAGGGTTGTAGATAGATCGAATTGCCTGCACCTGATCGTTCCCACGCCCCGCGTGGGAACGATCGAGTGGGGGTTACTCAGGAATCCGCAACGACTGACCCGGATAGATCTTGTTCGGATCCTTGAGCATCGGCTTGTTCGCCTCGAAGATCTTGTTGTACTTGTTGGCATCGCCATACACACGCTTGGAAATCGCGCTGAGCGTGTCGCCCTTCTCGACCGTGACGAACTTCGCCGGGGTGGCCACCGGTCCGGTCACCGTGATCTGGTCATCCACACCGCTGATACCGGCCACGTTACCAAGGGCCAGGAGGATTTTTTCTTTCTCTTCCTGACTGGCGGCTTCGCCGGTGGCGATGATTTTCTCGCCTTCGACTTTCACCTGGATTTTGGAAGTGTCGATGCCCGTCAGTGCATCCTTGACGTGCTTGGTCAACGCCTCGCTGTTGGCTTCGGCCTTGTCAGGCGTCAGCGCATCCAGGATTTTTTCACCGGCATCTTTTAAAAAGCTGAAAAGGCTCATCGTGTTCTCTCCATGGGATAAGGGTCCAGACGCAAAAGACTAGACCAAGCCCGCACACACTGGTTCCCAGCCGACCAATGACCCCACCCCCTCGCAAGCGCTAGAATCGCAAACCCTGCCCACGCCCTGGAGCGAAGATGGACATCAAGCAGCTCAAATTCCTCATCGCCCTCGACGAAACCCGACACTTCGGCCAAGCCGCCGCGCGCTGTCATATCACCCAACCGACCCTGTCCATGCGCCTGCGCAGCCTCGAAGAAGAACTCGAACTGCCGCTGGTCAATCGCGGCCAACGCTTCGAAGGTTTCACCGCGCCGGGCGAACGGGTGCTGGCCTGGGCACGCACGGTGTTGGCCGCTTATGACGGTTTGCAGGCCGAAGCGGCGGCGTGTCGCGGCAATCTTGTCGGTACGTTGCGCCTGGGCGTGGTGCCGCTGTCGAGCTTCGATCCGCTGCCGTTGATGCAACGCCTGCACGCCGAACACCCGAACCTGCGCTTCGAACTCTCGGCGCTGAGTTCCGAGCAGATCCTCGAACAACTGGCGAACAATCGGCTGGACCTCGGCGTGTCCTACCTGGAGCGTCTCGACGGCGAGCGTTTCGATTCCCTGGCGTTCAGCGAAACCCGTATGGGCCTGCTCTACGACCAGCGTTTCTACACCTTTGGCGAGGCGCCGCTGAGTTGGGAATCGCTGATTGAACTGCCCTTGGGCATGCTCACCAGCGGCATGCACTTTCGCCAGTCCATCGACCACAACTTCCACAGCCGTGGGCTGACGCCACAGCCGTTGCTGCAAACCGACGCAGTCCACCAGTTGTTACAAGCGGTGCACGGCGGCTTCTGTTGTGCGGTGATGCCCTTGGACGGCGGCCTGGAAAATCTCACCGACCATTTGCGCCTGCAACCCATCGAAAACGCCCAGACCCTTGGCCGGCTGGGACTGATCATGCGTCGCAGCGCCCCGCGATCGGCCCTGGCGGAAGCGTGTTTTGCGATCTATCAGAAATCGCTGACGGGTTCTTGATCGACGTCATCTATCGGTACATCAGTACTAGTGATTAGACGCGACATGTTGACGCGCCTAGTCTTACAACTGATTAAACCGTCGGTGATGCCATGAACGCCAAGCGCCCTGCAAGCGCGGCGCCCGCACTTGAAACGCCCGCGCCAGCCGCAAGCCAGACTTACAGTTACAGCGATCTTCCATGTAGTGAATCGGACAGCACCGCGCTGGCCGAGGAGGTCGCGTTGGCGATCGCCTATAACGGCATCAGCCAGGCTGTGATGCTGATTACCCCCACAGACCTGGAAGACTTCATCGTCGGCTTCAGCCTCGGTAGC
This sequence comes from Pseudomonas sp. ADAK2, assembly GCF_012935755.1. Taxonomy (GTDB): domain Bacteria; phylum Pseudomonadota; class Gammaproteobacteria; order Pseudomonadales; family Pseudomonadaceae; genus Aquipseudomonas. Next base: position 4,141,390 of record NZ_CP052862.1, read on the forward strand.
GGCATCATCGAAGACGCCACCGACATTTATGACCTGCAACTCAGCGGCTCGGGGTCGGCGCAATACGCGCAAGTGACCATCGCCAACCGCGCCTTCTGGAACCTCAAGCAGCAACGTCGGCAACTGGCCGGCACCAGCGGTTGCGGGCTCTGCGGCGTGGAAGCGGTGGAGCAGGCGTTGCCCGACCTCAAAGTGCTGCCCGGCGCCCCGTTGCCGCCGGCCGAATGGCTCGACGGTTTGCGCCAACGCATCGGCGCATTTCAGCCGTTGGGCCAGCATTGCGGCGCGGTGCATGCAGCGGTGTTCATGAACGGCCAGGGCGAGTTGTTGATGGGTCGCGAAGACATCGGCCGGCACAACGCCCTCGACAAGCTGATCGGCGGCTTGATCCGGCAAAACATCCCGACCACCGGCGGCCTGGCGATTGTCACCAGCCGTTGCAGCCTCGAATTGATCCAGAAAGTGCTGCGCGCAGGGATTCAAACCCTGGTCAGCCTGTCGTCGCCCACCGGCCTTGCCGTGCAATGGGCCCGTCGTCACAACCTCAACCTCATCCACCTGCCGCAAAAAAGTGCGCCGCGGGTCTACAGCCCTGCGTTGGAGAATCAAGCGTGAGTCAACACAATCAAGCCGACCAGAAACCCGTTCCGCGTTACAAGCCTTACAAGGGTCCGGCCGGTGGTTGGGGCGCGCTGGCCAGCGTGGCCCGGGCCTGGTTGACCAGCGACAACGCGCTGAAAAACCTGCGCATGATGCTCAAGACCAACAAGAACGGCGGCTTTGACTGCCCCGGTTGCGCCTGGGGCGACTCCAATGAAGCCGGCATGGTGGCGTTCTGCGAGAACGGCGCCAAAGCGGTGAACTGGGAAGCGACCAAACGACGTGTCGATGGCGCGTTCTTCGCCAAGCACAGCGTAAGCTCGCTGCTGGAGCAAAGTGATTATTGGCTCGAGTACCAGGGCCGCTTGACCGAGCCAATGAGCTACGACGCTGAAACCGATCGCTACAAGCCGATCAGTTGGGAAGCCGCGTTCGCCTTGATCGCCAAGCATCTGCAGGGCCTGTCGAGCCCGAACCAGGCCGAGTTCTACACCTCGGGCCGGGCCAGCAACGAAGCGGCGTACCTCTATCAATTGTTCGTGCGTTCTTTCGGCACCAACAACTTCCCCGACTGCTCGAACATGTGCCACGAAGCCAGTGGCGTGGCGCTGGCACAGAGTGTTGGCGTTGGCAAAGGCACCGTGACTTTCGATGATTTCGAACACGCCGATGCGATTTTTGTCTGGGGCCAGAACCCTGGCACCAACCACCCGCGGATGCTCGAACCCCTGCGCGAAGCGGTAAAGCGCGGCGCTCAAGTGGTGTGCATCAACCCGCTGAAAGAACGTGGCCTGGAACGCTTCCAGCACCCACAGCACCCGATCGAAATGCTGACCAACGGCGACAAGCCGACCAACACTGCCTACTTCCGTCCGGCATTGGGCGGCGACATGGCGATCATGCGCGGCATGGCCAAGTTCCTGCTGCAATGGGAGCGCGATGCGCAGAAGGCCGGTGAGCCTGCGGTGTTCGACCACGACTTCCTCAATGAACATAGCGTCAACGTACTGGAATACCTGGGCATCGTCGACGACACGCCATGGGAGCAGATCGTCAAGCAGTCCGGCCTGCCCCTGCTGGAAATCGAACAAGCGGCGCGCATGTACGCCAAGGGCAAGAACGTCATCATGTGCTGGGCGATGGGCATTACCCAGCACCGTCATTCGGTGGCGACCATCCAGGAAATCGCCAACCTGATGCTGCTGCGCGGCAACATCGGCCGGCCGGGCGCCGGTCTGTGCCCGGTGCGTGGCCACAGTAACGTGCAGGGCGACCGGACCATGGGTATCAACGAACGTCCGCCCGTGGCGTTCCTCGACTCCCTGGAACGCCGTTTCCAGTTCAAGGTGCCGCGCGACAACGGCCACAACGTGGTCGAGGCGATTCACGCCATGGCCGACGGTCGCGCCAAAGTCTTCATCGGCCTGGGCGGCAACTTCGCCCAAGCCACCCCGGACAGCCCGCGCACCTTCCAGGCCCTGAGCAATTGCGACCTGACGGTTCAAATCAGCACCAAGCTCAACCGCAGTCACCTGGCCCACGGTAAAGAAGCGCTGATCCTGCCGTGCCTGGGCCGCACCGACATCGATATCCAGACCGAAGGCCCGCAAGCCGTCACCGTGGAAGACTCGTTCAGCATGGTCCACGCCTCCAACGGCCAGTTGCAGGCGCTGTCGAACCAGATGCGTTCGGAGCCGGCGATCATCGCCGGCATTGCCGCCGCGACCCTGGGCAGCAAACCGGTGGACTGGAACTGGCTGGTGGCCGACTACGACCGCATCCGCGACCTGATCGCCGACACCATTCCGGGATTCCGCGACTTCAACGAGCGGGTGAAACATCCGGGGGGTTTCTACCTTGGCAACAGTGCCGGCGCGCGCAAGTGGAACACGCCGTCGGGCCGGGCCAATTTCCGTGCGAACGCCTTGCCCAAAGACCTGGTGCACGAACGCGCGCGTGCCACGGGTGTGTTGCCGGACCTGATCATGCAATCGTTGCGCTCCCACGATCAGTACAACACCACGATTTATGGTCTTGATGACCGTTATCGCGGGGTGAAGGGTCAGCGGGATGTGTTGTTCGTGAACGAAGCGGACATCATTCGCCTGGGCTTCAAGCCGGGGCAGAAGGCTGACATCGTGTCGATCTGGGACGATGGCCGTGAGCGTCGGGTGAAAGGCTTCACGCTGCTGGCGTTTGATATTCCTGCGGGGCAGGCGGCGGCGTATTACCCGGAAGTGAATCCCTTGGTGCCGCTGGAAAGCACCGGGGATGGCAGCCACACGCCGACGTCGAAGTTTGTGGCGATCCGCTTGGAGATGGCGAGTGAGACAGGGTTGATTTTCGCGAAGTCGGCCTGACCTGATCGTTCCCACGCGCGTGGGAACGATCGCTGGAAATACTTTCCAATCGCCCACAAAAAAGGCCGTTTCTGCAAAGAAACGGCCTATCCGAAGTAGCTAAAGACCGGCGAAAAAGCCTTAAGTTCCGCCCAAAAAACAGTAACTTATAGAATTGTGTACAAGTCGTGTTACTCGTCGGATTTTGATTGTCACAATCAGGACACAGCCTCAGGATCGCGCCGTCATCCCCTTGAGGTTCCTCTATGAAGTTCTCCTCGATTCTCTTGTTGTCCCTTAGCCTGGCCAGTGGCTTCGCTTCTGCCGGAGGCACCACCGAAGCAGGTGTGGGCGGCGCATTGGGCGGGGTTCTGGGCTCGGTCGTCGGTCAGTCACTAGGCGGCAATACAGGTTCCACCATCGGCGCGGCCCTGGGCGGCGCGGGTGGTAGTGCCGTCGGCGCAGACAAACGCAGCCGTGGCGAAGCCGCCATTGGCGGTGCGTTGGGCGCAGCCGGCGGTAACGTGGTCGGCCGCAGCGTGGGCGGTAGCACCGGCAGCCTGATCGGCTCCGCAGCCGGCGGCGGCGCGGGTGGCGCGTTGGGTAACTACATGGGCAACAAGAGCGATGAGGATGACGATCGTCGCTCTTATCGCGGTCGTGATGACCGTCGTTACTACCGTGATGATCACCGCGGTCGCGGTCATGCCTATGGCCACCGCAAGCATCACAAATACTATCGTCATCGCTGAGGCCTGAACGGCTTCGCAGGTAGATAGATCAAAAATCGCAGCCCCAGGGCTGCGATTTTTTTTGCCCGTCAAACCACCAACCGCTCCAGTGCCCCGCGCAACCCGGCTGGAATCGCCACCGGCAGATTCGACGCCCGATCCACAAACACATGCACAAAACGCCCGGCGGCACAGGCTTCATCTTCCCCTTGCTTGAACACGGCGAGTTCGTATTGCACCGAGCTGTTGCCCAACTTGCCGACCCGCAGGCCGATCTCGATCCGATCCGGGAACGCGATGGACGCAAAGTAATCGCACGCCGAACTCACGACAAAACCCACCACTTCGCCGTCATGGATATCCAGCCCGCCGACTTCGATCAGGTAGGTGTTCACGGCGGTGTCGAAAAAGCTGTAGTAGGTGACGTTGTTGACGTGGCCGTAGGCGTCGTTGTCGTGCCAGCGGGTGGTGATCGGCTGGAAGTGCGGGTAGTCGGTGCGTTGGTTCATGGGTTTCTCGAAGATCGTTCCCACGCTCTGCGTGGGAATGCAGCCCGGGACGCTCCGCGTCCCAACAGCGGACGCAGAGCGTCCATGGAGGCGTTCCCACGCGGAGCATGGGAACGATCAAACAGGCGGAGTCTACCGGTCAGCAAACCCCTTACCCACCGCCGCCAACTCGCCAATCAACCGCGCCGGCTTCCACTGATCACCCTGTCGGGTCTCCAGCGTCAATAACCGCTGATGAATATCGGCCAAGCCCTGCTGATCCGCCCAAGCCATCGGCCCGCCCTTGTCCGCCGGGAAGCCGTAGCCGTAAAGGTAAACCAGATCGATGTCATGGGCCGATCCGGCAATGCCTTCCTCCAGGATCTTCGCCCCTTCGTTGACCAGTGCCAGCAAGCAGCGTTCCAGCACCTCCTCAGGCCCGATCTCACGCCGCTGGAAGCCCAAACCCTCGCTGACCTCCAGCACCAGCGCATCGACACTCTCATCGTGCTCAGCCTGCCGACTGCCGGGCTCGTAGTGGTAATAACCGTCGCCGCTTTTTTGGCCGAAACGTCCTAACTCGCAGAGCCGATTGTCGACCTGCACCTCCGGCGCATCCTGACCTTTACCGGCCAATTCGCGGGCACGCCATTCCAGATCGATGCCGACCACGTCGTACATGCGAAACGGCCCCATGGCGAAACCGAAGCCTTGCAGCGCCGCGTCCACCTGATAGGGGAAAGCGCCTTCAAGCAGCATCTTGCGCGCCTCGAGCACGTAGGTATGCAGCATGCGATTGCCGATAAAACCATGGCAGTTGCCCGACACTACACTGACCTTGCCCATGCGCTTGCCCAGATCGAGCGCAGCCTCAAGCACCGCCGGAGCGGTTTGCGCGCCGCGAACGATTTCCAGCAGTTTCATGATGTGCGCCGGGCTGAAGAAGTGCAGGCCCAGCACTTGTTGCGGCCGGCGCGTGGCGGCGGCAATCGCGTCGATGTCCAGCGCCGAGGTGTTGCTGGCCAGAATCGCTTCCGGTTTGAGCAAACCGTCGAGCTCGCGGAAGATCTTCTGCTTCAGCTCGAGGTTTTCGTACACCGCTTCAATCACCAGATCAACATCGCGAATCGCCGCGTAATCCGCCGCGCTGGTCACTCGCGCGATGCGCGCATCGGCTTCAGCCTGATCGATCCGCCCCTGGCGCACATTGTGGGCATAGGTGTCCGCGACGGCAGCCAGCGCCTGTTCAAGCATCTGCGGATTGTTATCGACCCACTGCACCGGCACCCCGGCGTTGGCCAGGCACATGACAATGCCACGGCCCATGGTGCCCGCACCGATCACGGCGGCGCGCTGAATATTGAACGGCGTCTGGCTCATTGTTGTTCTCTTGTTGGCGATCCAAAGACAGCTTTCACCATAGTCAGCCATCGCACGTTTTTGAAATTTATTCGTGTGATGAGCAACATTCAGCGGATGGATAAGCTCGCACCACCGCCCTCTGTTGATCGTTCCCAGGCTCTGCGTGGGAATGCAACCCGGGACGCTCCGCGTCCCCTCCAAAACCGAACGCGGAGCGTCCGTTGAGGCGTTACCACGCGGAGCGTGGGAACGATCGGTCGGAACTCAGCCGTCAGAGGTGCGCCTGCGCCCACTCCCGCACTTCGGCGTAAGGATAATCCTCCAGCGCACCCGACCCCGGGATCGTCCGTGCCTTGAGTTTGGTAAACAGCGGCACACTGATCCCGCACAAAAACCGCGTCACCCGCTCCGCCGACGGAAAATACCCGGTGTGCTGCTCATGCCTGTGGATAAAGTCGCCGCACAGGGCATCAAAGTTTTTATCCACAAGCGCCGGTAATTCCGGCGGTGCTGGCAGCCGCGCCACATCCCCGTGGCACACCGAACAATGCCCGCACTGGCGCGGCGCGTTTTCGTCGCCGAAGTATTCAGCCAGGCGATAGCCCAGGCAGTGATCGGTAGCGAACAGATCGAGCATCGCGTGGATCCGTGCGATCTCGGTTTGTTCGTGGCGGGTGAAATAGGCGTGCAATTCTTCGCTCAGCGCCTGGGCATCAAAACCGGTTTGCAGCAGGCTGTAGACCTCGGTCATCTGCTTGCTTTCCAGCTCGACCCAACCCTTCTCCTGGAAATAATCCAGCGCCTTGACCACCCGATTACGCTCGGCCGAATGCTGCTCGTACAGCGCATCAAAATTCACCGTCGCCCAAGTCCGCGCGCGCGCAGAGGTCTGGATAATCGCCGCGACGAAATCCTTGCGCTCACCCTCGAAACGAGCGAGCAAAGCCTCCGGTTCCTGCAAATATTTGAAACGGTATTCCGCGTAATAGGCGTAACGCGGGGCGATGATTCCGCGCAGCTCCAATTGCACCAGCAAGGTCTTTAGCGGCAACTGGCGAATGTTGCTCTGATCCGCCAACGGCCCCAGCAAAAACTCCCACTGCCCTTCGGGCGCGGCGGCTTGCAACTCATCGAGGACGCAGCGAATGCCATCCAGCTCCGGCGTATCGCCGTAGACGAAGTTTTCCAGCACGTTGAGGCTGTCGCGGTTGGCCAATACCAGGCAGTCGGAGGGCTGCCCGTCACGCCCGGCGCGACCGATTTCCTGGCTGTAGTTTTCGATGGATTTGGGCAGGTCGAAATGCACGACGTTGCGGATATCGCTCTTGTCGATGCCCATGCCGAACGCAATGGTGGCGACAATGCAATTGGACTGGCCGCCCATGAAGCGCTTCTGGATGCCTTCCCGTTGCTCGTGGGGCAAACCGGCGTGATAGGCCTCGGCTTGAATGCCGTTGCGGCCCAGATGCTCGGCAATGTGCTCGGCGGTTTTCTGCAGGGTGACGTAGACGATGCTCGGCTGGCCGGGACGCTGGCTCATCCACTCGACGAGGCGTCGGCGCTTGTCCTGGCCGCGCACCGGTTCCACCAACAGATTGAGGTTAGGGCGATAGAAACCAGTGGTCACCACGTCTTCGGGCGCGATGGCGAATTTCGCCTCCATGTCCGCGATCACCTTCGGCGTCGCGGTGGCGGTCAGCAGCAAGGCCTGGGGAATGTTGAACTGACGCTGATAGTCCGGGAGCTTGAGGTAGTCGGGGCGGAAGTTGTGGCCCCATTCCGAGATGCAGTGCGCCTCGTCCACCACCAGCAGCGAGATCGGCACTTGCTGCAGGAAATTACGGAAGCGCTCGTTCTTCAGGCGCTCCACGGAAATCATCAGAATCTTCAGCTCGCCCGACTTGGCCCGGGCCATCACATCACTGGCGTCGTCGCGGCTCTGGGCCGAATCGATACTGCCCGCCGAGATGCCGTGGCGTTGCAGGAACGCCAACTGATCCTGCATCAGCGCCAGCAGTGGCGACACCACCAATGTCAGGTGCGGCAGCAACAGCGCCGGCAATTGATAACACAGGGACTTGCCCGACCCGGTGGGGAAAATCGCCGCCGCCGAGCGCCCGGCCAACACCGCGCTGACCGCTGCCTCCTGGCCGGGCCGAAACTGTGGATAACCGAAAACCTGTTCCAGGGTGTTGTGCATAAGCTGTCACTCCGTTGACTGCTGCGATGCCAAAAGCCTAGCCGGCGATTGCAGCGAGTCGAGAAAAGGTCGGGGACCAAAACGATACGGGATGATACAGCCTTCGCCCAAGGCACCTTTGCCACAGGTTGAAACAAACGAAACACTTTGTGCCTGGCGATTCAGCTCAATCGGACGGTAAGGTCTTCGGCGCACAACCACCGTCCGCGCACTTCACATCACGGCAGGACGCCTGATGAGCGCGGCATTTGAACAAGGAACGACCATGCGCCAACAACCGATTTATGCATTCGCCCTGCTTCTGACTTCCCTGCTGCTGAGCGGCTGCGATGGGTTTCCCGGAGAACCTCCATTGCTTGCTACCTGCGACACCCTGGAGTGTTCAGCCCAGCAGGCCTGGCGAACATCCTGACGACGGCGGGCCAAGCGGCTACGGCACCAACACCGCCACCCGCAGTTGCTCATTCAACGCCTGTTCATGAAACACCCGGCTCTTGCTCGCCCATGCCGCAAAAGCCGGGCTGATTTCGCCAGTGAACGCCGCCGCCAATTGGCGCAAATCAGCGACGCTGCGTGCACGCGGGCAGAAGGGTTCGCCATCACAGTTCTGGCTGGCATTGCGGTAGGTGGTGAGCAAGCGATCCCACAAGCCGTCACGCACTTGTCGCACAGACTTGAGCTTCACCACCTGCACGCCCAGACGTTGTTTCAGACCGGGTTCGTCCAGCGCTTCGCTGTCCAGCAACGCCTTGCCGATCATCAGCACTTCGGCGCGGGACGCGGTATCGACTTCGGCCTGGGTGGTGAGGGCATCCGGCCAACCGGTGCGGTCCATATTGGCCTGCACCATCGAACCGCCCGCGTCAGTGGCGCCCACCACACGACAAACACCGGCCCACAACAACACAATCGAGGCCATACGTAGCCATTGCATACCTAATTCCCTTTAAGCGTGAGTCAGACGTTTGGAAACGCCCTACAGATTCTGGCGCGCACCATACAGAGGTTTGCCGCGCAATGCCTGACAAACCCGTGGGAAATTTTACTCGTAAGGGTTTCGCCCTGAAAAACCTCGGTAAACGCGTAGGCCAAGTCCTAAAACACGGGTAAACCCCCTACGAATCCTGTCCATCGCAGCCCTATTGCCCCGCCGTGTAGTGCCCTTTTATAGTCTTTGGCGCGGCTGAAACAGTGTCTCGGCCGGCCGTGATTTCGCACAGGACAAACCTTGATGAACACGCTCCAATCGCAATCCGACCGCTATCGCCCGCTCAAGTCCAGCTACAGCGACACTCCCGTCCTGGTCATCGATACCGAGGCCGACCCGCACGAAATCCTCGACGCCGCCCGCCAACGCATCCGCGCCGCCAGCAACTTGCTTGAGACACTTTATTGCCAGAGTTTTAATGAAGCGGACATCAAGGACATTCCACACATCATTAATGCACTTTACTTATTAACCCAAGACGGACACCAACTTCTGGAAGTTGCAAAAACAAGAATCAAACCTTAATACAAAGTCCGCAACAACTCACCGCTTTATTATTTATCCAGCCGAACTTAGTCTGCAGACTCTTTTAACTAACCAAGAGTTTAACAATGACGACATTAACTATTTTCTTTTGCGGTACCGGCTCGACTAAATTCGACAACACAAACGCTGCTTACTGGAACGGTGAACTGGTTTCCACACTGGCCTCCCATCATGCCGGTCGCGAGTTTGCCGAGTGGATCGTGGTCGACGGCCCAGGCACCAGCAACCTGCAAGCCGACGAACTGTTCACCCAATCCAAGGACTACGGCCTCAGCGGCACCCTGTTCGGCAAGGGCTGGGAAGAGAACGTCAAACACGCCATCAACATTGTCAAAGGCAAGTGTGACTGGCAGCGGGTAAAACTGACGGAAGCGGAATACAACCGATTGAAAGCAGCCGGGATCCCCATCGAAGACGTCAGTATCGAGGGTTCGTGGATGTGGCGAAAATATGACTACGGCGACCGAACCGTTAGTCAACAGGCACTACAGGAAGTAATTATTCAAAAATTCCGCAAGGACGGCGTTATTCCAACTCAGATTAACTTGGTCGGCTGGAGTCGCGGCGGCATTAGTTGCCACATGATGGCCAACGCACTGTACAACGATATTCAACTGCGAGACATTCCAGTCAATATCTTTGCCATTGATCCTGTGCCGGGTATTTCCAACTTCCAGGATGACAAAGTCAAACTGAACAAGAACGTCAAAGAGTACGTGGCCTTCTACGCCCGCGACGAACGCTCGAAAGGCTTCTGCTGCGTCATTCCGGAAACCTCCGCCCTGACCAAAACCCACATCTACCCGATGCCCGGCCGCCACGGCACCTTGGTCGGCAACGCCTCCGCCGACGGCGTCAGTGGCCCGAAAGTCCTGGCCGAACCGAGCCTGATCGTCCGCCACTTCGCCGAAGTCTGCCTCAAGCGCTGGGGCGTCCCGCTGAACAAAACCCTCAACCTGACTCAGGCGGACCTGGAGAACATGCACAACACCATGGCCAGCGCCGAAGCGAAATACGTGGCGATGCAGAAGTGCTCGTACACGTACTTCACCGATCTGGATAAGGGCGAGCGCTATGTTTCGCTGGGGAGCAAAGGGGTTAATTTCTCGGCGGTGAAAGGCACGGGTTATGCTCCGGCGGCGGGGTTGGCGGCGGGTTTGAAGATGGATAAGGGGTCGTATCAGGATATTCGTTGATGCGTCTGGCAGTAAAAAAACACGACGTGTTTAAAAGGTCGGCGAAACGGTAGGAACGGCCTATCAAAGCTTCGTCCCGTTCCTACACGCGAAGACTCCTTGTCTTCTATCGCGGCCCCGCAGCCCATCTCTATAGTCGTGACTGTCGCTGCCAAATCAGCGATTCGGGCTTGGTCACCCGTATTAGATCTACGCACGCAACCCGTTGTATGCTGCCGGCGCTTTTGCGTCAGCACGCTTAATGGCGGCTGTGTTTGGGACGTCTTCGGGCGTGCCGGGTAAGCGTGTGATCTCACCGGTTGACCAACCCGAACACAGTCGCCTCCCATCGCTTGGTCACGATGGCGGCGGTAACTTCTGACGCATTTCGAGATTACACATCATGAATAGCTGGACTCCGTTCACAGACAATCGTTACCTCCCACTCCAAACCAACCTCACCGATTCCCCGCCCCTGATCATCGACACAGAGGCCAATCCCCAGGACATCCTCGAAGCCGCCCTACAGCGAATCCGAGCCTCCAGCGACCTCCTAAAAACCCTGCACTGCACCTGCTTCAAACACGGCGACGTCGAAGACATCCCCCACATCACCCACGCGCTCTACCTGCTCAGCCAAGACGGCTGCGACCTACTCAAAGTCGCCCAACAACGCATGATGGGCTGGAAAGCACCCACCTGACACCCAGCGAAGATCGTTCCCACGCTCCGCGTGGGAATGCCTCAACGGACGCTCCGCGTTCGGCTCTTGGGACGCAGAGCGTCCCGGGCTGCATTCCCACGCGGAGCGTGGGAACGATCAACATCTGAGGATAACCATGAGCATGTTTTTTGATGAGCTAATGGAAAGTGTGCAACAGATGAACGAAGTCCTACGCGGCGAGCGCCAACCTTCCCGCAAACACCATGTTCACAGCACGGATCAACATCCGACACGCCGCGAAATCAGGCTTAATCCAACTCATCGAAATGCCCCTGACGGAAGACGCACCATGAACCTCGCCCCCAACTTCCCCGACGACCATGCCATGCACCTGCTCATGCAGTTATTGCACGAAGAACTCGGCCTGCCCGAACGCAAAACCATCAGCCTCGCCACCTCGATCAACTTCGACCTCGGCTGCGACGGCGCTGACGCGCAAAACCTGATGGAAGCGCTGGAAGAACAGTTCGGGATCGACTTCATCGACTACGACGCTTATCGCTACTTCCAGCCGGAAGGATTCGATGTGCATCTCAAGCGCAGAGCCAAGGGGCGCGGCGACAAAGTCCCGCTGACCATCGGCATGCTTTACCAAGCAGTCAAATCGCAACGCTGGGATACACAGGAAATAGAAGGCCAATAAAGCAGGTGTTGCGACTCAACAGGCCCGCATAACTGCAATTATTCTGGCGCTATCACCTCAGAAGTGAAGGAATATTAGCCGCATGGCTAGAAAAACAGCGCCACTGCTTCCTCGTACCAAACGACTGCTTACCGAGTTCGGCGAACGCCTGAAACTGGCTCGTTTACGTCGAAGGCTTACCGCCAAAATGGTGGCAGAGCGGGCGGGCATGTCTGTCATGACCTTGCGTTCACTGGAGTCTGGTGGCGCTGGAGTGACGATGGGGGCGTATCTGTCGGTTATGCAGGTATTGAGTCTGGAGCAAGACCTGAACAAGATTGCCGAATCCGACGAGATGGGACGTCGATTGCAAGACGCTCAGTTAACTCGAGCCTCTAGGCCAAAGTTAAAAAAAGCCAAGCGTGAACAAAACGACATTGCCGCCAAGGTAAGCAAACCATCCGGCTCTCAGATAGGTCATGTTATTCGTGAGTCGGATTACATCGGGTTTGACCCGGATGACTTCCCACTGAATACCCACGCTTTCTCCGCTTTATTTACAAAAAAAAAGAAACCTGAATCCAACACATAGCGAGGCATGTAGATTGGGGCGCGAGCGAGGCTTTGATACTGAGAAATCGATCCCCTCGATTTCACCGGCTATCGATACTTCCGACCCAAAGGTTACGATGTGCTCCCCAAACACACCTATAAGGACATAGCGTGGACGTACTGATGGGCTTACTCGCCGCCCTGCTCTGGGGCGGTACGGATTTTCTGGTGGGCTTGAATGCCCGCGCAGTCGGCGTCAAACGCGCCGTGTATTTCGGGCAGGCGCTGGGCTTCACGATCATGAGCCTGCTGCTGATCGCCGTTCCCAGCTTCATCTTCAAATCCATGGCTGCACCACTCACTGTCTGGTTGATTGGCATCGGCGCCGCCATCCTGACCGTGTCCGGCGCCCTGGCCTTGTCCAAAGCCTTCGCCCTTGGCAAAGCCTCTATTGTCGCGCCGCTGGTGACGTCCTACGGTGTGGTGACGACGTTGCTGTCCTGGGCCGGAGGCGAACAGATCAACCTGATCCAGTTGCTGTGCATCGCCTTGTGCGTGCTCGGGGTCATCCTCTCCAGCATTCACTCTGATTCGAAGATTCCACACACCACACAAGCCAGCAGTTCGATTACCTATGCGTTGTTGGCTGCCGTGTTCTACGGCACCAGTTTTTGGCTGCAAGGCCATTTCGTCCTACCTGTTCTCGGGCCCGTGACAATGCTGTGGCTCGCCTATCTTGTTGGGCTGATCGTGCTGGTGCTCATGGTCATCAAAATAAAGGACGGCTTGAAAATCCCGCCCCTGAAAAACTGCATGACGCTGACGGGTGCGAGCCTGATGAATCTGGGTGGTTTTTCGTCATTCGCTTAGGGTGCGGTGGCCGGATCCGTATCGGTAGTGACCGTGATCAGCACATTGTCGGGTGGGATTGCGGCGATTTTAGGTTATGTGTTTTTCAAGGAGCGGTTGGCCAAGATACAAGTGCTCGGTGTTGTTTTGGTCTTGGTCGGTGCGTTTGTTCTGCACCTGAAAACCTGAACAGCGCCCACAAAAAAGCCGCCCCGAAGGGCGGCTCTTTTATTGCTTCAGACCAAACCTTACAACTTAGGCCCAGCAGCCTTAATCGCATCACTCACTTCAAACTTCTTGAAGTTCTCTACAAACAACCCAGCCAACGCCTTAGCCGCTTCATCGTAAGCAGCCTTGTCAGCCCAGGTATTACGCGGGTTCAACAAGCCAGTCTCAACGCCCGGCACTGCCAACGGCACGTCCAGGTTGATGGTGTCCAGGTGCTCGGTTTCAACACCGATCAACGCGCCGCTCTGGATCGCTGCAATCACGCCACGGGTGGTCGGGATGTTGAAGCGTTTGCCAACGCCGTATCCGCCGCCGGTCCAGCCGGTGTTAACCAGGTAGACCTTGGAGCCGAAGCCGCGGATGCGTTTGATCAGCAGTTCTGCGTATTCGCCAGCCGGACGCGGGAAGAACGGTGCGCCGAAGCAGGTGGAGAACGTCGACTTGATGCCGCTGCCGGAGCCCATTTCGGTCGAGCCCACCAGTGCGGTGTAGCCGGACAGGAAGTGGTAGGCCGCTTGTTCTTCGCTGAGGATGGACACTGGTGGCAGGACGCCGGTCAGGTCGCAGGTCAGGAAGATTACAGCGTTTGGCTCGCCACCGAGGTTGTGCTCGGAACGCTTGGCAACGTGTTCCAGCGGGTAGGCGGCGCGGCTGTTCTGGGTCAGGCTGACATCGGCGTAGTCGGCGTGCTTGGCGTCGTCGATGACGACGTTTTCCAGTACAGCACCGTGCTTGATGGCTTTCCAGATGACCGGCTCGTTCTTCTCGGACAGGTCGATGCACTTGGCGTAGCAGCCGCCTTCGATGTTGAAGACAACGCCTTCGCCCCAGCCGTGTTCGTCGTCGCCGATCAGGTAACGGCTTTCGTCGGCGGACAGGGTGGTTTTACCGGTGCCGGACAGACCGAAGAACAGGGTCACGTCGCCTGCTTCGCCGATGTTGGCGGCGCAGTGCATTGGCAGCACGTCGGAGGCCGGCAGCAAGAAGTTCTGCACGGAGAACATGGCTTTTTTCATTTCACCGGCGTAACGCATGCCGGCGATCAGCACTTTTTTCTGTGCGAAGTTGAGGATCACGCAACCGTCGGAGTTGGTGCCGTCACGCTCAGGCACGCATTCGAAGTTGGCGACGTTGAGCACTTGCCATTCATCACGGCCAGCCGGGTTGTACTTTTCCGGGTTGATGAACAGGCAACGACCGAACAGGTTTTGCCAGGCAGTCTGGGTGGTCATCTTCACAGCCAGGTAGTGGTCTTCAGACGCACCTACATGCACGTGGGAAACGAAATGCTCTTGCGCGTTGTTAAACGCCTCGACGCGAGCCCACAGGGCATCGAACTTGTCGGCCGGGAACTTGCGGTTGATCGGGCCCCAGGCAATGGCTGCCTGAGTGGAAGGCTCTTCTACGATGAACCGATCGACTGGCGAACGGCCGGTGCGGTGACCGGTGCGAACAACCAGCGCGCCGGTATCGGCAAGCTCGCCTTCACCGCGATTCAAGGCTTCTTTTACCAGATCATCAACACTCAGATCGGTGTACACGGCGTTATTGGCTTGCGTCATGAGATTCCCCGTCGGCCAGTGGCCGAGTGTGCTCCAAACGTTTTGTAGTAGAAAGTCGTGCACTACTACCGCGACAAAAAGTGGGCCGGATTATGCCAGAAACGCCCAAAAATAGTAGGGCCCTCCCGTCGTAACGGCGTTATTCCGGCGCTAAGCAGTGAATTTACCTGCGCTGAACCGTTTTAGTGCCGGGTATCTGACGGCGTATCGACACCCGCGCCAGCGAACAATTGAGTGATATCCGCGGCATCGAACAGGTAGCGCTGGTTGCAAAACTGGCAATCAATCTCGATGTGGCCGCCGTGTTCGATTACCAGCGACTGGGCATCTTCCAGACCCAAGCTGACCAGCGCATTGGCAGAACGTTCGCGAGAGCAGCTGCAACGGAAGCGCAGTTTCTGCACATCGAACAGGCGCACTTGCTCTTCGTGGTAAAGGCGATGGAGCACGGTTTCGTTGTCCAGGCTCAGCAATTCGTCGGCGGTGAGGGTGCTGCCCAGCGCGGTGATGTGTTGCCAGCTGGCGGCGCGTTCTTCTTCGTCTTTCAGACGGTCGGCAGGCAATTGCTGCAGCAACAGGCCACGGGCACGACGGCCATCGGCGTACAGCCAGAAGCGCGTGCCGACTTGCTGGGACATGACGAAATAATTGGTGAAGCACTCGGACAGGGTTTCGCCGTCGAGGTCGACAATGCCCTGGTAACGCTGGCCCTGGGTCGGGTCGACGGTCAGCGCCAGCACGCCGTTGGGCATGAGGTCGGCGAGGGTCGCGTCGGGGGCAATCTGGTCGGCTTCGTAACGGGCCAGGCCGCGGATTTCGCGCTCGCTGGAGCACTCGATCATCAGCAGCGGGATCGGACCATCGGAACGCGCTTGCAGGATCAGCAGTCCATCGAACTTGAGCGTACCCACCAACAACGCAGCGGCGGCCATCAGCTCGCCGAGCAGTTGCGCGACTGGCTCTGGGTAGGGGTGTTTGGCCAGCACTTCGGCATAGCTCCGTTCCAACGCCACCAGCTCGCCGCGGGTGTCGCTGTCATCGAAGATGAAGCGTTGGGTGAAGTCGGAATCCGGTAGATCGGTCATAGGTCTGGGTATCTGAAGTGATGACAAATTGGTTACAAGCAGTGAAAATCACGCCTTTGCGGCACCACTTTGGTGCGCGATGTTCAGCCATTGGAGGCATTTTATGAACAATCCGGGTTTGTTCCAAGCAAGGTGGAACCTCCGCCGGCTGGTTTTGTGCAATGTCGTGCCTTTGGCACTGCTGGCATTCTGGTTATGGCCCACGGGTCAGATGTTGTGCGTGATTTTCGACGAGTGGCTGTTTCACCTGCTCAATGCACCGTTGGCCAGTCACTCGATATGGCTCCACATCTGGGCAATTGCAAGTCTGCGTCCGTTTGACGCGGTGGTCGGGGTGATTTTGCTGACGCTGCTGATCAAGGGCGATTGGGTGTTCGATGCCATTGAAGTACGCCAGGCGTTTTTCGGCTTTTTGGCGGTTCTGCTGTTGCTGCTGTTTATCCGCATGCTGTTCTCGAAACTCGCCGATCACATGGGCTGGCAGCACAGCAGTCCGTCGATGATGATCAGCGGCGCCATTCAAATGAGCGACTACTTCCCTGGGCTTGAGAAGACGTGGGAATTGAAGGACCGCTCGAGCCAGAGCTTTCCCGGTGACCATGCTTCGGTGTTGTTGATCTGGGCGCTGTTCATGACGGTGTTCAGCCGTGGTACCGGGCAGACGCTGACGATCTGGGGCCTGGCGTTGCTGTTCATGATGCCGCGGCTGGTGGCGGGCGCACATTGGGGCCAGGACGATTACATCGGCGGCGTGCTACTGGCGGTGTGGGCCTTGGGCTGGGGTTACTACACGCCGTTTGCGTATCACGTTTCGGGGTTTTTCCTGAAAGTGACGGCGCCGCTGTTCGGGCTGCTGGGGAAATTGCCGGTGGTTTCGCGGATGAGTGTGGTGCGAACTGCAAGCTGAAGCCTGATCGTTCCCACGCTCTGCGTGGGAACGATCCTTGGATCACTCGTCGTTGCTGCTTCCGCGAAACTTGAACAAATCCCGCCGCTGTTTCTTGCTCGGCTTGCCATCGGTGCTCACACCCAATGAGCCGGCCTTGCGCATCGCCGCGGCCGCTTCGCGTTTGGCGACGCTCGCTTCGGTCTCCGCATACAACGTCTGCGCCTCGGGCGCGCCACGGCGCACGATCGATAGCGCCTGAACCACGACGGTCTTTTCCTCAAATCCTATGCGAATCTGAAACTCATCGCCGATGCGCGGCTCCTTGCCCGGTTTGCAGCGTTCGCCCCGGCAATGCACCTTCCCGCTCTCGATCGCCGACTTGGCCAAGGCACGTGTTTTATAAAAACGCGCAGCCCACAACCATTTATCGAGACGGACCTTGTCGTCCTCTTCCTGTTTTTGTGCCATCTGAATTCCTCTTTCTGCCAATAGTCGGAACTGTACTACTGATTCTGTCGGGCGCAAGAACCTGTCCCGCCAGCTAGAATCTGGTCTCGGCCGGATCACCGGCATGGAGTGATCGAGTGACTATATTTCCGTCTTCACTGACTTCCCCCCAAACCGGTTGCCCGGGCTGCCAGCAGAGCGAGCCACTGGGCTTTGATTTTGCCTTCGCCTTCCAACCCATCGTCGACCTGCGTGACCAATCGATTTTCGCCCATGAAGCGCTGGTCCGTGGCGTGGCCGGTGAAGGCGCGTTGTCCGTGCTGGATCAGGTTACAGAAGAGAACCGCTACCGTTTCGACCAGCGCTGCCGGACCCGTGCCATCGAAGGCGCGGCGAATCTTAATATGCAGACACACTTGTCGATCAACTTCATGCCCAACGCGGTCTATCGTCCAGAGCTATGCATTCGCAGCACCCTGGAGGCAGCGAAGAAACACAATTTTCCGATCGACCGACTGATTTTCGAGACCCTGGAAAGCCAGCACGTAGATAACTATCGCCATTTGACCAATATTCTGCGTGAATACCGCGAATTCGGCTTCAAGACCGCCATCGACGATTTCGGTGCCGGTTATTCGGGGCTCAATCTGCTGGCTGATTTCCAACCGGACCTGATCAAACTCGACATGGCACTGATCCGCGATGTCGATCGCGACCGTGTTCGTCAGGCTATCGTTCGGGGGGTTGTCACAATGTGTGCGGAGTTGAACGTTACAGTCATTGCCGAAGGCATTGAGAGTGCCGGTGAACGGGATTTCCTGGCGGATTGTGGAATATTTCTGATGCAGGGTTACTGGTTCGCCAAACCTGCATTTAAAGCATTGCCCCAGGTACCACCTGAGGCGTGGATGCGTTAATCGCCGGTTTTTCCTATTGAAGACATTTGACCATTTGACCGTTGTCGGTCTGCGCGAGTGGGTGGCGCTCCCGGATTTGGGAGTCGCGGGCCTTCGGGCAAAAATCGACACCGGCGCCAGTACCTCCAGCCTGCACGCCACCGACATCGAGATATTCGAGCGAGACGGGCAGGAATGGGTGCGCTTCACCGCGCACCTGGGCACGGTGGTGCAATTGCGTCACCGCCGTTGCGAGGCGCCGCTGGTGACGATGAAAACCATCAAGAGCTCCAACGGCCACGCGCAAATGCGCTACGTGGTCAGCACCACCCTGGCCCTCGGTGATCGGGTCTGGCGGGTCGAGTTCACCCTCGCCTGCCGCAAGTCCATGCGCTATCGCCTGTTACTCGGTTCCAAAGCCCTGATCGACGGCCAGTTGGTGGTCAATCCAGGAATCAAATACGTACAAGACAAGCCGGTGTTCCCGGTATCTACCTCTTCCACAGGTGTTGCATGAAGATCGCTGTGCTGTCGCGGAACCCGCGTCTGTATTCCACCCGTCGTCTGGTCGAAGCCGGTATCGAGCGTGGCCATGAAATGGTGGTGATCGACACCTTGCGCGCCTACATGAACATTGCCAGCCACAAGCCGCAGATCCACTACCGCGGCAAGCCGCTGGAAGGTTTCGATGCGGTGATCCCGCGGATCGGTGCGTCGGTGACGTTTTATGGCTGCGCGGTGTTGCGTCAGTTCGAAATGATGGGGGTGTTCCCGCTCAACGAATCGGTGGCCATCGCCCGTTCGCGAGACAAATTGCGTTCGCTGCAATTGTTGTCACGTCGGGGGATCGGTTTGCCGGTCACCGGGTTCGCGCATTCGCCGGACGACATTCCCGACCTGATCGATATGGTCAATGGTGCACCGCTGGTGATCAAAGTGCTGGAAGGCACCCAGGGCATCGGCGTGGTGCTGTGTGAAACGGCGACGGCGGCGGAGTCGGTGATCGAGGCGTTCATGGGCCTGAAGCAGAACATCATGGTTCAGGAATACATCAAGGAAGCCGGCGGTGCGGACATTCGTTGTTTCGTGGTCGGCGATAAGGTGATTGCGGCGATGAAGCGTCAGGCCAAGCCGGGGGAGTTCCGCTCCAACCTGCATCGTGGCGGCAGCGCGAGCCTGATCAAGATCACCCCGGAAGAACGCATGACTGCGTTGCGTGCGGCGAAGGTCATGGGGTTGGCGGTAGCGGGTGTGGATATCCTGCGTTCCAACCACGGGCCGCTGGTGATGGAAGTGAATTCGTCGCCGGGGCTGGAAGGGATTGAGACCACCACCGGCAAGAACGTGGCGGGGATCATCATTGAGCACCTTGAGAAGAATGGTGGGCCAAATATGACGCGCACCAAAGGCAAAGGCTAAACCCAACTCGGTCCCCTGTGGCGAGGGAGCTTGCTCCCGCTCGGCTGCGCAGCAGTCGTAAAACCACACAACCGTGTTCTAGCTGAAAGAACGCGGTTGCCGGGATCGGGAGTCCTACGGCCTCCAGCGGGAGCAAGCTCCCTCGCCACAGAGGCTTTGTGCGATGGTTAGACCGCATCCCGCGGCAACATAAGCCCAAGCGGCAACCGCACCCGCGCCTCAAGCCCACCCCCGGACCGGTTACGCAATTCAACATTCCCGCCATGCATCGAAGCAATCCGCTTCACGATCGCCAAGCCCAAACCGGTCCCCTTCCCGCCCCGCGCCCGATCACCCCGGGTAAACGGATTGAAGATCGCCTCCAGCTCCGACGGATCGATCCCCGCCCCACGGTCCATGACGCTGAGCACCACATACGGCGCACTGACGTCGCCGGACACATAGGCCGCGACTTCAACGCCGTTGCCAGCATGGTTCAAGGCGTTGCCGATCAGGTTGTTCAGCAAGCGCTTCATCGAGACTCGACGTAGCGGGAACGGCTGGATCGGTTCCAGGCGCAACTGGACTTTCTGTTCGTTCTGGTTGTACGGCGCAGCCACTTCCCGTACCAGGTCCGTCAGGTCCACCTCTTCCACCGACTCGTCACGACCGTCGCGAATGAACGCCAGGAACTGGTCGAGAATCGCGTCCATGTCTTCGATGTCGCGCACCATGTCGTCCGTCAGGTCGCTGTGGTCGCCCATCAGCTCCAACGACAGGCGCAAACGGGTCAGTGGCGTGCGCAGGTCGTGGGACACCCCGGCCAGCATCAGCTCACGTTCACGCCCGGCCTGTTCGACGTCTTCGGCCATCTGGTTGAAGGCGCGGTAAACCTCGGCCATTTCACTCGGCGTGTCGCTGATCGGCAGGCGCACGCTGCGGCCTTGGCCGAGTTGCCGCGCGGCATAGACCAGACGTTTCAACGGTTGATTGAGCTGGCTGACGAAGATCCACGCCGAAGCGGTGGACAGCAAGCCAATGGCGAGAAACCAACCGAGGACGTTCCAGATTTTCTGGCCACGCAACGGATGCGGGTACAGCGGCACTTTCAGCCAGCCATCGCCCAGGCTCGGCGCCCGGACCCACAGGGCCGGCGGCGAATGCATGCGTAATCGGACTTCGGTGTCGGCGCCCAGCTCCGCCTGCATTTGCCTTTGGTAGATCTCGCTGTACGGCCAGTGTTGTTCGCCTTCCGGCACACCAGCGCCCACCACCCGGATCAGGGTCGCGGCATCAGCGATTTTCGTGCGGTTTTCTTCATCGGCGGCCCAATAGGCGCGCAACGTCAGGGCGACGCCGTGGCTGTATTGGCGGTCCACCAGCACGTCCTCGTTCATCAGCAGATAAACCAGGGTCAGCGCCTTGGAGAACAGGACGACAATCAGCACCAGCCACAGGGTGCGGGAGAAGAAACTCTGGGGGAACCAAACGGGGGTTTTCATGGATAACCGCTACACACTTGCAGGAGCGAGCGATGCTCGCATATTGCGGATCGCGAGTCTGCGGACAATCTCGTCCGCAAACCCGCTCCTACAAATCGCCGATCACTTTGTGGCGGCGCCGTCCGGAACAAACACGTAGCCCACGCCCCAGACTGTCTGGATGTAACGCGGTTTGGACGGATCGGGTTCGATCATCCGGCGCAGACGGGAGATCTGCACGTCGATGGAACGCTCCAGGGCATCCCATTCGCGACCACGGGCCAGGTTCATCAGCTTGTCGCGGGTCAGCGGCTGACGGGCGTTCATGACCAGGGCCTTGAGTACCGCAAACTCACCGGTGGTGAGCATGTGCACTTCGTCACCGCGCTTGAGTTCGCGGGTGGCCAGGGACAATTCGTAGTCACCGAAGGTCACGCTTTCGTCTTCGCTGCCCGGCGCACCTGGCACCGGCGCTGCCTGACGACGCAGGACCGCTTTGACCCGGGCCATCAGTTCGTCCGGGTTGAACGGTTTGGCCAGGTAATCGTCGGCGCCCAGTTCCAGGCCCTTGATGCGGCTCAGCTCATCACCCTTGGCGGTGAGCATGATGATCGGAATCAGGTTGTTCGCACCACGCAGTCGGCGGCAGGCGGTCAAACCGTCTTCGCCGGGCAGCATCAGGTCGAGGACGACCAGGTTGAACACTTCACGCGCCAGCAGGCGGTCCATCTGTTCGGTGTTCGGTACGGCGCGGGCACGGTAGCCCTTGCTGACGAAAAAACGTTCCAGCAGGCTGCTCAGCCCTGGATCGTCATCAACAATAAGAATTTTTTCGCCTTCAGCATTGTTTGCAGTGCTGCTCATTAGATGCTCCTTTTAGCTCGGCGCGCATTATGGCGTAGCTGCCGTTATACGCACCGTGTGCATTGTTAGCAGATTTTTCCTTGATCACCAGAAAACCGGCCATGGGGCCTACTGCCTGTGATGCCCCCCGAATGATAGAACGCTGGTTATAATGCGCGGCGTTTTGTGTCAGGCAACGTCAGATCTTTACTGTGGATGGCCGCTTTTTATTTTCAAGGCCTGCGCAGTAATTGTTCGATTTCACGGGTCAACGGAATGCCTTTTGACCCAGGCAGCGGCGCAGGCCAGGCCGCTCAACCAGACTCGCCGGGCCTTTATCCCTGCGCCTGCGAGCCTGCTTTCACAATTTGTCAGGTGGTTTTATGGACAGCATCAACAGCCGCATCGCCGAGGAACTCGGTGTACGCCCACAACAGGTCGAAGCGGCCGTCGCGCTACTCGATGAGGGCTCTACCGTTCCCTTCATCGCCCGCTACCGGAAAGAAGTGACCGGCAGCCTCGATGACATCCAGTTGCGGCACCTGGAAGAGCGTCTGCGCTACCTGCGAGAACTCGACGAACGGCGCATCAGCATCCTTGCCAGCATCGAAGAGCAAGGCAAGCTGACCCCGCAACTGGAACGCGACATCAAACTCGCCGACACCAAGACCCGTCTCGAAGACTTGTACCTGCCGTACAAGCAGAAGCGCCGCACCAAGGGCCAGATTGCCCTGGAAGCCGGCCTCGGCGACTTGGCCGACGGCCTGTTCAACGACCCGAGCCTGACGCCGGACGCCGAAGCCGCACGCTTCGTTGACGCCGAAAAAGGCGTGGCCGATGTGAAGGCCGCCCTCGAAGGCGCCAAATACATCCTCATGGAACGCTTCGCCGAAGATGCCGGCCTGCTGGACAAACTGCGCAGTTACCTCAAGCAGGAAGCCACCCTCAGCGCCCGCGTGATCGCCGGCAAGGAAGAGGAAGGCGCCAAGTTCCGCGACTATTTCGAACACGACGAACCGCTGAAAAGCATGCCGTCGCACCGCGCGCTGGCGATTTTCCGTGGCCGCAACGAAGGCATTTTGAGTTCGGCGCTGAAAGTCGGCGACGAACTGCCGGGCACCATGCACCCGTGCGAAGGCATGATCGGTCAGCAATTCGGCATCCAGAACCAGAACCGCGCCGCCGACAAATGGCTGGGCGAAGTGGTGCGCTGGACCTGGAAGGTCAAGCTCTACACCCACTTGGAAACCGATCTGCTGGGCGAACTGCGCGACGGCGCCGAGACCGAAGCGATCAACGTGTTCGCGCACAACCTGCACGACCTGCTGCTGTCGGCCCCGGCCGGCCCGCGCGCGACGTTGGGCCTCGACCCGGGCCTGCGCACCGGTTGCAAGGTCGCCGTGGTCGATTCCACCGGCAAGCTGCTGGATCACGCCACGGTTTACCCGCACGTGCCGCACAACAAGTGGGACCAGACTATCGCGATCCTCGCCGCCCTGTGCGCCAAGCACGCGGTAGACCTGATCGCCATCGGCAACGGCACCGCCAGCCGCGAAACCGACAAACTGGCCGCTGAGCTGATCAAAAAGTATCCAGCGATGAAGATGACCAAAGTCATGGTCTCCGAGGCCGGTGCATCGGTTTACTCGGCGTCAGAACTGGCTTCCAAGGAATTCCCGGACCTCGACGTGTCGATCCGTGGCGCGGTGTCCATCGCGCGTCGCTTGCAGGATCCGCTGGCCGAACTGGTGAAAATCGATCCAAAATCCATCGGTGTCGGCCAGTATCAGCACGACGTGTCGCAGCTGAAACTGGCGCGCGGCCTGGACGCTGTGGTCGAGGACTGCGTAAACGCCGTGGGCGTGGACGTGAACACCGCTTCCGTGGCGCTGCTGGCCCGGATCTCCGGCCTCAACGCGACCCTGGCGCAGAACATCGTCAGCCACCGCGACGAGCATGGCGCGTTCAAAACCCGTGCGGCGCTGAAGAAAGTCGCGCGCCTGGGCGAAAAAACCTTCGAACAGGCGGCCGGTTTCCTACGCGTGATGAACGGCGACAACCCGCTGGATTCGTCCGCGGTTCACCCGGAAGCCTATCCACTGGTACAGCGCATTGCCGCTGAAACCGACCGTGATATCCGCTCGCTGATCGGCGACGCTAGCTTCCTCAAGCGTCTCGATCCGAAGAAGTACACCGACGAAACCTTCGGTTTGCCAACGGTCACCGACATCCTGCAAGAGCTGGAAAAACCCGGTCGCGACCCGCGTCCCGAGTTCAAGACCGCCGAGTTCCAGGAAGGCGTCGAAGACCTCAAGGACCTGCAACTGGGGATGATCCTCGAAGGCGTGGTGACCAACGTGACAAACTTCGGTGCGTTCGTCGACATCGGCGTGCATCAGGACGGTTTGGTGCACATCTCCGCGCTTTCGGAGAAGTTCATCAAGGATCCGCGTGAAGCGGTGAAGGCTGGTGACGTGGTGAAAGTGAAGGTCATGGAAGTCGACATCCCGCGCAAACGCGTGGGCCTGTCGATGCGCATGAGCGACACGCCGGGCGAGAAAATCGACGGTGCCCGTGGCGCACGTCCTGGTTCGTCTTCGCGCCAATCCCAGAACACTGCACCGCGCAAGGAAACCACGGCGCCGGCCCCGGCCAACAACGCCATGGCTTCGCTGTTCGCTAACGCCAAGCAGTTGAAGAAACGTTGATGGAAATCCCTGCCGGGCTGACCGAAAGCGCTTTTTTCAAGTTGCTGGGGTGTCGCTTGCACAGTCTGGAAACCGGGGTGGCGCAAGTCGCCCTGGGGCTTGCGCCAGAACTGCGTAATCGTGGCGGCAAGTTGCACGGCGGGGCCTTGTTCAGTCTGGTGGACATTGCCATGGGGCTGGCCTGTTCCAGCACCCACGGCTTTGACCAGCAGAGCGCGACCATCGAATGCAAGATCAATTACATTCGCGCCGTTTCTGACGGCGAAGTGATGTGCACGGCGCGGGTCATCCACCCGGGCCGCCGCACGTTGGTAGTCGAAGCCGACGTGATGCAAGGCGATAAATTGGTCGCAAAAGCGCAAGGCACGTTCGCTGTCCTATAGCTCCCCACCCTCGATTTGAGTTAATTTCGGCGCTACGACTGCGGCGTCGAACTTTTCCGCGTGCGCGACAGCCAGATTCAAGGAGTGAAGTTGGCATTTCAGTACGGGCCTATATGGCTCAAGAACCAGGCGAAAACGCCAGTTTTAACTTCACCCTTGTAGACCGTCTTGCCCACCCCCATATTGGGGCGACTGACGCGTGAAGGAATCCAACTTGAGCGAACTTCTCAACCGCCGCCTGGCTCTGCTCGGCGAGCGCGCTAACCTCTCTCTGCTCGAACAGTGCCTTCACGGCATCGAACGTGAATGCCTGCGCGTGACCGATGAAGGTCGCCTGGCGCAAACGCCGCACCCGGAAGAATTGGGTTCCGCGCTGACCAACGAAAAAATCACCACCGATTATTCCGAATCGCTGCTGGAGTTCATCACGCCCGCCTTGCCTGACCCGGCAGACACCCTGGCGAGCCTGGACAGCATTCACCGTTTTGCCTACAGCAAGCTCGGCAACGAGTACCTGTGGAGTCCATCGATGCCGTGCCCGTTGCCGGCCGAGGAAGACATCCCGATTGCCTATTACGGCACGTCCAACATCGGCCAGCTCAAGTACGTCTACCGTAAGGGTTTGGCCCTGCGATACGGCAAGACCATGCAGTGCATCGCCGGGATTCACTACAATTTTTCCCTGCCGGAAAAGCTCTGGCCGCTGCTCAAAGAGGCTGAAGGCTTTGTCGGCACCGACCGCGACTATCAGTCGTCGGCCTACATCGCGCTGATCCGCAACTTCCGTCGCTACAGCTGGCTGCTGATGTACCTGTTCGGTGCCTCGCCGGCGCTGGACGCCGGCTTCCTGCGCGGTCGTTCGCACCAGTTGGAACAACTGGACCCGGACACCTTGTACCTGCCGTACGCCACCAGCCTGCGCATGAGCGACCTCGGTTACCAGAGCAACGCCCAGGCCGGCCTGACGCCGTGCTACAACGACCTGGCGAGCTACACCGACAGCCTGCGCAAAGCGGTGGCCACGCCTTACGCGCCGTACGTTGAAGTCGGCACGCACAAGGACGGTGAGTGGGTTCAGCTCAACACCAACATCCTGCAGATCGAAAACGAGTACTACTCCAACATCCGCCCGAAACGCGTGACCTACACCGGCGAACGGCCGATCCAGGCGCTGGTGGCCCGTGGCATTCAGTACGTCGAAGTACGCTGCCTGGACATCAACCCGTTCCTGCCGATGGGCATCGACCTGACCGAGTCGCGCTTCCTCGACGCGTTCCTGCTGTACTGCGCGCTGAACGACAGCCCGTTGCTGGCTAACACCACCTGCAACAACGCGACCTCGAACTTCCTCAGCGTGGTCAAGGAAGGTCGTCGTCCGGGCCTGCAGTTGCAGCGTGACGGCGAGTCGGTGGACATGAAGGAATGGGCCACCGAGCTACTGGAGAAGATTGCCCCGCTGGCCGCGCTGCTTGATCAGAGCCATGGCGGCGATGCTCACAGCAAGGCGCTGGACGTGCAGCTGGAGAAGATCAAGGATCCGTCCCGGACCCCGTCGGCCATGGTGTTGGCGGCGATGGCCGAGCATAAGGAAAGCTTTGCCCAGTTCTCCCTGCGTCAGAGCCGTGCCCATGCCGAGTACTTCCGCAGTGAGCCGTTGAGCATTGAAGACCAGGCCAAGTTTGAAGAACTGGCGCGTTCGTCGCTGGCTCAACAGGCAGAGCTGGAGCAGAACGAAGTCGGCGATTTCGATGTGTTTGTCGGGTCGTATCAGGCGAGTATTCTGGCGATCAGTAACTAAGCGGCGCCAGCTAAAAGATCGCAGCCTTCGGCCGCTCCTACGGGACGGTGCCGGGGTTGCGATTTTTTTTGCCTGCATAAAAGCAATTTTGGATCCACAGGCTACCTTTGTAGGAACTGCCGCAGGCTATGATCTTTTGATCTTGATCGTTCCCACGCTCTGCGTGGGAATGCCTCAAGGGACGCTCCGCGTCCAGTGACGCGGAGCGTCACGGGCTGCATTCCCACGCAGAGCGCGGGAACGATCTGGTGACTTGCTTAGAATTTTCCGCTCATAAGCTCATTCGAAAAAGTTATTTATTTTCTGATTCTTATATCATTTAGTCTCCTTTCACGCCGATCCTCGGTCGCCTGACAAGGAGCTTCTCCAATGAAACTGAATTTCCCTCTTCGCCTCCTGGCGGCCGCGTCTTTGGCGGCGGCGAGTTTCTTTGCCCAGGCGGCTGATGTCACCGTCGCCTACCAGACCACCGTGGACCCGGCCAAAGTCGCCCAGGCCGACGGCGCGTACGAAAAAGCCACCAACGCCAAGATCGACTGGCGCAAATTCGACAACGGTGCCGACATCATCGCCGCCATCGCTTCCGGCGACGTGCAGATCGGTTACCTCGGTTCCAGCCCCCTGACCGCTGCGATCACACGCAAAGTCCCGGTTGAAACCTTCCTCATCGCCACCCAGATCGGCGCCGCTGAAGCGCTGGTCGCTCGCGACGGTTCCGGGATCAAGACCCCGCAAGACCTGATCGGCAAGAAAATCGCCGTGCCATTCGTATCCACCGGCCACTACAGCCTGTTGGCCGCGCTGAAGCACTGGAACATCGATCCGTCGAAAGTCACCATCCTCAACCTCGCGCCGCCGGCTATCGTCGCTGCGTGGAAACGCGGTGATATCGACGCCACTTACGTGTGGGATCCGGCACTCGGTGTGGCCAAGGAAAACGGCAAAGTGCTGATCACCTCCGGCGAACTGGCCAAGTTCGGCGCACCGACCTTCGATGCCTGGATCGTGCGTAAAGACTTTGCCGAGAAGCACCCGGACATCGTCACCGCATTCGCCAAAGTGACCCTGGATGCCTACGCCGATTACCGCAAAGACCCTAAAACCTGGCTCGCCAACCCATCCAACGTCGACAAACTGGTGAAGCTGTCCGGGGCCAAAGTGGCTGACATTCCATTGCTGCTGCAAGGCAACGTCTACCCGCTGGCGGCTGATCAGGTGATCACCCTCGGCGCGCCGACCACCAAGGCCATCACCGACACCGCCGCGTTCCTCAAAGAACAAGGCAAGGTCGAGGCCGTGCTGCCGGATTACGCCCCGTACGTCAGCGCCAAATACATCACCAACTGATCGGAGTTAACTGCGATGGCTTTGCTTCAGCTGGAGCGCATCAGCGCACAGTACCCCAGCAGTCCGGAACCGGTGCTGGCGGATATTTCCTTGAGCCTGGGGCCCCAGCAATTGCTGGTGGCCCTCGGCCCGTCCGGCAGTGGCAAGACTTCGCTGTTGAACCTGATTGCCGGTTTCGTCGAGCCCAGCGCCGGGCGCATTACCCTTGATGGCGTACCGGTCAAAGGCCCGAGTGCCGAACGCGGCGTGGTGTTCCAGGACGACGCGCTACTGCCCTGGCAGGACGTGTTGGCCAACGTGGGTTTCGGTCTGGAATTGGCCGGCGTATCCCGGGAAAAACGCGAAATCCGCGCGAGGGAAATGCTCGCGCTGGTGGACCTTTCCGGTTTCGAAAACCGGCGCATCTGGCAGCTCTCGGGCGGCCAGAAACAACGTGTCGGCCTCGCCCGCGCCCTCGCCGCCGACCCGCGCGTGTTGCTGATGGACGAGCCCTTCGGCGCCCTCGATGCCTTCACCCGCGAACAGATGCAGGAGCTGTTGCTGCAAGTCTGGCAGCGCACCGCCAAACCCGTCTTCCTGATTACCCACGACATTGAAGAAGCGGTGTTCCTTGCCACCGACCTGATTCTGCTGGCACCCAACCCAGGGCAAATCGTCGAGCGCCTGAGCCTGGACTTCGGTCAGCGTTACGCCGCAGGCGAATCAGCCCGAGCGATCAAATCCGACCCGCGCTTTATCGAAACCCGCGAACACGTACTCGCCAAAGTGTTCTCCCAACGCAGCGCCGCCACGCGGCAGGAGCGCGCATGAGCAGCTATGAAATTCCGGCCGTGACGGTGAAACCCGGTTCGACGGTGATTCCGGTTCGTCGCAGTGTGAGCACGCGCTGGATCAGCGTGCTGACGTTATTCGCTTTGGTGTTCATCTGGTGGGCCGTGACCGCCACCGGCATGATCGAACCGCTGTTCCTGCCACCGCCGTCCGCCGTGCTGCAAAAAGGCTGGCTGCTGGCGACCACGGGCTACATGGATTCGACCTTGTGGCAGCACTTGGGCGCGAGCCTGAGCCGCATTGGTCTGGGCCTGGGCTTCGCGGTGTTGACCGCCGTGCCGGTGGGAATTGCCATCGGTCACAACCGCATCGCTCGCGGGATTCTCGATCCGCTGATCGAGTTCTATCGCCCGATTCCACCACTCGCCTACCTGCCACTGA
Source organism: Pseudomonas sp. ADAK2 (assembly GCF_012935755.1). Taxonomy (GTDB): domain Bacteria; phylum Pseudomonadota; class Gammaproteobacteria; order Pseudomonadales; family Pseudomonadaceae; genus Aquipseudomonas. Next base: position 4,170,843 of record NZ_CP052862.1, read on the forward strand.
TCGTGATCTGGTGCGGCATCGGTGAGCTGTCGAAAGTCTTGCTGATCTACCTGGCGATCTTCGCCCCGATTGCCATCGCCACTGCCACCGGCGTGCGCACGGTCGATCCGGCCAAGTTGCGCGCCGCGCAGTCGTTGGGCGCGACTCGGGCGCAGCTGATTCGCCACGTGATTCTGCCGAGCGCCCTACCGGACATCTTGACCGGCGTGCGCATTGGTCTGGGCGTGGGTTGGTCGACGCTGGTCGCCGCTGAACTGATCGCCGCCACCAGCGGTTTGGGTTTCATGGTGCAGTCGGCGGCGCAATTCCTGGTCACCGATGTGGTGGTGCTGGGGATTCTGGTGATCGCGCTGATCGCTTTCGCCATGGAAATGGGCTTGCGCGCCCTGCAACGCAAGCTGGTGCCGTGGCACGGCCAGGCGCACTGAAGATTTGTCACTGACTACGCCGACAACTCGGCGCCCCGGATTGAAGAGAACCACCATGAGCACCTTGAATATCGTCCCTTTAAGCTCGGCCCTCGGCGCGCAGATCAGCGGCATCGACATCAGTCAGCCGCTGACCGCGCAACAGCGTGACGCCATCGAACAGGCGCTGCTCAAGCATCAGGTGCTGTTCTTCCGCGACCAACCGATCGAGCCCCAGCAACAGGCACGTTTCGCCGCGAATTTTGGCGACCTGCACATTCACCCGATCTACCCGAACGTGCCGGAACAGCCGGAAGTGCTGATCCTCGACACCGCCGTCACCGACGTGCGCGACAACGCGATCTGGCACACCGACGTCACTTTCCTGCCGACCCCGGCGATGGGCGCGGTACTCAGCGCCAAGTTACTGCCTGAGTTTGGTGGCGACACGCTGTGGGCGAGCGGGATTGCGGCGTATGAAGCGTTGTCGGCGCCGATGAAAACCTTGCTCGAAGGGCTGACCGCGACTCACGATTTCACCCGTTCATTTCCACTGGAACGCTACGGCAACACGCCGGAAGCATTGGCGCAGTGGGAAGAAGCACGACGCAAGAATCCGCCATTGTCACACCCGGTGATTCGTACACATCCGGTCAGTGGACGTCGGTCGCTGTTCGTCAATGAAGGGTTTACGTCGAAAATCAATGAGCTGTCTGAGACCGAGAGCGAGGTGATCCTGAAGTTTCTCTTCGCCCACGCCACACGGCCGGACTTCACCATTCGCTGGCGCTGGCAGAAGGATGACGTGGCGTTCTGGGATAACCGCGTGACCCAGCATTACGCGGTGGATGATTATCGACCGGCGCGGCGGGTGATGCAGCGGGCGACGGTGTTGGGGGATGTGCCGTTTTTCCGGTGAACCGATCGTTCCCACGCTCCGCGTGGTAACGCAGCCATGGACGCTCCGCGTCCGCTGTGACGCGGAGCGTCACGGGAAGCATTCCCACGCGGAGCGTGGGAACGATCAGCACTCAGTTACTCAGCCGTCGAAGGCTTCTCCCACAAATTGATCCCGCCCTCCTGGGCAAACCGGTCAATCTCTGCCAACTCTTCTGCGCTAAAGCTCAGATTCTTCAACGCCCCGACGTTCTCGATAATCTGCTCCGGCCGGCTTGCGCCGATCAGTGCCGAGGTTACGCGCGGGTCACGAAGCGTCCACGCCAACGCCAATTGCGCCAGGCTCTGGCCGCGACGCTTGGCGATCTCGTTGAGCCCGCGCACATGGGCAATGTTGGCTTCGGACAGGTGCGATTCCTGCAACGAACCACCGCCCGGACGGTTGACCCGCGCATCCTTCGGAATGCCGTTAAGGTATTTGTCGGTCAACAACCCTTGAGCCAACGGCGTGAAAGCAATCACGCCAGCGCCGAGCTCATCGGTTACCTCCAGCAGATCCTTTTCCACCCAGCGATTGAGCAGGTTGTAGGCCGGTTGATGAATCAACAACGGCACTTTCCATTCTTGCAACAGCGCAGCCATTTCGCGGGTTTTCACCCCGGAGTAGGACGAGATGCCGATATACAGCGCCTTGCCCTGCTGCACAGCGGTAGCCAGTGCACTGGCGGTTTCTTCCAGCGGGGTGTCCGGGTCGAAGCGGTGGGAATAGAAAATGTCGACGTAGTCCAGACCCAGGCGTTGCAGGCTCTGGTCGAGGCTGGCCAGCACGTATTTGCGCGAACCACCGCCCTGGCCGTAAGGGCCTGGCCACATGTCCCAACCGGCCTTGCTGGAGATGATCAGCTCGTCGCGGTATTGCTTGAAGTCTTCACGCAGCAGGCGACCGAAGTTGATCTCGGCGCTGCCGTACGGCGGGCCGTAGTTGTTGGCCAGGTCGAAGTGGTTGATGCCCTGGTCGAACGCCGTGCGCAGCAACGAGCGCTGGGTGTCGATCGGCGTGCTGTCGCCGAAGTTGTGCCACAGCCCCAGGGACAGTGCCGGCAGCACCAGCCCGCTGCGGCCTACGCGGCGGTACGGAATAGAGTCATAGCGGTTTTCGGCAGCGGTGTAAGTCATCGAATCCTCTCTTGTCTGTTTTGAAATGGTGTCGATTCTTCGCGAGCAGGCTCGCTCCCGGCAGCGGCCAGCCTAACGGTTCTTCAATAAGTCGAAGTTGCCCAGCATACGCCCAAGTCATGTGCCGCCAACCCTGGGTTCGACCAAATGCTGAAACGTTTCATATTTCTGCCGGGACTTGCTCCGGCCTGGGCGACGACTGACCTGCACGGTCACCCGTTTCCCTGAGGCCAGCACCAACATTCAGCTACTCTCTGACTTGAAGGTGTTCGCCGATAAAATCCAGAAATGTGTACTTTTCCGCGCGGCAATACGTATCGCCATCTTTAATCCATTGAAAGACATAAAACCCCCAAAAACATTGGGCAAAACGATCAGATCCCGCCACGAGCGCCACGTCGTAAGTATGCTCATGGAGAAGGTATTTCGTACTACATGGCACGGCTTTTTAGAGGGGATATGGCGATGGCCATCAGGCCCAAAGCTCCCGGTAACGGCGCTCAATAAAGGCCTGCAAAGTCAAGGGTTCAGAGTGGTCTGAGCGCACCATGGGCAGGCAATCGCCGCTGACGCCGTGCTCGGCATTGGGGACTATTCGCACGCCAAAAAACTGCGCTCACGGTTGAGCACCCTCAAATCACTCGCACTGGAGATCGGCGTGCAGGCGACGAGGAGAGGCTGGAAAGTATGGGAGTGCTGACGATGGGGGATGAGGTACGGCGATTGAATCCGCCGGAGTGCCGGGCAATTGAGCGCGAGAGCGCCTGAGCGATAGATACAACCTTCACTGAAGCACACCGCCGCGCCCACACTGGATCACCAGCGACCACTAAACTGGTGCCTGACAGCACACACTTCTAAAAGGCGGAACAGACCATGCACACCACCATCATCATCTTCTTCGGCCTGGTCCTGCTCGCGCTGATGCTCTACATCGGCGAGCGGGTCGGTTTCAGCCGACAGACGCTGACCTACAGTTTCGTCGTCCTGTGGCTGGCCCTGACGGTGATCAATGGCGCGGTGGGCGTGGTCACGGCCAACCAGCCCCTGAGTTCGGAACTGGTGGTCGGCACGGTGGTGTTCAGCGTGCCGGTGGCGGCGCTGGTTCTGTTCATGGTGCTGAACAAAGCCTAGGCGCCACCGGCGCTCGATCAGCGAACCAGGTGCAGGAACTGCATGTGCCGTTCGTACTGGTCGAGGATGTCGTTGATGATCTGTTCCTTGGTGTAACCCACCAGATCGTAGTCCTGACTGCCCTCGCTCAAATGCACTTCGGCACGGTAGTAGCGGCGGTTGTTGAGTTGCTTGGACCCCATGCCGCCACGGGCGAAGGACGGCGTGAAGTAGCCACGCATCTGCACCTGGTAGATGAACGGATGCTGCTCGCCATGACCGATTTCCAGGCTGACGCTGTCATTCGCCGGATCGGGCTGAGCAACCACGCTCAAACCCTTCTCGACAAACACCGCCGTCACTTCTTCAATCGCCGGACGCACGGTGGTTTCGAGGAAGCGATAGACCTCATCCCGCGACGGGAAATGCACTGCCTGGCTCAAACGCTGACGCCAGCCTCCACGCTTGGAACCGGACACCGGCGCCAGGGAATGCATCTGCGCGATCTGCTTTTGCGATTCCAGGTAGAACGCCTTGTGCAGCCCCCACATCATCAGCAGCAAAATCATCGAGAACGGCAACGACGTCAGCACTACCGCTGACTTCAGTGCATCGATGCTGCCGGAGAACAGCAGCGCACTGGTCACCAGCGCCGTCATCGCGCCCCAGAACACCCGCAGCCATTTCGGCCCGTCTTCATCCGGGTTGCCGCCCTTGGCCGACAGCGTCGACAGCACCACGGTGCCGGAGTCGGCCGAAGTGACAAAGAACACGAAGCTGATAAACACCGTGACCGCAATCACGGTTTTGCTCCACGGATAGGTTTCCAGCAGCAGGTACAAGGTCATCGACGGGTTATCGATGGCCGACATACCGAGCGCCGTCATGCCGTGGTTGAGCACCTGGTCGATGGCGCTGTTGCCGAAGATCGACATCCACGCCAGGGTGAAACCGAGCGGGATCAGCAGCACACCGAAGACGAATTCGCGGATGGTGCGGCCACGGGAAATCCGTGCGATGAACAGGCCCACGAACGGCGACCACGCGATCCACCAGGCCCAGTAGAACACCGTCCAGCCGCCCAGCCAGTCGCTGGGTTTGTCGTAGGCGTAAAGGTCGAAACTCTTCATCGGCAACGCGCCGAGGTAGTCGCCGATGTTCTGGATCAAGGTATTGAGCAAGTGCTGGGTCGGGCCGGCAAACAACACGAACAGCAGCAGCGCGCAGGCCAGCAGCATGTTGATGTCGGACATGACCCGCACGCCTTTATCGACGCCGGACACTGCGACGATGATCGCCGCGCCCATCATCAGCGTGATCAGGCCGACCTGAATCCAGTGGGTGTGGGCGATGCCGAACAGGTAGTCGAGGCCCGAGTTGAGGTGCAACACGCCGAAGCCCATGTCCGCACCGAGGCCGAACACCGTGGCGATGATGCCGAAGCCATCCACCGCATAGCCGATGGGTCCGTTGATGCGCTTGCCGATCAGCGGATACAGCGCTGAACGCAGGGCCAGCGGCAGGTTATGCCGATACGCGAAATACGCCAGCGCCATGCCGACGAAGGCGAACACGCCCCAGCCATGCAGGCCCCAGTGCAGAAACAGAATCTGCATCGCCTGCCGCGCCGCTTCTGGCGTACCGCCCGTGCCTTGTGGCGGCAGGGACAAGTGAGTCAGCGGTTCGGACACGCAAAAGAAAAACAGCGTGATGCTGATCCCGGCGGCGAACAGCATGCCGGCCCAGGACAGGTAACTGAATTCGGGTTCGTCGTGGTCGGCACCGAGCTTGATCTTGCCGTAGCCGGACAAGGCGGTGACCACCACGAAGACCAGATACAGGGTCATCGCGAGCATGTAGTACCAGCCGACCGTATTGGCCGCCCAGTTTTGCGCTTCCAGCAACCAGGCACCGGCCTGTTTGGGAAAGGCCATTACGATGATGCCGAACAACAGGATGAAACCCGCCGCGAAGTAAAACACCGGCGGATTCATGCGGACCTGGCCGCTTGGAGGGGTGGTCGGTGCACTCATGAACAGCGCACCTCAAGGGGGTGAAACAGGGCAATCAGAAACGGACTCGGCAAGGGCAAGCCTCCTGTTGTGAGCGGGCAGCAAACCGGCGGTTTAACTTGAATGAGCGTTCAAGTTAAACATGAATAGCGTGCTAAGGACTAATCGCAGGGCTCGGCGGTCGCTTTCCTACGCTAGCTCAAGGAAGGGTATGACGCGGGGTTGGGGGGATTCGTTCACTGTCAAAAGATCGTTCCCACGCTCTGCGTGGGAATGCAGCCCGGGACGCTCCGCGTCCCATCAACAGTCGAACGCGGAGCATCCGTGGAGGCATTCCCACGCAGAGCGTAGGAATGATTGGGTGGGGGACTTACTTCTGCGTCCCATCATCATGCTGCAAATTCGCCTGCGTCAGGTTGCACCCCGCCGGCACGCTGCGGGTTAGCCACACATTGCCGCCAATGGTCGAACCCTTGCCGATGGTAATCCGCCCCAGAATCGTTGCCCCGGCATAGATCACCACGTCGTCCTCGACAATCGGATGCCGTGGATGGCCCTTCTGCAATTGGCCATCCTCATCCGATGGGAACCGCTTGGCACCCAACGTCACGGCCTGATAAATCCGCACCCGCTCGCCGATGATCGCGGTCTCGCCGATCACCACACCTGTCCCGTGATCGATAAAGAAACTGCGGCCGATCTGCGCCCCCGGATGAATATCGATGCCGGTGGCCGAGTGGGCGATTTCCGCGCTGATCCGCGCCAGCAGCGGCAACCCGGCGCGGTACAAATGGTGGGCGAGACGATGGTGAATCACCGCCAGGATCCCCGGATAGCACAGCAGCACTTCATCGACGCTGCGGGCCGCCGGGTCGCCGTGATAGGCCGCCAGCACGTCGGTGTCGAGCAAACTGCGCAACCCCGGCAGGGCGAGGGCGAAGTCCTGGATGATGGAAATGGTCTTGGCCTCGACTTCGGTGTCGGCCTTGTCGCTGTGGCGGGCGGCGTAACGCAGTTCGAGCCGCGCTTGGGCCAGCAACGCGTTCAGCGCGACATCGAGGGTATGGCCGACGTAGAAGTCTTCACTTTCTTCACGCAAATCCACCGGCCCCAGGCGCATCGGGAACAACGCACCGCACAAGGCTTCAAGAATGTCCGCCATCGCCGCCCGGGACGGTAACTCGCGACCGCCCTGCTCGCCGCTGGCGCGGCCGTTTTGGGCACGCCACTGATCCCGCGCCGTGCGCAGCTGGCTGACGATGGTCTGCAATTGCCAATGGCTGGAACGCTCGCTCACGGTAAAAACTCCACTCGGGCGGCCGGACTGTCTGGCCGCGCTGACGGCGATTACTTTACGGCAAGGGCTGGAGGCCGAATTAAGAACCAATTGTGCTGTGATCAGCACATTCGGATATAAGCGATTGACGGTTGCTCGCACAAATAGCCGTGCCTATAGTCCTGACATCCCCCTCCGCCAGTACGGACCCATGATCAAACAATCGCTTGCCTGCTTTAACCGCCTCGACCTGCTTGGCCACCCTACCACCCTGGAAAAACTCGAACGCTTGTCCACTTGGCTGGGCCGCGATGTCTACGTCAAACGCGACGACCTGACACCGCTGGCCATGGGCGGCAACAAGCTGCGCAAACTTGAATACCTGGCCGCCGATGCGCTGGCCCAAGGCGCCGACACCCTGATCACTGCGGGTGCGCTGCAGTCCAACCATGTGCGCCAGACCGCTGCCATCGCCGCCAAACTGGGCCTGGGTTGCGTAGCGCTGCTGGAAAACCCGCTGGGCACCGATGACGCCAACTATGTCGGCAACGGCAATCGGCTGTTGCTGGACCTGTTCGATGCCAAGGTCGAATTGGTGGAGAACCTCGATAACGCCGACGATCAATTGCAGGCCCTGGCTGATCGCCTGCACAACAACGGCAAGAAGCCGTATGTGGTGCCGATTGGTGGCTCCAATGCCTTGGGTGCGCTGGGTTACGTTCGCGCCGGGCTGGAATTGGCGGAACAGATCAAGGACACCGGCCTGAAGTTCGCGGCCGTGGTCCTGGCGTCGGGCAGTGCCGGGACCCACAGCGGTCTGGCATTGGCATTGAATGAAGCACTCCCGGATTTGCCAGTGATTGGCGTGACGGTGTCCCGTAGCGAGGAAGATCAGCGGCCGAAAGTCCAAGGCCTGGCCGAACGCACGGCAGAGTTGCTGGGTGTGAGTTTGCCGAAGAGCTTCAAGGTTGAATTGTGGGATGAATACTTTGGCCCGCGTTATGGCGAGCCGAACGCCGGGACGTTGTCGGCGGTGAAACTGCTGGCGAGTCAGGAAGGTTTGCTGCTCGACCCGGTGTACACCGGCAAGGCCATGGCCGGGTTGCTCGATGGCATCGGGCGCGGGCGGTTTGATGAAGGCCCGATCATCTTCCTGCACACCGGTGGGGCGCCGGCGTTGTTTGCCTACAAAGACTTCCTTTGACCGATCGTTCCCACGCTCTGCGTGGGGATGCAGCCCGTGACGCTCCGCGTCCCATTGGAACGCGGAGCGTCCCTTGAGGCATTCCCACGCAGAGCGTGGGAACGATCAGCGTGGGAACTATCATGCATCACATATTCTATAAAAGAATAACAAAATCTATATTTAGTATTTTCCTATCTAACGACATCATCATATAGTCGCGCCGCAGGCGAATTTGCCGGGAGACGCATAAGCTGCTTTAGGGCAGGATATTGCAGTCGTTCAAATCCCGATTTTGCCAACATTCCTAAAAGCGTCTTCATAAGAAAACACAGGGGCTTGTCATGAATTTTTCCGCACTACGTCGCAACCTGCTGGTAGGTTCGCTGGGCCTGGCATTGAGCGCCGGCCTGTTGGGGCAAGCGGTTGCCGGTGAGCAACTGCAAAAAATCAAGGACGCAGGCGTGATCAACGTCGGCCTGGAAGGCACTTATCCACCGTTCAGTTTCGTCGACGCCGACGGCAAACTGGCCGGCTTCGAAGTCGAGCTCTCCGAAGCCCTGGCCAAAAAGTTGGGCGTCAAGGCCAAGATTCAGCCAACCAAGTGGGACGGCATCCTCGCTGCTCTGGAATCCAAGCGCCTGGACCTCGTGGTCAACCAGGTGACGATCTCCGACGAGCGCAAGAAGAAGTATGACTTCTCCGAGCCGTACACCATCTCCGGCATTCAGGCGCTGGTGCTGAAGAGCAAGGAAGCCGCGCTGAACATCAAGACCGCCGCTGACCTGACCGGCAAGAAAGTCGGTGTAGGTCTGGGCACCAACTACGAACAATGGGTCCGAGCCAACGTGCCGGGTGCTGACGTGCGCACCTACGACGATGATCCGACCAAGTTCGCAGACCTGAACAATGGCCGTACCGACGCCATCCTGATCGACCGCCTGGCTGCGCTTGAATACGCCAAGAAAGCACCGAAAACCGTCGCTGCCGGCCAAGCATTCTCCCGTCAGGAATCCGGCATTGCCCTGCGTAAAGGTGAGCCAGAACTGCTGGCTGCGGTGAACAAAGCCCTCGACGAGCTGCGTGCCGACGGTACCCTGGCCAAGATCTCGGAAAAATACTTCCAAGCTGACGTCACCAAATAATGGAAGAAGCTTTCCAACTCGCACTGGACTCCGCGCCCTTCCTGCTGAAGGGCGCGTACTACACGGTAATCTTGAGCCTGGGCGGAATGTTCTTCGGCCTGGTGATGGGCTTCGGCCTGGCGTTGATGCGTTTGTCGCGCTTCAAACTGGTGAGCTGGCTCGCCCGCATCTACGTGTCGTTCTTTCGCGGCACGCCGTTGCTGGTGCAGCTGTTCGTGATCTATTACGGCTTGCCGCAATTGGGCATCGAACTTGATCCGCTGCCGGCGGCTCTGATCGGCTTCTCGCTGAACATGGCCGCCTACGCCTGCGAAATCCTCCGCGCCGCGATCAGCTCCATCGAGCGTGGCCAGTGGGAAGCCGCCGCGAGTATCGGCATGACCCGCGCGCAGACCCTGCGCAGGGCCATCATTCCGCAAGCGATGCGCACGGCCCTGCCGCCACTGGGCAACAGCTTTATCTCGCTGGTAAAGGACACGGCGCTGGCCGCCACCATCCAGGTGCCGGAACTGTTCCGTCAGGCGCAATTGATCACCGCCCGGACTTTCGAAGTCTTCACCATGTATCTCGCCGCCGCGCTGATCTACTGGATTCTGGCCACGGCGCTCTCGCACCTGCAGAACAAGTTGGAAGAGCGGGTCAATCGGCACGACCAGGAGTCCTGACCCATGATTGTCGTGGAAAAACTGACAAAGCAGTTCAAGGGTCAAGTGGTGCTCAACGGCATCGATCTGGAAGTGAAGGAAGGCGAAGTCGTGGCGATTATCGGGCCGAGCGGCTCGGGCAAGACCACGTTCCTGCGTTGCCTGAACTTCCTCGAAGAACCCACCAGCGGCCGGATCAAGGTCGGCGACATCGAGATCGATGGCAGCCGCCCGCTGAACCAGCAGCAGGGTCTGGTGCGACGTTTGCGCCAGCATGTGGGCTTCGTGTTCCAGAACTTCAACCTGTTCCCCCATCGCACCGCCCTGGAAAACGTCATCGAAGGCCCGATCATCGTGAAGAAGATCCCGCACGCCGAAGCCGTTGCCCTGGGTAAAAAGCTGTTGGCCAGGGTTGGCCTGGCGGGCAAGGAAGACGCTTACCCGCGACGCCTTTCCGGTGGTCAGCAACAGCGTGTGGCGATTGCCCGCGCGCTGGCGATGGAACCGGAAGTGATTCTGTTCGATGAACCCACTTCCGCGCTCGACCCTGAGCTGGTCGGTGAAGTGTTGTCGACCATCCGCAGCCTCGCTGAAGAGAATCGCACCATGGTCATCGTCACCCACGAAATGGGCTTTGCCCGGGACGTGGCGAATCGCGTGGTGTTTTTCGACAAGGGTGTGATTGTCGAGCAGGGCGAAGCCAAGGCGTTGTTTGCCAATCCGAAAGAAGAGCGGACCCAACAGTTTCTCAGTAAGTTTCTAAATAACACGCACCCCTGAAACAATGATTAAAACTGGTCAACTTCCATGGAAGGAAGTGACAGTTACCCACCCCTCCAAACATCTTCACACTCTCTCCATCCTGCACTAACTATATAAAACTCCCTGTCGCCCCATGCGGTACATATATATGTCCTGCAACAGAATCACCCTGCCTAAAATACGCCATCATCCTTAACCGCCAGACTCACCGGGTCGGCTTACCCGATGCGTCATACCGGGGAAAAACGTGGGTAAAGTTCGACGGCACGATGCGGCTTATTAACTGCACCGCGTAGGAGTTTTCTGAATAACACTGAATCCACTCACCCACTAACAAACTCTATTGACACCTATTCCGGCGCGCTCTTATCTAGTCTGCAACAGGCGCCAATCATTCCGACGTATTCGTTATTAACACGAACTTTTTGTTGCCCGGTGATTCACGCCTATTGAACTTCCAGAAACGGACTTCGCTGCAAGGCTTCAAGGAGAAACCCATGACAAGCACCTCGAACAAACCCGAACTTGCGGCCCCGACCCTGGCGCAATCCCACAGGAGTGGCATCAACATCACCTCGGCCGCCCACTTGCTGATCGCTGTAGCGCCCTACCCCGGCATGGACGAAGGCGATCTGATCGAACTCTACTGGGACGACTGCTACGTGGCTTCAAAAGCCCTGATCGTCGACGACGTCAATCAACCCGTGCAACTGCGAGTGCCCGAGAGCTTTGTCGTCAATGGCACCTCACACGTCCACTACCGCATCATGCAAGTCGGGCAAGACCCGGCCTTGTCGCCGACCACGCGAGTGCAGATCAAGCTCGATTGCCCGGGCGGCCAGTCGCCTGCCGTGTCCGGCGACGAAAACCAGAGCCTGGCCCCGGTAAACCTCCCCGATACCATCCGCCGCCACGGGGTCAATCCGAACCAGATAAAACGCGGCGTGCCGCTGACCATCGAGCCTTACCTGAACATGGCCATCGACGACGAAATCACCCTGCAATGGGGCGATGTGCGCATGGACCTGCCCAAGCTCAAGGCTGGGGATATTGGCCAGCCAATCCAGGTCTGGGTGCCTGCGGCGATCATTCTTGAAGCGGGCGAAGACCTGAGGCTGGAAGTGACCTACTGCATCCTCGACCGAGTGGGCAACAACTCACGCTGGGCACCGCCGCGGATGCTGAAGATCGGATGTGCCAATCCCTACCTGAAAGTGCCGTTGAAGGAACAACTCAAGGCCGCCGAACGCTGAGACCCCTGTAGCAGCTGTCGAGCACCGCGAGGCAGCGTTCGGCGGCGAAGCCGTCGCAAAGTCAGCCAACGCGGTGTTTCAGGTAAACCGCGTGTGCAGGTTTGACGACGGCTTCGCCGCCGAACGCTGCCTCGCGGTGCTCGACAGCTGCTACAAAAGAACCAATCCCTAGGGTCCGCTGTTGCTCTACAAACAACTGTTGCCCTGCGGACAGACGCCCTTCTATGCATATTCCCAAAAGTTAGTTTATTAATTATTTATACGCGCTTAGGGTATATGCACCGGACCACCGGACATTCTTGTTTTTCGTTCGCCGCCACCCTCGCGGCGTTTCCATGAGATGTGAGGTAGGTATGGTCCCCAACACAATCACCCCAGTGCAGATCGCCAGGGCATTGCGTGCAGCCAAGGAGCGGCACTGATGTCCAGTCTGGCAGAAGCCACCATCCAGAGTGACCTGGATATCGCCCCCCTGTTGTTGCCCGCGCAGGTCTTGCGCAACGACGCACAAGCCATCAAGGCCGCCCATGAGCTGGCGCAAGTCGCCCGCCTGCAAGCGGCCAAACGTGACCAGCAGCGCAAGCTGCCGTGGTCGGAAATCGAACAGTTCACCCGCAGCGGCCTGGGCAGCATTGCCATTCCGCGCGAGTACGGTGGCCCGCAGGTTTCGTTCGTCACCATCGCCGAGGTGTTCGCGATCATTTCCGCGGCCGACCCGGCACTCGGACAGATTCCGCAGAACCAGTTCGGCATCCTCAATCTGGTGCTCGGCAGCGCCACCGAATCGCAGAAAAAACAGCTGTTCAAAAGCGTGCTCGAAGGCTGGCGCATCGGCAATGCCGGGCCGGAACGCGGCACCAAAAACACCCTCGAACTCAAGGCACGGATCACCGCTGACGGCGACGGCTTTGTCATCAGCGGCCAGAAGTTTTATTCGACCGGCGCGCTATTCGCCCACTGGGTGGCGGTCAAGGCGCTGAACGACGACGGCAAGCAAGTGCTGGCCTTCGTCCGTCGTGGTACGCCGGGTTTGCGCATCGTGGATGACTGGTCCGGTTTCGGCCAGCGCACCACCGCCAGCGGCACGATTTTGCTCAATAACGTGCGGGTCGACGCCGAGTTGGTGGTGGATAACTGGAAGATCAACGAAAGCCCGAATATCCAGGGCGCCGTGTCGCAATTGATTCAAGCGGCCATCGACGCCGGCATCGCTCGCGGCGCCATCGATGACGCCATCGAATTCGTCAAAACCCGCGCCCGGCCATGGATCGACGCCAAGGTCGAACGGGCCAGCGATGACCTGTACGTGATCGCCGACATCGGCAAACTGAAAATCGAACTGCACGCCGCCGAAGCGCTGCTGCGCAAGGCCGGGCAAGTGCTCGACCAGGTCAACGCCGCGCCGCTCACCGCCGAGTCCGCCGCCCGCGCTTCAATCGCCGTGGCCGAAGCCAAGGTGCTGACCACCGAGATCTCGCTGCTGGCCAGCGAAAAGCTGTTCGAACTGGCCGGCAGCCGCGCCACCCTCGCCGAATTCAACCTCGACCGTCACTGGCGCAACGCCCGCGTGCACACCCTGCACGACCCGGTGCGCTGGAAGTACCACGCCGTCGGCACCTATCACCTCAACGGCACGTTGCCCGCTCGCCATTCCTGGATTTGACCAGACCTCTGGAGAAACACATGACTCTTTCTCACCACGTCGCGGTCATAACCAGCGATGAGCAAGCCCTGATCGTCGCCAGTGACCTGGCCGAAGATTTCAAACGCGACAGCGCCCTGCGCGACCGCGAACGCCGTTTGCCGCACCCGGAACTGGAAGTGTTTTCCCGCTCGGGCCTCTGGGGCATCAGCGTGCCGAAAGAATACGGCGGCGCTGGCGTTTCCAACGTCACCCTGGCCAAAGTCATTGCCCTGATCGCCCAGGCCGACGGCTCCCTCGGACAAATTCCGCAGAACCATTTCTATGCCCTCGAAGTGCTGCGAGTGAACGGCAGCGAAGAGCAGAAAAAGCGCCTGTACGCTGAAGTCTTGGCCGGCCAGCGCTTCGGCAATGCCCTCGCCGAACTCGGCACCAAAACCGCCCACGACCGCGTCACCAGCCTGACTCGGGACGGTGATGGCTATCGCATCAACGGCCGCAAGTTCTACGCCACCGGGGCGATCTACGCCCAACGCATCCCCACTTCCGTAGTGGATGAAAACGGTGTGCAGCAATTGGCGTTTGTCCCGCGTGAAAGCAACGGTTTGACGGTGATCGACGACTGGAGCGGCTTCGGCCAGCGCACCACCGGCAGCGGTTCGGTGGTGTTCGAAGACGTCTACGTCGCCGCCGAAGACGTGATCCCGTTTCAAAGCGCTTTCGAACGCCCGACCACCGTCGGCCCGCTGGCGCAGATTCTTCACGCCGCCATCGACACCGGCATCGCCCGCGCGGCTTACGAAGATGCGTTGCATTTTGTGCGGACCAAAACCCGGCCGTGGATCGATTCCGGCAACGACAAAGCCATTGAAGATCCACTGACCATCAAGAGCTTCGGTCACTTGGCTATCCGCTTGCACGCGACTGAAGCACTGCTGGAACGTTCCGGCGAATTCCTCGACAAGGCCCAGGCCAACATGAATGCCGAGACGGTCGCCGCCGCCTCGATTGCCGTCGCCGAAGCCCGGGCCATCAGCACCGAAATCTCCCTCGCCACCGGCAGCACGCTGTTCGAACTGGCCGGCAGCCAGGCGACCCTGATCGAACACGGTCTGGATCGGCACTGGCGCAACGCCCGGGTGCACACGTTGCACGACCCGGTGCGCTGGAAGTATCACGCGGTGGGCAATTACTACCTCAACGATGAAAACCCGCCGCTGCGGGGGACCATCTGATGGCCGACGCCAAGAAAAAGATCCTGCTCAACGCGTTCAACATGAACTGCATCGGGCACATCAACCATGGCTTGTGGACGCATCCTCGGGACAACTCCACCGAATACAAAACCATCGAGTACTGGACCGAACTGGCGCAACTGCTGGAGCGCGGACTGTTCGACGGCTTGTTCATCGCGGACATCGTCGGTGTGTACGACGTCTATCAAAACTCGGTGGATGTACCGCTGAAAGAATCGATCCAGTTGCCGGTCAACGACCCGCTGCTGCTGGTCTCGGCCATGGCCGCCGTGACAAAGAACCTCGGCTTCGGCCTCACCGCCAACCTGACCTACGAACCGCCGTATCTGTTCGCCCGGCGCATGTCGACCCTCGACCATTTGAGTCGCGGTCGCGTCGGCTGGAACATCGTCACCGGTTATCTCGACAGCGCCGCCAAGGCCATGGGCCTGAGTGAACAAGTCGAGCATGACCGCCGCTACGACCAGGCCGATGAATACCTGGAGGTGCTCTACAAACTCTGGGAAGGCAGCTGGGAAAACGGCGCGGTGCTCAACGATCCCAAGCAACGGATCTATGCGCAGCCGGAGAAAGTGCACAAGGTCGAGCACAAGGGCGAGTTCTATCAGGTCGAGGGTTATCACCTCTGCGAACCGTCGCCGCAACGCACACCGGTGCTGTTCCAGGCCGGCAGTTCGGATCGCGGTTTGCTGTTCGCCGGGCGCCACGCCGAGTGCGTATTCATCAGCGGCCAGAACAAGCCATCGACCAAGGTGCAAGTGGACAAGGTCCGCGCCAGCGCCGTCGAGGCCGGGCGTAACCCTGAGGACATCAAGCTGTTCATGGGCTTGAACGTGATCGTCGGCGCCACCGAGGAACTGGCCTGGGCCAAGCATGCCGAGTACCTGAGCTACGCCAGTGCCGAGGCCGGCGTGGCGCATTTCTCGGCGTCCACTGCGATCGATTTTTCCCAGTACGAGATCGACGAACCGATCCAGTACGTGAAGAGCAACGCGATCCAGTCGGCGACCAAGAACCTGCAAAACAACGACTGGACCCGGCGCAAATTGCTCGAGCAACACGCTCTCGGTGGTCGCTACATCACCGTGATCGGTTCGCCTGAGCAAGTGGCGGATGAGCTGGAATCGTGGATCGCTGAAACCGGCCTGGATGGCTTCAACCTGACGCGGATTGTCACGCCGGAAAGCTATGTGGATTTCATCGATCTGGTGATTCCCGAGTTGCAGCGTCGCGGGTCGTACAAGACCGCTTACGACAGCGGCAGCCTGCGGGAGAAGCTGTTTCACGGTGAAGCGCATTTGCCGGAGCAACATACCGGCGCCCGTTACCGATACCAACCCCTGTAACCGATCGTTCCCACGCTCCGCGTGGGAATGCAGCCAGTGACGCTCTGCGTCACAGCCGCAGGGACGCGGAGCGTCCCGGGAGGCATTCCCACGCAGAGCGTGGGAACGATCCACACGATCTAAATCTCATGCACTGACTGGATAACCAACATGACCAGAAAACACCTGACCCACCCAGTCAAAGCACTGGCCCTGGCCCTCGGCCTGTTCAGCTCTGCGGTTTTCGCCGCCGACGCGCCGCTGAAAGTCGGCACCACCGCCGCCTTCGCCATCCCGCTGGAAGCCGCTGTCGAAGAAGCCTCCAAGCAAGGCCTGAAAGTCGAACTGGTGGAGTTCAGCGACTGGATCGCGCCCAACGTCAGCCTCGCCGCCGGCGATATCGATGTGAATTACTTCCAGCACATCCCGTTCCTGGAAAACGCCAAGGCTGCTGCCGGTTTTGACCTGGTGCCGTTCGCGCCGGGGATCATCAACAACGTCGGCCTCTACTCGAAGAAATACAAAAGTTTCGACGAACTGCCACAAGGCGCCAGCGTGGCCATCGCCAACGACCCGATCAACAGCGGTCGCGGCCTGCAACTGCTGGCCAAGGCCGGCCTGATCACCCTCAAACCGGGGGTTGGCTACAAGGCCACCGAAGAAGACATCATCGCCAACCCGAAGAAGATCAAAATCCTCCAGGTCGAAGCCGTGCAACTGGTGCGCGCCTATGACGACGCCGATCTGGTCCAGGGCTACCCGGCCTACATCCGTTTGTCGAAGACCTTCGACGCTGGCTCGGCGCTGCTGTTCGACGGCCTCGATCACAAGGAATATGTGATTCAGTTCGTGATCCGGCCAAAAAGCAAAACCGACCCGCGCCTGATCAAATTCGTCGACATCTACCAGCACTCGCCCGCTGTTCGTGCAGCGCTGGATAAAGCCCACGGCAAGCTCTATCAAGCCGGTTGGGAAAGCTGAGCATGACGGCCGCGATCCAACGGCGACTGGATATTCCAGAGCCTCAGAAAGCCGAAAAGACTGAGCTGCGCCCGGACCTCAATCGCGCCCACGTGCGCTTCATCGGCCTGGGCAAAACCTACAACGGTCAGCAAGGTCCGGTGGCGGCGTTGCACGGCATCGACCTGGCGATCCAGTGCGGTGAAGTGTTCGGCATCATCGGCCGCAGCGGCGCCGGCAAGTCGTCGCTGATTCGCACGATTAATCGCCTGGAGCAACCGAGTACTGGCCGGGTGTTGATTGATCAAGTGGACATCGGCGATTTCGACGAAGACCGTTTGGTGGCGTTGCGTCGGCGGATCGGCATGATTTTTCAGCACTTCAATTTGATGTCGGCCAAGACGGTTTGGCAGAACGTTGAGTTGCCGCTGAAAGTGGCTGGTGTGCCCAAGGACAAGCGCGAAAAAAAGGTCCGAGAATTGCTGGAACTGGTGGGTCTGCAAGAGAAGCACAAGGCGTACCCGGCGCAGCTGTCCGGTGGGCAGAAACAACGCGTCGGCATTGCCCGTGCGTTGGTGCATGATCCGGAAATTCTGTTGTGCGACGAGGCGACATCGGCGCTGGATCCGGAAACCACACAATCGATCCTTGGCCTGCTGCGCGAGATCAACCGGCGCCTCGGTTTGACCATTGTGCTGATCACCCATGAGATGGCGGTGATCCGCGATATCTGCGACCGGGTCGTGGTGCTTGAGCACGGACGTGTCGTTGAGCAAGGGCCGGTGTGGGAGGTTTTTGGCAACCCGCAGCATGAAGTCAGCAAGACCTTGCTCGCGCCGCTGCAACACGCCCTGCCGGAAGAATTGCAAAGCCGCTTGCGCGCTCAACCCCAATCTTCGGATGCCGCCGTCGTGCTGCGTTTGCAATTCACGGGCAGCGCGACGGATGAACCGGATCTGGCGGCACTGTTCGTCGCCCTCGGTGGTCGCGTGCGGCTGCTTCAGGGCGGTGTAGAGCGAATTCAGGGACATGCGCTTGGGCAACTGCTGTTGGCGGTAGCAGGTTCGTCCCTGAGCGCCGAGGAACTGCGTCAACGCGCCAGCAACTGGGCGCAACAGGTGGAGGTGCTGGGTTATGTGGTTTGATCGCTTGCTTCAGGGCTTCATCGACACGTTTTTGATGGTGGGTGTGTCGTCGCTGATCGCACTGCTGGCGGGGATTCCGATGGCGGTGATTCTGGTCACCAGCGACAAGGGAGGCATCTACCAGGCGCCCGCGCTGAACCGTGTGCTGGGCGCGTTCGTGAACCTGTTCCGCTCGATTCCGTTTTTGATTCTGATGGTGGCGTTGATTCCATTCACCCGGTTAATCGTCGGCACCACCTATGGCGTCTGGGCTGCGGTCGTGCCGCTGACCATTGCCGCTACCCCGTTCTTTGCGCGCATCGCCGAAGTGAGTTTGCGCGAAGTCGACCACGGCTTGATCGAAGCCGCGCAAGCGATGGGTTGCCGGCGCTGGCATATCGTCTGGCATGTGCTGTTGCCTGAAGCGCTGCCGGGGATTGTGGGCGGTTTCACCATTACGCTGGTGACGATGATCAACTCGTCGGCCATGGCCGGAGCGATTGGTGCTGGCGGGTTGGGAGACATCGCGTATCGGTATGGGTATCAGCGTTTTGACAGCCAGATCATGTTGACGGTGATTGTGTT
The DNA here is from genome assembly GCF_012935755.1 of Pseudomonas sp. ADAK2. Lineage (GTDB taxonomy): Bacteria > Pseudomonadota > Gammaproteobacteria > Pseudomonadales > Pseudomonadaceae > Aquipseudomonas. The sequence goes on from NZ_CP052862.1 coordinate 4,189,603, forward strand.
GTTGGTCATGTTGGTGGCGATTATTCAACTCGGCGGGGATCGGTTGGCTCGAGGGTTGAACAAGCGTTGAATGCAGTGCGATTGAAGCGCTTTTTTGGCAGGTCATCACTGACCTGTTAAGGGAAGATTTCCTACAAGAAAATCAGAGTGCCAGCAGGCCCGTTCCCTTTCATTTGCAGGACATTTCCTAGATCATTTCGCTCGCTTGCGCCTGCCAAATCCGGTGGCTAGTCTTCGGCCCGTCACTGCTCATCAGTGATCGGGTTTAGTCGCCCGGATTACCGGGCGCACAGCGCCACCTCATCTCAGGTGTTTTATCGCCTGTAATTTATGGTGGCTGTGCGCAGGGCACCCTCGGGTGCGCCGGTATTGCCTGGTGACCGGTCGACTAACCTGCGCGCAGCCGCCACCTCTGTTCGTTTAGTCGCGATATCGGTCGGCTCCAATCAATATCAGGAGTTTTACCCATGAAAAGATCCGTTCCCGATCCACCCTCCAACGCACCTGAAAACGACGCCCCGCTCAGAGACCGATCCGCGCTCTATCGGGCAATCGATTTCTACCTCACCGGCGACCAGCCTTCGGCGCCCGATGAACTGCGTTTCTACAACGTCAGTGACGATGTGAGCTTTGAAGACACCCAACTCTATGTGGCTGACTTGCTGCGTTGTGCCTCAGTCACGGCGTATCAGTGTGGCGACCAGCTCAAAGGAGCAGAACGCGCCATGGTGTTTTCGGTTTGGCATTTGCTGGAGATCGCCAAAGCCATGGTTGATCGTTCCATTGATTGTCTGGGGATGAAGCAGAGCTGAGTCATCAGCCGTCAGTGATATCACCTTCGCGGGCAAGCCTCGCTCCTACAGGTTTTGTGTCGATTCTCGATCCTGCGATCGACACAAAACCTGTAGGAGCGAGGCTTGCCCGCGAATGGCTGCGAAGCAGCCCCCAGATTGATGGCGTATATTCGGCAAATCCCCATTGCCTGCGCAGCCCCCCATGAAACAAACCCCCGACGACCTCCAGAAAATCACCGCCACTACCCTGGGCCATTACAACTCGGTGGCCGAGGGCTTTCGCGAGGGGACGCGCGATCACGATGTCAGCCAGAACATCGATGCACTGTTGCGGCACATTCAGGGTGCAGCGCCGTTTAGCATCCTTGATTTCGGCTGCGGGCCGGGTCGTGACCTGCAAACCTTCACGCGCATGGGTCACATCGCCGTAGGCCTGGATGGTTCGGAGAAGTTTGCGCAGATGGCCCGGGAGGACAGCGGTTGCGAGGTCTGGCAGCAGGACTTTCTGAAGCTGGATCTGCCGGCCGAGCGCTTCGACGGGATTTTCGCCAATGCGGTGCTGTTTCATATTCCGCGTCAGGAGTTGCCTCGAGTGTTGAAGGAACTGCACGCGGCGCTGAAACCGGGTGGGGTGTTGTTCAGCTCCAATCCCCGAGGGGAGAATCAGGAAGGCTGGAATGGGCCGCGGTATGGCGCGTATCACGATTTGCAGGCGTGGCAGGCATTGCTGACCGAGGCCGGATTTGTCGAGTTGGAGCATTACTACCGGCCGGCGGGGTTGCCGCGCGAGCAACAGCCTTGGTTGGCCAGCGTTTGGCGCCGCGCCGACTGATCGTTCCCACGCTCCGCGTGGGAATGCAGCCCGTGACGCTCTGCGTCACCACCGTAGGGACGCGGAGCGTCCCGGGAGGCATTCCCACGCGGAGCGTGGGAACGATCATTAGGCTGACTCTTTTTTCGGCTCGCGGATTTTGTACCAGGCCACATACAGCGCCGGCAAAAACAGCAGCGTCAGCAACGTCGCGATGATGATCCCGCCAATCATCGCGTAAGCCATCGGGCCCCAGAACACTTCCCGGGCAATCGGGATCATCCCCAGGCTCGCCGCCGCTGCCGTCAGCAGAATCGGCCGGCGACGATGCTCCGTCGCCTGCGCCACCGCGTCCCACGGTTCAACGCCTTCCTTCTCCAGCGATTCAATTTGCGTCACCAGAATCACCGAGTTGCGGATGATGATGCCGATCAGCGCCAGGATCCCGAGGATCGCCACAAAGCCCATCGGCGTGCCGGTCGGGATCAGCGCCAGCACCACGCCAATCAGCCCGAGCGGCGCGACGCTGGCCACCAGGAACAGCTTCTGCACGCTGTGCAACTGGATCATCAGGAACGTCGCCATCAGGAACAGCATCAGCGGTACGACTTTGGCAATCGGCCCTTGAGCCTTGCCGCTTTCTTCGACAGTACCGCCCGTAGCGACCTTGTAGCCCACCGGCAACCCGGCAGCGAACTTGTCGATGGTCGGTTGCAGTTGTTTCACCAGATCGGTCGGCTGGATCTCATCGCGCACCGCAGCCTTGATGGTAATCGTCGGTTTTCGATCCCGGCGCCACACCAGCGGTTGCTCCAGCTCATACCGCACCGTGGCGAAGGCCAGCAGCGGAATCGAGGTGCCGCCCGGCGTGACGATTTGCAGGTTTTGCAGAGTTTCCGGCGTACCACGTTCAGCGTCTTCGGCGCGGCCAACCACGTTGATCAGGTAGATGTCATCGTCCACCTGAGTGATCGGCGAACCGACAACGATGCTGTTCATCAGGTTGGCCACGTCTTCCGACGACAGCCCCAGTTGCCGCGCCTTGTCCTGGGCGATGTCGATGCGCAGGACTTTACCCGGCTCGTTCCAGTCGTAAATGATCTCGCCGATGTGCGAGTTCTTGTCGAGTTCGGTGGCCAGTTCGATCGCGTGTTTACGCACTTGATCGATGTCCTTGCCGCTGACCCGGTACTGGATCGGCCGCCCCACCGGCGGGCCCATTTCCAGGGCCTGGACGTAGCTGCCGATGCCGACAAAATCCTTGCGCAGCCGTTCGCGCAAGCGTTGGCTGAGCGCAGTGCGCGATTCCAGGCCTTTGCTGACGATGATCAATTGCGCGTAGTACGGGTTCTGCAATTGCTGGTCGAGGGGCAGGTAGAAACGGATCGCGCCTTCGCCGATGTAGGTGCTCCAGCGCACGATGTCCGGGTCGTCCTTGAACGTGGCTTCGAGCTTGTCCACAGCCTTGCGGGTTTCGTCGATCGAGGCGTTTTGCGGCAGGTTGAGGTCGACGAGAATTTCCGGACGGTCCGAGGACGGGAAGAACTGGTTCTGCACGAACTGCATGGAAAACACCGACGCCACGAACAGTGCGACGGTGATGCCGATAGCCCACCAGCGATTGCGCATGGCCCAGAGCATGCCGCCGTTGAATGCGCGGCCGATGCGACCCGGCTCGGCGGAATGGGGTTTCACATTGGTGCTGAGGATGTGCACGGCGATCACCGGGGCGAACAGCACGGCGACAATCCACGACAGGATCATCGCCACGGCGATCACCGCGAACAGCGTGAAGGTGTACTCACCGGCGGAACTGGCGTTCAAGCCAATCGGCACGAAACCGGCCACCGTCACCAGCGTACCGGTGAGCATCGGGAACGCGGTCGAGGTGTAGGCGAACGTCGCCGCCTGCTCCTTGGTCTCGCCCATTTCCAGGCGCGTGACCATCATCTCCACCGTGATCATCGCGTCGTCCACCAACAGGCCGAGGGCGATGATCAGGGCGCCGAGGGAAATCCGCTGCATGGTGATGCCGCTGTATTCCATGAAGACGAAGACCATCGCCAGCACCAGCGGAATCGAGCACGCCACCACCAGCCCGGCGCGCACGCCGAGGCTGATGAAGCTGACGATCAGCACAATCACCACTGCTTCGAACAACGCACTGGTAAATCCGCCGACGGCTTTTTCCACCACGGCAGCCTGGTCGGACACGTTGTGCACGCCGACGCCCACCGGCAAATCGGCGGTAAGGTCGGTCATGCGTTGATGCAAGGCCTTGCCGAATTCCTGGATATTGCCGCCCTTCTTCATCGCAATCGCCAGGCCGATGGCCGAGTGACCGTTGAAGCGGAATTGCGGGGTGGACGGATCGACATAGCCACGGCTGATGTCAGCAATGTCGGCCAGGCGATAGAAGCGGTCGTTGAGCCGCAGGTTGACGTTGGCCAGGTCTTTCTCGGAGGCAAACTGCCCGGAGGTGCGCACGGATATCCGCTCGGGACCGGCTTCGATCACCCCGGCCGGGGTCACGGCATTTTGCGATTGCAGGCTCTGCACCACCTGGCGCTGATCGATACCCAAAGCCGCGAGTTTGCGCGTGGAGAAATTCAGGTACAGGACTTCATCCTGCTCGCCAATCATCTCGACCTTGCCCAGCCCCGGCACATCGCGAACAGCGGCACGCACTTGTTCCACATAGTCGCGCAACTGACGCATCGACAAGCCGTCAGCGGTAAAGGCGTACACCGAGCCGAACACATCGCCGAATTCGTCGTTGAACCCCGGCCCTTGCAAGCCCTGGGGAAATTCGCCACGAATGTCGTTGATCTTCTTGCGCACCTGGTACCAGATTTCCGGGATGTCCTTGGCGCTGGTGGTATCGCGCAGGTACACAAACACGGTGGATTCACCGGGTCGCGTATAGCTTTTCACGTAGTCGAGGGAATCGAGTTCCTCGAGTTTTTTCTCGATGCGGTCCGTGACCTGCTTGAGGGTTTCTTCCTGGGTCGCGCCGGGCCAGCGGGTCTGGATGACCATGGTTTTGATGGTGAACGAGGGGTCTTCTTCGCGACCGAGATTCATGTACGAGAACACGCCCATCAGCAGCGCGACGAACATCAAATACCAGACAAACGACTGATGCTTGAGGGCCCATTCGGATAAGTTGAAACTCCCTTTCATTGTGGGTTGCCCTCATCGACTTTGACTTTCTGCCCGGGTTTCAGGCTGTTCACACCGGCACTGACCACGCGTTCACCGGACTTCACGCCGTTGGCCAGCACCACGGTTGAATCGGTGCGGCTGATCAGGCTGACGTCCCGTGGGGAAACGGTTTGCGTCTGCGGGTCGACCACCCAGATACGGGTTTTGCCATCGACCTCTTGCAGGGCAGTGACCGGCAGTTCAAGACGCGGTTTGATCGCGGAGCTGAGGGTCACGCTGATCGCCGTGCCGAGGCGAAAGCCCGCTGGCGTGTCGGTCAGGGTCAGGCGCGCGCGACGGGTACGGGTCGCGCTTTGGGCCTGGGGTTCGATTTCGCGGATGATCGCGGTGCTGGTGATGCTCGGGTCCAGTTGCGCAGCAACCTGGAACACCACGTCCGCCGGCAGTTGATCGACGAGGATGTCCGGCAGGTCGATCACCGCTTCCTTGATGTCCGGTTGCGCCAGGGTCACCACTTGCTGACCGGCAGTGACAACCTGGCCGGCTTCGGCATTCCACGCGGTGACGATGGCTTTGTGATCGGTGCGCAGTTGCACGTAGTTGAGTTGATCCTTGGCCTGATCGACCGCGGCCTTGGCCTGATCGAGGGACGCCTGGGTGGTTTTCAGGTCGGTCTGGGCGATGTCCAGTTGCGCCTGGGCGCCGACTCCGCGATCAAACAATTCCTGCTGGCGACGGGCGCTGGCCTGGGCGTTGATGAACTGCGCCTGAATCCGCGCCAGATCGCCCTCGGCGGAGCGCAACTGGTTCTGCTGATCGGTGGGGTCGAGGGTCGCGAGCAAGGCGCCCTTCTCGACTTCGGCGCCGACATCGACATTGCGGCTGGCGATACGACCCGGCACCCGGAAGCCGATATTGCTTTCATAGCGCGCCTGGATACTGCCGGCGAAACGGCCAAGGTCTTCCTGATTCAGGGCTTTGACTTCGATGGACAGCACCGGGCGCACCGGCTCCGGTGGCGGCTCTTCTTTTGAGCAGGCTGCCAGCAGCAAACCGGCAGACAACAGCATCAGGCGCTTCATTGTTCGGCTCCCGGTGCCAGATCCTTGTAGGTGTTCTCGGCGATTTCCACTTTCATTCCCGGGTGCAGTAACTGGCCGCCGGCGATGATGACTTTTTCACCACCGTCCAGGCCGCCGCTGATGATGACTTTGCCGGTCAGGTAGCGGCCGACGGTGACGTTGTGCAGTTGCGCCTTGCCGTCCGCGTCCACCAGCCACACGGCGGGTTCGCTGAGGTTCTTCGTTAGCGCTGACCAGGGCAATTCCACGGCGGATTTGCCCGGCGCCTTGGCCGTGGCGCTGACCACCGAGCCAAGCTGCATGCCGTCGGGCAGTCCGTGGAGGGTGACTTTGACTTGTACGGTGCCGGTCTGCGCCGAAACGGCCGGGGTGATTTCCCGGACGGTGCCGGTGGTTTTGATCGCCGGGTTATCGAGCAGGCTGACCACCACCGATTTGTCCGCGGGCGGCTCGACCAGCAGCGATTCGTAGACGTTGAACACGGCGTCGCGTTCGCCGTCCCGAGCCAGGCTGAAGATCGGCACGGTGGCCTGGACGACTTGGCCAACTTCGGCCTGGCGCGCGGTGATCACCCCCGGTGCTTCGGAAATCAGCGAGGTGTAGCTCAGTTGTTCGCGGGCGTTGGCCAATTGCGCCTGGGCGGCGGTCAGGGCGCTTTGACTGCTGCGTAAAGCAGCCTGCGCCGCATCGTATTCGCTTTGGCTGGTGTAGCCCTTGGGCAGGAGTTTTTGCTGGCGCACGAACGCAGCGGCGGTCTGCTTGACCCGCGCCTGTTCGGCGGTGACCTGGGCCTGGGCGGAATCGACGTTGGTCTGCAGGTCTTTCGGGTCGAGTTTGGCCAATACCTGTTTGGCCGAAACCCGGTCACCGACATCGACCATGCGCTGGATGATCTTGCCGCCGACGCGAAACGACAACTCGGTTTGCACCCGGGCCTGGACGTCGCCGGTGAGGGTCACGGAAGCGGCGTAATCCGCGGGCTTGACCGCTTGCACGAAGACGCGCGGCAGGTCTTTCTCGACCGGTTTTTTATCGCCGCAGGCGGTCAGCAGGGCGAAGACGCCCACGCCCACCATAATTTTCAATCCGGTACCCGCCATGCAGACTCCTTTTCGTTGTACGAACGTGCAAGTGACGATACGACTGTGAGCTTAGAACAGGGTTCAATGGGTGCACTGACCGCGATAAATAATGTGATCAAACCGCTGCCTTTGTAGCAGCTGGCGAAGCCTGCGTTCGGCTGCGAAGCAGTCGTGAAGTCAGACACCGCGGTGTATCAGGCAGACTGAGTATTCAGGTTTGACGACTGCTTCGCAGCCGAACGCAGGCTTCGCCAGCTGCTACAGGTCACGGTGTGGCCGACAATAAGGCAAACTGGCCGCCTATGCAGCAGGAAGCTCTTATGCTCAAAACCCTCGCGGTGGCCAATTACCGCTCGATCAATAAATTGGTGATCCCGTTGGGTCGGTTGAACCTGATCACCGGCCCCAACGGCAGTGGCAAGTCCAACCTCTATCGCGCGTTGCGCCTGCTGGCGGAAACCGCCCAGGGCGGCGTGGTCAATGCGCTGGCCCGTGAAGGCGGGCTCGATTCGACGTTCTGGGCCGGGCCGGAGAACATCAGTCGGCGTATGCGTAACGGTGAAGTGCCGATCGAAGCCACCGTGCGCCAAGGCGTCAAACGCTTGCGCCTGGGATTTGCTGGCGAAGACTTCAGCTATTCGATTGCCCTGGGTCTGCCGGCGCCGACAGAGTCTTACTTTGCCCTCGACCCGGAAATCAAAAAAGAATGCATCTGGGCCGGGCCGCTCTACCGCCCGGCCAGCCTGCTGGTGGATCGCGACGGCCCGATGATCCGTGCCCGTGAAGGTCGCAACTGGGATGTGCTGGCCCAGCACACGCCGAATTTCGACAGCCTGTTCGACCAGGTCGGCAGTTTTCGCACCTCGCCGGAAGTCATGCACTTGCGCGAGTTCATCCGCCGATGGCGCTTCTACGATCACTTTCGCAGCGACGCCGACGCCCCGGTACGTCAACCGCAGCTGGGTACGCGCACGCCGGTGCTGCACCACGACGGTCGCGACCTCGCGGCGGCGTTGCAGACCATCCGCGAAATCGGTGATCCCGAAGCGTTGCAAGCCGCCATCAGCGATGCGTTCCCCGGCGCGCGCCTGAACATCGCACCGTTGCAGGGTGGACGCTTCGCCATCGAGTTTTATCAGGAAGGGTTGTTGCGGCCGTTGTCGGCGGCGGAATTGTCGGATGGCACGCTGCGTTATCTGCTGCTGGTCGCCGCGCTGCTGACGCCTCGGCCACCGTCGCTGATGGTGCTGAACGAGCCGGAAACCAGCCTGCACCCGGACCTGTTGCCGGCGTTGGCGCGCTTGATTATCCGCGCGTCCGAGCAGTGTCAGGTGTGGGTGGTGTCCCATGCCCGGCGCTTGATCTCGGCGTTGCAGGAAGATCTGGAGTGCAATTGCATTGTGCTGGAGAAGACCCTGGGCCAGACCGGGATTGTCGGGCAGCGGGTGCTGGATGAGCCGGCGTGGAATTGGCCGGATTGAGATACACCGATCGTTCCCACGCTTTGTGGCGAGGGAGCTTGCCCCCGCTCGGCTGCGCAGCAGCCGTAAAACCATCGATGCGTTGACTCAGACAAATCGCATGCTCAGGTCTTGGGGGTGCTGCGCACCCCGGCGGGAGCAAGCTCCCTCGCCACAGGTGAGAACGATCAGGTCAGAGAATCACCCCTGCCACTTCCCACCCTCGACAATCACACTCTCAGGCTTGGTGTCATCACTCAGTTCTTTACGCACGTACTGGTCGTACAGCTTGAGCAGATACTTCTCTTCACCCAACTTCGCCAACTCGGTATTCACCCAGTCGCGCAGTTCGAGGTTGCCCTTCTTCACCGCCGGCGCAATCGGTGCTTCGGCGCCCAGAGTCTGAGTCAGCACGCGGTAACCAGGGTTCTGCTTGGCCCAGCTGAACAGCACCAGATTGTCTTGCGCATAGGCATCGCCACGCCCATTGGCCAAGGCTTGCAGCGACTCGGAGTTTTTCTCGAACTTGAGCAGTTTCCAGTCCGGGTGATTCTTGGTCAGCCAGATATCGGCCGTGGTGCCGGTGGTGACGATGGTGGTGCGGGTCGCCAGGTCATCGAGGTTTTTCACCGAACTGCCCTGCGGCACCAGCGCCTGCACCGCAACCTTGAGGTTCGGGTTGGTAAATTCCACCGCTTCCTTGCGCTCCGGCGTCACGGTCATGTTGGCCAGAATCAGATCGACCTTGTCGCTTTGCAGGAACGGAATCCGGCTCGCCGGCTCCACGGCGACGAACTCGACTTTGTTCTCATCGCCCAGCAAATCCTTGGCGAATTGCCGGCCGATGTCGGTATCAAAACCGACGTAGCGCCCCGCTTCATCGACAAAACCGAACGGCGGCTTGTCGGTGAAGACGCCGACGATCAGCTTGTCACGGGCCTTGATTTTGTCCAGGTAGCCGGCCGGCGCGGCGCTTTCGCTGGCAACTTTCGGCTTCGGCGGTTCTTCGGATTTGTTGCAACCGGCCAGCAGTGCGAGGCCGAGCAGCGGCAGTAAAAAGAGTGAAGACTTGGCAGTTTTCATAGCAGTTCCAGTTCCTTTGTTTGAGTCTTTTTGGGCAGGGCTTCGACGTAGGAGAATTTCTCCAGGAACTGCTGCGCTCGTGCGGTTTGCGGGTTCGTAAAGAAAAGCTCGGGAGGGTTTTGTTCGAGGATGCGCCCGGCATCCATGAACACGATGCGGTCGGCCACGGCGCGGGCGAAGGCCATTTCGTGAGTGACGATCAACAGGGTCATGCCTTCGCGGGCCAGGCCCTGAATCACCTCCAGCACTTCCTTGACCATTTCCGGGTCGAGGGCGGCGGTGACTTCATCGAACAGCATCACTTTAGGGTTCATGCACAGCGAACGAACGATGGCGATCCGTTGTTGCTGGCCACCGGAGAGCTGGCGCGGGAAGGCGTCGCGCTTGTCCGAAAGGCCCACGCGCGCCAGCAACGCTTCGGCCTGGTCACGGGCCTCACGGCGCTCGCGCTTCTGCACTTTGACCGGGCCGAGCAGCAGGTTATCGAGCACGTTCATGTGCGGAAACAGGTGATAACTCTGGAACACCATGCCGATCTGCTGGCGCACGTCGCGCCAGTCGGTGCCCTTGTCCAGCAACTCGCGGCCGTTGAAGGTCAGGCTGCCACTGTGGGCGACTTCCAGGCCGTTGAGGCAGCGCAACAAGGTGCTTTTGCCGCAGCCGCTGGGGCCGAGGATCACGATGACTTCGCCTGATTTCACTTGCAGGTCGATCTCTTTGAGCACCTGCTGCTCGCCGAAAAATTTGTTGAAGCCTTTGAACTCGATCAATGCGCTCATGCTTGCGTCCAGCGCCGCTCCAGCACGCGCGAGGCGGCCGAGAGCGGGTAGCAGATGAAAAAGAAAAACAGGAACAGTGCGCCGTAGATCAGCACCGATTCGTAGGTACGCTCGATGATCTGCTGGCCGACCTTGATCACGTCCACCACGCCGATCAGCACCGCCAGAGAGCTGGTCTTGATGATGCGCGTGTAGACGTTGATGGTCGGCGGCGTCATGCGTTTCAGCGCCTGGGGCAGCAACACGTAGCCATAGAGTTGCGGACCGTCCAGACCAATCGATAACCCCGCCTCACGCTGCCCGCGCGGCAACGACAGCAACGCGCCACGCACCACTTCGCCAACCTCGCTGGCACCCCACAGCGACAGCACCAGCACCGCGCACCAGAAGCTCGGAATGCTCAGGCCAAAGAAGATCGGCAGGCCGAAAAACAGCAGGTACAGCCAGACCAGCACCGGGATCGCCCGGAACAGCTCCAGATACACCCGCAAAATCGCGTTCAGCCATTTCGAATTTAGTGTACGCAACACGCCGTAGAGCACGCCGCCGACGGTGCTGATGGCGATGCTCAGGAAGGAAATCGATAAGGTTTGCGCAGCGCCCTTGCCCAGTTGCGGCAACGACACCCACAGTAATTCAAGACCCGAACTGGCCATGCTGGAGCCTCCTTTCCAGACGGCTGAGCAGCAACGACAGCGGCAAGAACAACAGCACGCAAATCAACGTCAGCACGGCGAGCATTTCGTAGGTTTTGTAGTAGAGCGCGATGTAGCTTTTGGTGGTGTAGAGAATTTCCGGCACCGCCACCGCCGAAACCACGGTGGTTTCCTTGAGCAGGAAAATGAAATTGGCGAACAGCGACGGCAGGCTGAGAATTCCGGCTTGCGGCAGGATCACGTAGCGCAGCAGTTGCCCGTGGGACAGGCCGATGGAGCGGCCCGATTCCAGCTGCGCTTGCGGTACGGCATCGACACCGGCACGCAGCACTTCCGTGAGGTAAGCACCGCCGAGGAAAGTCATGGTGATGATCGCCGCGGTGAATCCGGAAACGCGGATGCCCAGCGTTGGCAGGGCGAAGTAGACGAAGAACAGCTGAATCAACAACGGCGTGTTGCGCGCCAGTTCCACATACAGCCCGACCAGGCGCTGCAAGTAAGGCGTGCGAAACACCAGGATCGTCGCGTTGATCAGCGCCACCAGCAACGAGGTGCCGATGGCGATGAAGCCGACCTGCAGCGTCACGCCCACGGCTTTGAGAAACGCCGGCAGGGTGCTGAGGATAAAAGCGTAATCGAAGGTCATTGAACATCCTGGACGTCGCTCGGTAAGCGACGGTGGTGCAGTCCATGAACGGTGGATAACCGTCCGGCAGGCACCGACTTTAAAGGTATAAAAAGAAGAATTTAAATACCGTTAAAGCATATTGATATCACACAAAAAACTATCTCGTGGATTTGCGGCGGCTACGGAAGACGACTATTTTCCTTTTCGCTGTAGGAAGGATCTTTTTTTCAAAAACCCCCTCCAAGGACGCACAGCTTTTGGCCAGACTTCGGCCAAACCCATCACAAGGAAGAGAAAAATGGCTGACATAAAAGCACCGCAGCGGCTGGACCCGCAGGACATCGTGAAGTTGTTGGTGGCGTTGCGCCGGGCGTTGAAGACGCAGGTGGCCTAAGACGATCGTTCCCACGCTCTGCGTGGGATGCAGCCCGTGACGCTCCGCGTCACTGGACGCGGAGCGTCCCTAGAGGCATTCCCACGCGGAGCGTGGGAACGATCAATATGGCTGACATAAAAGCACCGCAGCGGCTGGACCCGCAGGACATCGTGAAGTTGTTGGTGGCGTTGCGCCGGGCGTTGAAGACGCAGGTGGCCTAAGACGATCGTTCCCACGCTCTGCGTGGGAATGCAGCCCGTGACGCTCCGCGTCACTGGACGCGGAGCGTCCCTAGAGGCATTCCCACGCGGAGCGTGGGAACGATCAATATGGCTGACGTAAAAGCACCGCAGCGGCTGGACCCGCAGGACATCGTGAAGTTGTTGGTAGCGTTGCGCCGGGCGTTGAAGGCGCAGGCGGCCTAAGACGATCGTTCCCACGCTCTGCGTGGGAATGCAGCCCGTGACGCTCCGCGTCACTGGACGCGGAGCGTCCCTAGAGGCATTCCCACGCGGAGCGTGGGAACGATCAATCTAAAGCCGAACGCGGAGCGTCCGTTGAGGCATTCCCACGCGGAGCGTGGGAACGATCACGCCGACGCTAGTGTTAGCCGTCGGCGTTCAAAACCTTGAAGGGGTTTAAAGCTGCGTTAAATCAGAACGCCGGCAATACCGCACCGTTGTACTTCTTGGCGATGAACGCTTTCACTTCCGGGCTGGTCAGGGCTTTGGCCAGTTTCTGGATGGCGTCGCTGTCCTTGTTGTCCGGACGAGCCACCAGGAAGTTCACGTAAGGCGAATCGGCACCTTCGATCACCAGTGCATCTTTAGCCGGGTTCAGACCTGCTTCCAGCGCGTAGTTGGTGTTGATCATGTCCAGGTCGACCTGGTCCAGCACACGCGGCAGCATGGCCGATTCCAGTTCCTTGAACTTGAAGTTGTGCGGGTTCTTGGCGATGTCTTTCGGGGTGGCCAGGGCGTTTTTCGGGTCTTTCAACTCGATCAGGCCAGCCTTCTGCAACAGGATCAGGGCACGGCCGCTGTTGCTGCCTTCGTTAGGGATGGCAATGGTTGCGCCGTCCTTCAATTCAGCCAGGGTTTTGACTTTCTTCGAGTAGCCGCCGAACGGTTCGACGTGCACGCCGATCACGGTCACAAGGTTAGTGCCTTTGCCTTCGTTGAAGCTTTTCAGGTACGGCAGGGTCTGGAAGTAGTTGGCGTCCAGACGCTTCTGGTCGACCTGCACGTTCGGCTGAACGTAGTCGGTGAAGACTTTGATTTCCAGATCCACGCCTTCTTTGGCGAGGGTTGGTTTGATCAGTTCAAGAATCTCGGCGTGTGGGACCGGGGTCGCCGCAACCACCAGTTTCTCGCCAGCCTGGGCCAGGCCCGCAGTCAGGGCAGCCGCCAATGCGGTGAACAACAGAACCTTTTTCATGCAGTGTCCTTATCCGAAATCACGGTCGTCATCGACGACGGCTATTAGTACGTGTGCCAGTGAAGTGCTATCGCTGGCGTGAAGCGGACAATACCGGGATTTTTTATTCCCGAACAATATCTTTTATTCACTTTGATATTCCATTTTGTTCATACAGCTCTGGCTCGCGGGTTACCTGTAGGAGCGAAGCTTGCTCGCGAAGGCGTCCTTCCTGACACACCGTGTCGTCTGGGTTCGCGAGCAAGCTTTGCTCCTACACAAGCGCGGTGTTTTTGAGGAGTTGCTTCAAGGCTGTTTGTTCGGCAGCGGTGCCATTGGCGAGGATTTGTTTGAGTTGCCGCTCGATCTGCGCCAACGACGGTGGCGCCTCCGGCAGATTCAAATGCTCCGGCAAGATCTCATCCCCAGTGCTCACCAGCAGCGCGAAGTGAATGACGTTCTCCAGCTCGCGGGTATTGCCTGGCCAGCTGTGGGCTTCGAGTAGATGTTGCGCCGTCTCGCTGATCAGCGGCACCGGCAGGTCCAGGCGCTGGCTGTAGATGCCGAGAAAGTATTCAGCCAGAGAAAGAATGTCGCCCACCCGCTCACGCAACGCCGGCAATTCGAGCTGGCCTTCGCTGAGGTAGTGATAAAGCCGTTCGTGGAATTTCCCCGCCGCCACGGCTTGGGCCAGGTCGATGCTGGTGGCGGCAACCAGGCGCACGTCCACCGGGCTCGGCTGGTGCGCGCCGACACGGGTGACTTCGTGGTTCTCCAGGGCGGCAAGCAGTTTGATCTGGATGGGTAGCGGCAAGTCGCCGATTTCGTCCAGGTACAGCGTGCCGCCATTGGCCGAACCAAACCAGCCGGCACGACTGCTGGCCGAGCCGGCGTAGCTGCCGGCGGCGTAGCCGAACAATTCGGCGTCGGCGTAGGTCGGGCTGATCGCGCCGCAATTGACCGACACGAACAAACCGCCACGATCACTGGCGCGATGGATGTGGCGCGCGAGCAATTCCTTGCCGCTGCCGGTTTCACCGCGAATCAATACGGAAATGGCGCGCGGGGCCAATTGCTCCAATTCCTGGCGTAACTGCCGCGAGCGTGGATCGACGAACACCAGCGCTTTGGCGCGGATGCTCAGGGGGCTTTTTTCGGCGTCGGGGAAGGTCAGCAGCGGCTGACCGAAGGCTTCAAAACTCATGGCAGACTCCCGCCCAAAACCGCCGGGAGACGGGGGCGTTGAAAAAATAAAAATTAAGCGCGGCGCAGGGCGTGATGCTCCATGCGGTTTTGCAGGCGGTAGAGATAGGCAAAACCCTGCTCCCAGCGCTGGTGACCTGACTTGACGTTGATATGCCCGGCACCCGCCAGAATCCCCGCCTCGGCCCCCCAATTGCGCGCCAGCTCCATCGCACGCGGTGCACTGACGGCGCTGTCGTTGTCGGAGCTGACGACTTGGCTCGGGAACGGCAACAGGGTGGTGGGAATTGGTGCGAAGTTGCGCAGGGCCGGCGAGCAGGCCGGACGTTCGACGTCCGCCGGCGCGACCAGCAAGGCACCCCGAACCTGACGCAAAAATTGCACGGGCGCGGTGGCGGCCCAATGGGCAACGGTGATGCAACCCAGGCTGTGGGCGATCAGGATCACCGGCGTGCTGTCGGCGGCAATCGCCTCGGCCAGTGCCGCGACCCAATCTTCACGGCGCGGCGTCAGCCAGTCGGCCTGCTCCACCCGTGCGCTGTTCGGCAGACTGTTCTGCCAATGGCTTTGCCAATGATCTTCCGGCGATCCTTGCCAGCCCGGCACAATCAGGTAGCGAATTGATTCGTTGCGCATGGGGGAGCTCTCCTGCTGCGTGTCTGTTCCTGATCGAGTATAGGGATGGGAGTTATATTCGTTAAGGAATAAGAAGCTATTTATTAAGACCTATAAAGAATATATAGAATTTACTGATCGTTCCCACGCTCCGCGTGGGAATGCATCTTGTGACGCTCCGCGTCACGCCGTGCGAAGGGACGCAGAGCGTCCCGGGCGGCATTCCCACGCGGAGCGTGGGAACGATCTTTACGCCAAAAAAAAGGGCCGCACCCTGCCAAGGAGACGGCCCCGGAAAACTGTAGAAAACCTACCGCGCAGTGATCACCGACAACTTGGTAATCCCTGCCCGCTCAATCGAGGCCATGGCCCGCGCCACTTCGCCGTAATTCACCCCGTCGTCCGCCTGCAATTGCACGCGCACTTCCGGGTCCTTGGCCTTCGCCGATTTCAGGTTGAATTCCAGCAAGTCCGGCTGGATTTCGTCCTTGTTGATAAACAATTTGCCAGCGCCATCGATGCTCACCACCAGCGGGTCTTTCTGCTCCACCGGGGCCACGGCCTCGGTCTTGGGCAGGTTGATCGGGATCGCGTTGGTCAGCAGCGGCGCGGTGACGATAAACACCACCAGCAGCACCAGCATCACGTCCACCAGCGGCGTTACGTTGATCTCGCTCAGCACCTCATCGCTGTCTTGCGTGGAGAAGGCCATATCAGGACGCCTCCTTCACTTTCTGCGCGCTACCCTGGGCCACGACTTTGTGCGAGGTCGGGTGAATCAACAGGCGGAACGAACTCTTCTGCGCCAGGCTGTAGAAGTCATGGGCGAAGTCATCCAGGTCCGCCGCCGTCAGTTTCAGACGACGCAAGAAGTAGTTGTAAACCAGCACCGCCGGCACCGCGACCGCGATCCCCACACCGGTGGCGACCAGTGCCGCCCCAATCGGCCCGGCCACTGTTTCCAGACTTGCCGAACCCGCCGCGCTGATGCCTTTCAGCGCTTCCATGATTCCCCACACCGTGCCGAACAAACCAATGAACGGCGAGGTGCTGCCGATACTCGCCACCACCGCCAGCCCGGTTTCCAGCGAACGACGCTCGCGGACGATCTGCTGACGCAGGGCGCGCTCCAATCGATCCTGATGATTAATCGCCTGGCTCAAATCATTCGTTGCCGGCGTTTCGCCTACCTGAATCGCCGCATAACCGGCCTGGGCCACACGCGCCGCCGCACCCGGTTGGGTCTCACTCAACTCGGCCGCCGAATCGAGACTCGACGCCGCCCAAAACTGTTTATGAAACTTGCGATCCTGAGCTTTCAGGCGACCGAACTGCACACCCTTGAGCAACGCCAAACCCCAGGTGGCAACGGAAAAAACCACCAGCAGCCAGATCACCGCGCCTTCGATGGATTCAAGTGGAGAGGCCAGTAACGTCATGATGTATTCCCTCGTGTAAATTTTTTGCGCGAAATTGGTTTCGGTTTAATGAATCTTGAAATCGATGGGCACGCTGACCCAGCCATCCTGGGCGACATCACCTTGCTTGGCCGGCACAAAACTCCAACGCTTCACCGCATTGAGCGCGGCCTCGTCGAGTTGATCGCGCCCACTGCTTTTCTGAATCTGGATCTCGCCAGGCTTGCCGTTGGCCAACACATGCACCCGCAACAACACCGTGCCTTCCCAACCGCGACGCTGAGCCAGGGACGGGTATTCCGGCGCCGGGTTTTTCAGGTACGCGGCATTGGCCGAGGCCGGGGTCACTGGCGCGGGCGCCGGTGGTGCGGGTGGCGCTGGCGCCGCGACTGGCGCTGTCGGTTGCGGCGGTGCCGGTGGTTGCTCGACGGCTTTAGGCGCTGGTTTCGGCACCGGTTTGGCCACGGGTTTTGGTTTGGGAATCGGTTTCGGTGGCGGTGGTTTCACGGCCAACTCGTCTTCCACGGGCGGCGGTGGCTCGATCACCGGTTGAACCGGTTGTGGTGGTGGCGGCTCGACCACGGGTGGTGCCGGGCGCGAGAATTCGATGGTCATCGGCGGAATTTCCGGCGGCACGATCGGCAGCTCTTTGATCGGTTGCTGATTGACCCAATAGATCACCGCACCATGCACCAGCAACGCCAGCACACCGAGAAGGATCGCCTCGCGTCGACTCAGGATGCCCTTGGGCGCCCGCTGCAAACGCAACTGGCTCAACGGCACGCGAGGCACCCGGCCGAGGTCGACCAACTCGCCACTCGGCGCCTGGCGCCAGAGCACCTCATGTGCGCCGGCGGCGGTCTGGACATTGCCCATTGATTAACTCCCTGCGGTCTCTTTGCGAATAACCCAATACACCCGCACTGAATCCCCCGCGTGGCGTATCGACAGGCCAATCATTGGGCCAGACGCTTATCTCTTAAAGTAATCTTTGAAGTTATGGATAGATCTGGATCGAATATATAAAGCAATCAATTTCGCCAAAGCCACGCCGTACAAGGCTTACAGCGAAGCGTCGAAAAAACCATGCTTTGCAAGCATTGAAAGTATTCGTGGAAGGCATCGATTCAGGGGGGAAAGTCGTAGGCATTACAACTAACTACAGTATGTATCGCTCACAAACGAAAACAGGCTGATGCATATCCAATGCATCAGCCTGTTGTTTACTACAGCACTGATTATTGCTTGATGAACTCTCCAGCCAGACCCACTACTTCGCCATCGAAGTTAGTGCGCGAACCCACCGCACGAACTTTTTTGTAATTGTGATCAGGTGAAAACAACGACCATGCTTGAAAACCACTGCTGCCATTCAGCCCGGTGAACGTGATGGTGGTAGGTTGTCCGGTGCTGTTCTGGAAGTGATAGTGCCCGTAGCTGACGTCATAGTTGACGCCGCCCTGGCTGAACGTACCGCTGAAGGTGCCGTTGGAATCGTTGCCATCGGTAATCACCAGTTTGGCGCCAGCGTTGTCGTTTACGTAAGTACCATTAATGCTCGACATGGTTCGACTTCCTTTATCTGTTAAATAAGTGTCTTCCGATGAGAGCAAGTTTCCTCCTGGAAACTCACGAAACAGAGCATGGTTCGACAATCGATTATTGTCCACGGCGAAACAGACTTATTGTTCGACAAAAAATGCGATAACCACTATGCGGAGTCTTTATAAGTTATTCCAAAATATTCAGACGTTACTTCTGTCGGCACTAAGCCGAATCAGAAGTCATAGCGCCCCGTCACACCCAAGGTCCGAGGCGTCCCAAGCAAGCCTTCATAACCGCCGTTGCCGCCGGTCCAGAGGGTCGTGTAATAGGTTTTGTCGAAGGCGTTTTTCAGCCATAGCGAGACGTCCCACTGCCCCTGATTGAAGTCGCCGCGCAGGCCTGTGGATAAGTTGACCACCGCATAACTCGGGATCTGCCCGTAATCGGAATCCTCCACCGTACCCACGGCTTTGGAACGGAATGCATAACTGGCGGTGACGTACTCTTCGAAGCCGTTGCTCAGGTTCCATTTGTATTCGCCGTTGGCGTTGCCGATCCATTTCGAGGCACCGACCACTTGGTGACCGCTGAGGTCGCAAGAGGCTGGTGCGCCTGGACGCAGGCTGACTTCCGGCGGGCACGGAGCATCTTTGTAGGAGAGGTAGCTAACGTCATTGAAGGAGCCGTTGAGGTTCAGGGTCAAGCCGCGCAACGGGATGATCGTGCTTTCGACTTCCACGCCACGGGAGCGCACGGAGCCGGCGTTGGTCAGGTATTGCACGCGGTTGACGTCGTCGTAGGCGTTGGTCTGGTAAGCGTTGACCTGGGTCCAGAACACGTTGGCGTTGAGTTGCAGGCGACGGTCCCACAGGGTGCTTTTGAAACCGAGTTCGGCGTTGTTGGCGCGTTCGGTACCGATCAGCAGTGAATCGGCGCCAGCGGTTGGTGCGGAGCCCACGGCGAGGTTCACACCGCCTGACTTCTCACCATGGGACAGGGTCGCGTAACCGAGCAGGTCATCGGTGAAGCGGTAGCTCAGGTTCAGCAAACCTGAAGGGCTGGAGCTGTACTGATTCAGATCGCCGGAGTCGTAAGCACCCGTGCGACCACGTCTGGCCGTCGCTGCCGCGCCCGTGACTGCCGCGCCACCCACCGGTGCATCACGAGTCACCCAAGCGTTTTTCTCTTCATAGGTGCCACGCACGCCTGCGGTGAAGTCCAGACGTGGGGTGAGGTGCCAGGTGCCTTGGGCAAACAACGCAAAACTGTTGGTTTCAATATGGCCGTTACCGACGCTGTTGACATTGGCCAGTGCGCCTCGCGGCGTGCCATTCCAAATGTCGGCTTGCGGGCCGTAATAGGAGAAGGATTTGTTGTCCAGGTCCGAGCCGAAGTAGTAGGC
The DNA here is from genome assembly GCF_012935755.1 of Pseudomonas sp. ADAK2. Lineage (GTDB taxonomy): Bacteria > Pseudomonadota > Gammaproteobacteria > Pseudomonadales > Pseudomonadaceae > Aquipseudomonas. The sequence continues at coordinate 4,209,118 of NZ_CP052862.1, forward strand.
GCCGAGTACGTAGTCGAAGAATTCTCCCTTGGGCGACGCCAGTCGGAATTCCTGGGAGTACTGCTTATCCTCCACCGACACCCCGGCGTTGTAGCTCGCCGGTACATTCAAACCGTCGTCATTGCGCGGGGTGAAATTCCACCAGCGGTAGGAGCTGACCGAGGTCAGGGTAAAGTCGCTCGGCAAGGTCCAGTTGGCCTCTACCGACGTGCCGCCCTGATGCACGGTGACGTGTTGATCGTTGTCCAGATTGACTTTGCGATGGGAGCCGTTGACCAGGGTCGCGCCCGCTGCAGCAGCGCGCGCTGAATAGAGGTTCACGCCATTGATGGTCGGCCCGGTGTTGTACAACACGCGGGTGCCGGCGCTGGAATCCTCTTCGTTGTAATCACCGATCCAGCGCAGGTTGAACGACTCGTTGGGCTTGAACAACAACTGGCCACGGAAGCCTTCGCGGGAGCCGCCGTTCAAGTCGTGGCCGTTGAATTCGTTCTTGATGTCGCCATCACTGCGAGTGCGATACGCAGAAAAGCGCCCGGCGAGTTCGTCGTTCAGCGGCCCGGAAATCGTGCCCTTGGTCTGGAAGTAACCGTCCTCGCCCACCGAGGTTTCGATGCTGCGCTCCGGGGTGAACGACGGCGCGCGGGTACTGATGTTGATCACCCCGGCGGTGGTGTTCTTGCCGAACAACGTACCTTGCGGACCGCGCAGCACTTCGAGCTGCTCGATGTCCATCAAGTCGAACACTGCCATGCCCGGCCGCCCGAGGTAGACGTTGTCGATGTAGAGCCCGACGCTGCCTTCCAGGCCATCGCTGGCCGGGTTGTTGCCCAGGCCGCGGATCGACACGCTGGACTGGCGCGCATGCATGTAAGCGACGTTGACGCTGGGCACCAGTTGCTGCAAATCCTGGATGCGATAGACCCGCTGGGTTTCCAGGGCCTGACCACTGACCACACTCATCGGCGTCGGCACGTCCTGCGAACTTTCTTCGCGGCGGCGGGTGGTGACGGTCACGGTTTCCAGTTGCGAACTGTCGGCCGTAGGTTTGCCAGCGGGGGCCGCTTCGGGGGTCATGGTGTCGGCCGCATAAGCCTGGGCGCTCCCCGCCAGCAACAGGGCCAGGGGCAGGCGTTTGAGCCGTCGGGGCGATAGGGGCGAGGCAAGGTTCAACGGACTCATGGGGCGGCTCCTGGTCAAAAAACACGCAGTGACATTCAGCAGTGCATATTCTTTTAAGTTATTTATTTATGTTTTTACAAAGATTTACTGCATAAGAGATTGCCTTTATAAGGAGTCCACCTGATGCATATCCAATGCATTCGCCCGATATTTTTTATGTGAAAAATGCATATCGATTTGCGCCAACTCCGACACTTCATCGCCCTCGCCGATCAGCGCAGCTTCGTCGCGGGCGCGCTGGCGGTGAACCTCTCGCAATCGGCGTTCAGCCGCAGCATCCAGGCGCTGGAACACAGCGTCGGTTGTCAGTTGGTGGATCGCGGACGCAAGGACCTGGCGCCGACCAAACAAGGCCAGGTGTTGCTCGAACATGCGCGGCGGCTGGTCAGCGGCGCGCAGCAGATGGCCAACGAGATCAGCCAGTTCAATGGCCTGGAGGCCGGGGAGTTGCGCTTCGGTTGCGGCCCGGCACCGGCGGCCGGATTGATCCCGCGAGCGATCGGCAGTTTTATCGGGCGTTATCCGAAAGCGCGGGTGCAGTTTCAGGTCGACGACTGGCAGAGCTTGAGCAAGCGACTGTTGAGTGAGGAGTTCGAGTTTTTTGTCGCTGACACGCGTTATTTCGAGGCCGATCCGGATTACCTGACCCAACGCCTGCGCCCGCGCAAATGGCATTTCTGCTGCCGCGCCGGGCATCCGTTGGCGGGGCGTGAAAGCGTCAGCGCGGCGGAATTGATGAGCTATCCGATGGCGGTGAGCATTCGCCCGCCGAACCTGCGCAAAGTCATCGTTGACTTGAGCGGGCGACCAGACTTCACGCCGAACGTGGAATGCGAAAACAGCCACAGCTTGCTGAGCGTGGTGATGCGTTCGGATGCCATCGGGATTGTGGGTGCTTATTCAGATGCGCTGCATCTGGCCAAGGGTGAATTGGTGTGTTTGAAGATCGAAGGCCTGGCGGATGATCTGGAGGAGTTATACACGCGGTATGGCATTGTCAGCCGCGCCGGGTATCGATTGTCGCCGTTGGCCGAGGCGATGATTGCGCAGATCAAGGAGATTGATGCGGTGGATGAGGAGGTGTGTTCGCTGGAGAATTTGGCTGTTTGATCTACCGCTATCGCGAGCAAGCTTTGCTCCTACGGGTTTGTGGCGCCCGGACCTGATGCACCCGCTGCATAAAACCCATTCCCCAAATGCACTTGCCTCAACCCCGTCCCAGCAGCGAAAACCCTCGCCTGTCTTCTGATCGGTGAACCCCATGCCCAACACCCAAAACCCCGTGCGCAACGTGCTGTACATCATGTGCGATCAACTGCGCCGCGATTACCTGTCGTGCTACGGCCACCCGCACTTGCACACGCCGAACATCGATCGCCTGGCCGCCGCTGGCGTGCGTTTCAGCCGTGCTTACACCCAAGGCACGATCTGCGGACCTTCGCGGATGTCGGCCTACACCGGACGCTACGTCAGCAGCCATCAAGTCGCCTGGAACGCGGTGCCGTTGCCCCTGGAAGAACTGACCATCGGCGACTATCTGCGCCCCCATGGCATCCGTACCGCGCTGGTGGGCAAGACCCACGCCACGCCCAATCTGGATGCCTTGCAACGGCTGGCGATCAATCCTTCCAGCGCGCAAGCCGAAGTGCTGAACGAGGTCGGTTTCGAGCCGTACTTCCGGCATGACGGCATCTTCCCCGACGACCCGCTGTTCGACGACAAACGCGAGTCCGCGCCGTATACCCATTACCTGCGCGAGCGCGGTTTCGACGGGCGCAACCCGTGGCACGACTGGGCCAATGCGGCCGAGGGTGATAACGGTGAAATCCTCAGCGGCTGGAAAATGCGCAATGCCCACCTACCGGCGCGCGTTCCCGAGCAGCATTCGGAAACCGTCTACACCACCGACCGCGCCATCGACTTCATCGGCGAACATGGCGAGCAGCCGTGGTGCCTGCACCTGTCGTATATCAAACCGCACTGGCCCTACATCGCCCCGGCGCCGTACCACGCACTGTATGGCGCCGAGCAGGTGATTGAACCGGTCCGCGCAGAGGTCGGCGAGGAGAGCGATCACCCGGTGTACCACGCGTTTCGGCAGCATGAAGAGAGCCTGAATTTTTCCCGTGATGAGGTGCGGTTGAACGTGGTGCCGACCTACATGGGCTTGATCAAGCAGGTCGATGATCAATTGGGGCGGCTGTTCGATTTTCTGCAGAGCAATGGGCGCTGGGACGACACGTTGATTGTGTTCACCAGCGATCACGGTGACTTCCTCGGTGACCATTACCTGGGGGAAAAAGAGTTTTTGCTGGAGCCAGCGGTAGGGATTCCACTGATCGTGCGTGACCCGCGAACAGCGGCGGATGTCACGCGCGGATCGGTGGATGATCGGCTGGTGGAAACCATTGATGCGTTGCCAACCTTTCTTGAAGCACTGGGTTTGCCGAGCGCTGACCACCGGCTAGAGGGACGCTCGCTGATTGCGTTGTTGCACGGCGTAAAAACCGATTGGCGCCGCTATGCGATCAGCGAATACGACTACGCCTTCCAGGCCCCGGCCCGTGAGCGATTGGAACAACCCATCGACCGTTGCCGCATGACCATGGTCCGCAGCGAGCGCTGGAAATACCTGGCGTATGACGGCTTTCGGCCGCAGCTTTTTGATTTGCTGAATGATCCGCAGGAGTTGAAGGACCTGGGCGCGAACCCGGCGTTTGCGGCGGTGCGCGAAGAACATGCGGGGTATTTGTTTGAGTGGGTGCGCGGGTTGAAGCGGCGCACCACCATCAGTCATGAGGAGATTGATTTGCGCGGGCAGCGGTTTCGTTATGGCGAACCCGAAACCGAGAAGTTGGTGCACATAGGGGTTTGGTAGTACTGATACTGATCGTTCCCACGCTCTGCGTGGGAATGCCTCCACGGACGCTCCGCGTTCGGCTCCTGAATGGGACGCGGAGCGTCCCGGGCTGCATTCCCACGCGGAGCGTGGGAACGATCACGTCCTCAAATCCCTTTGATAGTTTGACTGCGCTGTCCCGCCACGCCCACCGGCACTTCGCCCTTCAAGGTCACCCGCCGAACCACCCGATCCTGAGTCCCATAATCGTCCACCGCGTAATGCTGGGTGGAGCGGTTATCCCAGATCGCCACATCACCCGCCTTCCAGCGCCAGCGCACGGTGTTTTCCAGGCGTGTGACATGGCTCTGCAACAAGCCAAATAAATGCGCCGAATCCGCTTGTGAGTAACCCTTGATGCGCTTCACGAAATGCCCCAGCAACAAGCTCTTCTCACCGCTGATCGGATGCACACGCACCACTGGGTGCTCGGTCTCGTAAACGGTGGAGGTGAAGATCTTGCGGTAGCGCTCCAGCTTCTCCGCCGACACATCAGGCTTGGCGCCAGCATAGTCGTATTCGTTGCTGTGCACGGCGGTGAGTTTGTCCGCCAGTTCGCGCAACTCCGGCGCCAGTTCGTTGTAGGCGGTGGCCGTGTTGGCCCAGAACGTATCGCCGCCGAACGCCGGTGCCACTACCGAGCGCAGGATCGAGGCTTTCGGGTAGGCGTCGACGAAGGTCACGTCGGTGTGCCAGGAGTTGGCGCGCTGGCCTTCCGCGCCGTCCAGTTCCAGCAGGTAACGGGTGCCGTCACGCACCGGCACGGTCGGGTGCGCCACCGGTTCGCCGAGCAAGTGGGCGAAGGCTTCCTGGCTCTGATCGTCGAGCTGGGTCTGCTCGCGGAAGAACACGACTTTGTACTGGACCAGCGCCTGCTGGATCGCTTCGACAGTGTCGGCGTCCAGCTCACCGGAAAGTTGCACGCCACGGATCTCGGCGCCGATCCGACCGGCCACCGGATGGATCTCAAGCGCGTGAACAGCGGGTTTTACAGCTAAAGCGGCATTGCTCATGGGTAGACCCTCGATCGGACTGCTGACGGTTGAACGACAGCGAAACAATGCTCTATCTATATTCAATTTAGGTCTAATAGATATGCTAATGCTTCGTTGACGGAATAAGAGCTTGCATTTAAAACCTCAAGCAACGCTCGTCGCAAATGCCTTCGAGCTATTTTTAGGATGCCGGAAAAGCATATGGATCTTCGCCAGTTGCGCTACTTCATCGCCCTTAACGAACACCGCAGTTTTGTCCGCGCGGCCGACGCCATGGGCATCACTCAACCGGCGTTCAGCCGCAGCATTCAAGGGCTGGAGCAAGAGTTCGGTTGTGTGCTGGTGGACCGTGGCAACAAGGATTTGCGCCCGACACCCGAAGGTCAGGTGGTGCTGCAACACGCCTTGACCCTGGTGCAAGGCGCGGCGCTGCTCAACGCTGAAGTGACGCAAATGACCAAGCTCGATGCTGGCGAGTTGCGCTTCGGCTGCGGCCCGGCGCCAGCGGTGAAACTGGTGCCGGACGCGGTGGCGCAATTCATCAATGCGCACCCGAAAGTGCGCACCTGTTTCCAGGTGGATAACTGGGAAAAACTCAGCCGAGCGCTGAGCCGTGAAGAGATCGAATTCTTCATCGCCGACATCCGCCATTTCGAGGCTGACCCGAACTTCCAGACCCAGGCTTTGACGCCCAAACGCGGGGTATTTTTCTGTCGGCCGGGGCATCCGCTGTTGGTCAAGGACAGCCTGTCGACCAACGACATGTTCGACTATCCGCTGGCGACCACGTTGATCCCGCCGGGCATTCGCAAACTGTTGGCGAACCTCAGTGGCCGGATGGATTTTTCACCGACCATCGAGACCGAGCACTTTCCGGCGCTGGTGAAGATTGTGCTGCAGTCGAATGCGATTGGCATCGGCACGGAAGAGGCGTTTGTCGAAGACATTGCCCAGGGTTCGCTGGTGCTGCTGCACTGGCGCAATTTGCCGCAGAACGTCGAGAGCATGAACGCGCGGTGCGGGATTGTCAGTCGTACCGGGTTCCGGTTGTCGCCGGCCGCGCGGGCAATGATTGAGACGTTGGTGGCGGTGGATAAGCAGCAGATCGCTGTCGCGGTCGGACAGTGATCGTTCCCACGCTCCGCGTGGGAATGCAGCCCGGGACGCTCCGCGTCCCATCCAAAGCCGAACGCGGAGCGTCCGATGAGGCATTCCTTTGCTGCGCGTGGGAACGATCGGTTAGAGCTTGGCCGCAGCCAATTCAGGCACCACCCAATCGGTCACCTTGAACGGTTTGCGAATCAGCTTCTGCTGCGACGCCAGGTCCACCGCATCCTGCAATTTGCCGAGGAACACCGGGTCCAGCGTCGACGGGAACACTTCGCTCAATTTCTGATCCTGCAAATCCTGCTGAAGAATCAATGGCGGATAGCTCGCCAGCCCCGACACCAACTGAATGTACGCCTCCTTGTTGCTGTCCTGAGTCAGCCACTCCACCGCTTGCTGCTGCGCTTTCAACAGTTTCGCGACAACGTCGGGATGCTCGTCGACAAACTTGCCGGAGCCCACCAACACCGCCTGCACACTGCCCGCGCCTCCCAGATCCTTGGTGTTCAACGGCAATTCGGCCAGACCTTTGGCCTTCAACGCGGTCAACCCGGAGCTGCCCCAGGACGCATCGATCTGCTTGGCGGCCAACGCCGCCACCGCACCGTTGAAGTCCAGATTGATGACCTTCACGTCCTTCTCGCTCAAACCCTGGCTGGCCAGCGCCGCATCGAACGACAACTGCGTGGCGGTGCCACGGAAGATCGCCACGCGTTTGCCTTTCAGGTCTTGCAACGTCTTGATCCCCGAACCCGGCACCACGCCCAGATACTGTTTCACGCCACGTGCGGAGGCGCTGAGCAGGCGGGTGTCCAGGCCATTGGACTTGCCGATGATCGCCGCGAGATCTCCGAGGTAAGCCAGATCCACCTGACCGTTGGCGAACGCTTCGTTGATCACCGGGCCAGCGCCTTTGAAGAAGCTCCACTGAATCTTGATCCCTTGGTCGGCGAAGGCTTTCTCAAAGATCTGCTGGTCGCGCAGAACGTCTGTTATTCCGCCGCCACTGTGCTGGGTACCGGCGCTGAGGTCGGGCACGGCGATCCTGATTTCCTTGAGTTCGTCGGCGTGGGCGGTGAACGCCAGCAACCCCGCCAGGGCCGGTATGGCAAACAGACTGATGACACGTTTGAAGGGACGATTCATGGGTGCGGCTCCTGGTGGCGACAGCGTTGAGGAGCAGAACGTAGGCTGAATCGGGGCCAGCACTTAAATACTATAAATGCACATTTTTATAGCTTTTGGATCTATACCAGTCAACGCGCGGCTCTCGGGCGGGTATGCATAAACAGCATCGAAAATATTCTTCGAATGCATTGGATGCGTGTGGGCTGGAGGCCTTAAATGGTCTCGCTTATCTCTCAATAGCATTGATTCAACTTTTTATAGATCAATTTTGCATACACCGAAGACCTGTAGGAGCGAGGCTTGCCCGCGAAGAGGCCGTCACATTCAACATTGATGGCGGATGTCACATCGCCTTCGCGGGCAAGCCTCGCTCCTACACAAGGTCAAAAACGGAGGTCATCCATGGCCCGTGTTTCCCTTCTCAGCCTGCCGCTGGCCGCACCGCCGCTCAATGGCCGGCGCCTATGGCCAAGCCTGAGCCAACGCCTGTTGCCCTGGTTACTGCCGATCAGCCTGTTCGCCCTCTGGTGGCTGGCCAGCCGCAATCACTGGATGAGCGAGCAGATCCTGCCAGCGCCCTCGCTGGTCTGGAGCAGCGCGGTCGAGCTGTCCCAAGGCGAGTTATGGAGCCATCTATGGATCAGCCTGCAACGCCTGTTCTGGGGCTTGCTTGCCGGGATCAGCGTCGGTGCCGCCCTGGGCGCCGCGCTGGGTTTCAGTCCGCGCCTGGAGCGGTTGGTGTTCCCGACATTCGCCGGGTTGGCGCAGGTGCCGACCCTGGCGTGGATTCCGTTGTTCATGGTGTTTTTCGGCATCGGCGAAGTGTTGAAACTGGTGGTGCTGGTCAAGGCCATTGTGGTGCCGGTGACCCTGCACACCCTGGTCGGCGTACGCGATGCACAACCCAAACTGCGCGAAGCTGCCGCCGTACTGCGCCTGCCCACCCGCTTGTTGATCCGGCGCCTCATTTTGCCTGCCGCACTCCCTGCCTTTATGGCCGGCGTGCGGCTCGCGCTGGCGGCCGGTTGGACGTCGTTGCTGGCCGTCGAACTGCTGGCGTCCAGCGAAGGCATCGGTTACCTGATGGTCTGGGCGCGGCAGTTGTTCATGCTCGACATCGTCTTCGTGGTGATCGTGGTCATTGGCGTGATTGGCGTGGCGATGGATCGCGGCATCGGGTTGCTGGATAAAAAACTGGTGCACTGGCCGCATCCCGCCACTGCCGAAATTCGTCGCGGGCCGCGTTATGCCGGTTGGCAGCGCGTGCAGCCGTGGCTGGTGCCGCTGGCGCTGCTGGTGTTGTGGCAAGTGACCACGGATCAGCAATGGATCGACGGGAATATTCTGGTCAGCCCATTGGCCGTTTTAGAAACCACCTGGCACGGTTTGCTCGACGGCACCTTGATCGGCGGCATGGCCCTGAGCCTGGGCCGCACCCTCGGCGGTTTGCTGCTGGGCGGCGGACTCGGCTTTGCGCTGGGCTTGCTGCTGGGGCTGTCGCGCACCAGTGAGCGGGTGCTCGGCCCGACCCTCGCCGCGATCCGCCAGATCGCGATTTTCGCCTGGGTGCCGCTGCTCACCGCGTGGTTCGGTCTGGGGGAACTGGCCAAGTGGGTATTCGTCGCCCTCGCCGCGTTTTTCCCGCTGTTCATCGCCACCCAACGCAGCGTCGCCAACCTCTCGCCGCAACTCAACGAAGCAGCGCAAGTGCTGCGCCTGAATCTCGGCCAGCGCCTGCGTCGTCTGGTCTTGCCCGGTGCCGCGCCGGGGATTTTCGCCGGCCTGCGCCTGAGCCTGATCTACGCCTGGCTCGGCACCATCGGCGCCGAATATTTCATGCCGTCCAATGGCGGCATCGGCAGCCAGATGATCGGCGCGCAACAACTGCTGCGCATGGACCTGATCATGGCCGGCATGCTCTTGGTGGGCCTGACCGGCGCCCTGCTCAACCTCATTGGCCAACGCCTGGAAATCCGCGCTACCCGCTGGAGACACGCATGAACGCACCGATTGTCAGCTTCAATCACGTGGGCAAATCCTTCGACGTCGATGGTTTTGAGCTGGAGGCGATTCGCGAATTCAATCTGGAGATTGCCGAGGGCGAATTCGTTGCCATCGTCGGTTCCAGTGGCTGTGGCAAGTCCACGTTGCTGCGGCTGCTGGTGGGCCTTGATACGCAGTTTCGCGGGCAGATCACCGTGGACGGCAAAGCGGTCAGCGGCATCGGTGGCGAGCGCGGCATCGTGTTTCAGGAACACCGTTTGTTTCCGTGGCTGACGGTGGCCGACAACATCGGCCTGGGCCTGGTCAACGAACAACTGAGTGCCGAACAGAAGCAAAAACGCGTAGACGATTTTATCGAGTTGGTCGGCCTCAAAGACTTCACCCGCGCCTACCCGCACCAACTCTCCGGCGGCATGGCGCAACGGGTCGCAATCGCTCGCGGCCTGGTCGCCAGCCCACGGATTCTGCTGCTGGACGAACCCTTCGGCGCCCTCGATGCCCTGACCCGTCAGCAAATGCAGGACGAGCTTTTGGCAATTCGCAGTCGAGCAAAAATCACCACGATCCTCGTTACTCATGACGTCGAGGAAGCGATCTTCCTCGCCGACCGCGTGGTGGTGATGGAGCCGCGTCCCGGACGGATCAAGCAAGTGGTCGACATCGCCCTGTCCCACCCGCGCCAGCGCAGCAGTTTCGACTTCCACCAATTGCGCGAAGAGCTGCTGCACGAACTCACCAGCGACGATCACTACCAACCGACCGTGCCGGTGCAGATCCGCGACCTGCCGCTGTCCTTCATTGCCTGCTGAACAGGAGACTTTTGATGCCGCAACGTCCCAACTTTCTGGTGATCCTGGCCGATGACCTGGGCTTTTCCGATATCGGCGCGTTCGGCGGTGAAATCGCCACGCCGAACCTCGATGCCCTGGCCAACAACGGCTTGCGCCTGACCGATTTCCACACCGCGCCGACCTGCTCGCCGACCCGTTCGATGCTGCTGACCGGCACCGACCACCACATCGCCGGCATCGGCACCATGGCCGAAGCGCTGACCCCGGAACTGATTGGTAAACCGGGTTACGAGGGTCATCTCAACGATCGCGTGGTGGCGTTGCCGGAACTGCTGCGCGAGGCCGGTTACCAGACGTTGATGAGCGGCAAATGGCACCTGGGCCTGACCGCCGAATTGGCGCCCCACGCACGGGGTTTCGAGCGTTCGTTCTCACTGCTGCCGGGGGCGGCCAACCATTACGGGTTCGAGCCGACTTACGATGAACACACGCCGGGTCTGCTGAAATCCACGCCAGCGCTGTACATCGAAGACGACACTTTTGTCGAAGAACTGCCGAAAGATTTCTATTCCTCCGACGCCTTTGGCGACAAGCTTTTGCAGTACCTCAAGGAGCGCGATCAGACGCGTCCGTTCTTTGCCTATCTGCCGTTTTCCGCGCCGCACTGGCCGTTGCAGGCGCCGGCGGACATCGTTGAGAAATATCGAGGCCGTTATGACGCCGGCCCTGAAGTGCTGCGACTTGAGCGTCTGGAAAAACTCAAATCCCTGGGGCTGATCGACGCCGATGTCGAACCCCATCCGCTGATCCAGCTCAACGCGCAATGGGATGCCTTGAGCGACGAACAACGGCAGGTGTCCGCGCGGGCCATGGAGGTTTATGCGGCGATGGTCGAGCGCATGGACTGGAACATCGGTCGCGTCGTCGATTACCTGCGCAAACAGGGGCAACTGGACAACACCTTCATCCTGTTCATGTCCGATAACGGCGCCGAAGGGGCGCTGCTGGAAGCCTTCCCGAAATTCGGCCCGGAGCTGCTGACGTATCTGAACCAGCATTACGACAACCGCCTGGACAACATCGGCCGTGCCAACTCCTACGTCTGGTACGGACCGAGCTGGGCCCAGGTTGCGACCGCGCCGTCACGGTTGTTCAAAGCGTTCACCACCGAAGGCGGGATTCGCGTGCCGGCGCTGGTGCACTACCCGCAGCTGTCGCTCAAGGGGCAGATCAGCCATGGGTTTGGCACGGTGATGGACATCACGCCGACGATTCTCGACCTGGCCGGCGTGCGCCATCCGGGCAAGCGTTGGCGTGGCAAGGACGTGGCGGAGCTGCGGGGGAAATCGTGGCTAGGGTTTCTGTCCGGCGAGACGGCGCAGGTGCATGACGAACACACCGTTACGGGGTGGGAGTTGTTCGGGCGACGAGCGATTCGGCAGGGGCAGTGGAAGGCTGTGTACATTCCCGGGCCAGTGGGGCCTGCGGCGTGGCAGCTTTATGATCTGGGGAGCGATCCGGGGGAGATTCATGATTTGGCGTTAAGTCAGCCGGACAAACTGACTGCGCTGATCGAGCATTGGCAGCGGTATGTGGATGAGACCGGAGTGATATTGAGTGAGTCGCCGTTTCAGCCGGATTAGCCACCGATCGTTCCCACGCTCCGCGTGGGAATGCCTCACCGGACGCTCCGCGTCCGCTTTGGGACGCAGAGCGTCCCTGGCTGCATTCCCACGCAGAGCGTGGGAACGATCATCACACCCGCACACCTTCTACGTGTTGTCCCTGAACGTCCTCCTTGCGCACAAACCGATTCGCCCGCCCAAACGTCCCGAAATCATTGAACCTCACACCCATCTCGCGCATCACTTTATGCGCCACCGGCACGGTCATCTGGCGGATGTAAAACGGCTCCTTCACCACAAAGTGATGAATCCCATGGCTGCTGCCGAAGTTGAAGCAAAACGCCTGCAACGGCCACATCCACCAAGGATTCAAAACCTGGGTTTGCTGGATCACATTCCCCAGTTCGACGTCACCGTAGTAATGCATGTTCGAGCTGACAAAGTGCAGGCAGAAAGTGCGCAACACGTTTGGCCCGATGATCACCACCGCCGCGATGTCGATCACCTGCATCACCGACAGCGTGGTCGCCGACCATTCAATCGGCGCGCCCATCAAATACGCGATGCCGTTGGCGGCATGGAAGCCGAGAAACACATACCACGCGCCCCAATGCACCAACGCGAGCGGCGCATAAACCTTCAAGGTACGTTGGATGATGTTGAATTTGTGCGCCCAGGTCTTGGCCCGCAGCATGCGGATAAACGCCGACATCACGTTATCGCCGACCATCAGCAACCGCGCGATGCCCCAGGGTTCGCCATTGGTTATCGCCCGCTCTTCCAGGTCGGTTTCGGTGCCGGAGACCTTGTGGTGATTAAGGTGCAAATGCCGACGAATCCACGGGTTGATCGTGCTCGGCCGCGCCAGCCAGACCAGGCCCATCATCACGTTGTGCGGCAGCCGCTGTTTGCGGAAGTACATGCTGTGGATCAGGTCGTGTTCCAGCTCGTGGGTCAACGAAGCGAAAAAGGCATTGAGCAACAGGCACACCCACCAGGCCATGTGCCCGGTGATGTAGAGCGCCGCCGAACCGATCATCCCGGTCAGGGCGAAGGCCAGAATACCCGCGCCCAGGGCGTCCTGATGATTGAGAATCGGGTAGCGTTTTCGCAGCTCGACGCCTCTGGCCAGCACCACTTCGCGAATATGGGCTGATCGTTGGGCTGCATTCAGTCGCTGGGGACTTGCAGAAGTACCGTCCATGCTTCCATCCTCTGGTTATTGATGTTCACATCCTGCCTTGTGACCTCTCACAAGATGGTAGCCGTGAACGCCAACCTGTTGACCGGAAGCGCCAATCAGCATGACTGAACCGACCTCCCTCGCCAGCTGGACCCGCGCCCTGCGCAAGCAACTCGATGCGTTGGGCCTCGACAGCACCGCCCTGTGCCAACAGGCGGGGCTTGATCCGCAGTTGATGGACGACCCTAACGCCCGTTATCCGTTGTCCAACACCACGCGCCTGTGGGAAATCGCCGTACAAGTCAGCGGCGACCCGGCAATTGGTTTGCGCGTTTCGCGCTTTGTCAGCCCGACCACCTTCCATGCGCTCGGTTATGCGCTGGTGGCCAGCGGCAGTCTGCGGGAGGTGTTCGAGCGCATCGTGCGTTATCACCAGGTGGTCAGCGATGCCCTGGAATTGGAACTGACCCGCAGCGACGACCGCTACCGTTTTCGCCTGAAAGTCCCGCCCGGCAACCCGGCCCCGGCCTTCGAAGCCATCGATGCCTTTGCCGCGATCTACGTACGCACCTGCCGCAATCGCCTGGGCCGCGACTACGCACCGCTGGCGGTGTACCTGCGTCGCCCCGAACCGGCGGACCCGCACCAATGGCACAAGGTCTTCCGCTCGCCGGTGTACTTCGCCGCCGCCGAGGATCGACTGGAATTCGCCCTGGTCGACTTCGAAAGCCACCTGGACGACGCCAACCCGGAACTGGCCGAACATAACGAAACCGTGCTCAAACGCACCCTGGCCCAGCTCAAACCGCTGACCTGGGAACGCAAGGTGCGCGACGCGATTGAAGAGCAACTGCCCGAAGGCGAACCCAGCGCCGAACACATTGCCAAGACCCTGCACCTGAGCCTGCGCAGCCTGCAACGGCATCTGGCGGACGAGGGTTGCCGCTTCGATACGCTGCTCAACGAAAGCCGCGAGAATTTGGCGCTATTGCACCTGCGTGATCCGCAGTGTTCGTTGAGTGAGATCAGTTATCTGCTGGGGTTTGCGGATACGAGCAGCTTCAGCCGCGCGTTCAAGCGCTGGACGGGGATGACGCCGGGGCAGTTTCGGGATGGGTTGCGCTGACTGACCTGGGAGGTGGGTTGCCTGGCCTGGCCTCTTCGCGGGCGAGCCTCGCTCCTACAGGTCATGCGCCAGTCGTGAAGATAGCGTTGACCTGTAGGAGCGAGGCTTGCCCGCGAAGGCGATCTTCAGTCCACCAAATCTTCCCAGCTTTTGACCAGACTCACGCGGCGCATGATTTCCCCAGATCAGTCGTGGAAGCTCATAGTTTTCAGGGTATCCAGAGTCGGACGCGTCAATTGTCGAGGCACGCCCGTGAGTTCATATCCGAAGCCACTGAGAATGGCTTGAACCTTGCGGATACCAACTTCGGAAATAGTGTTGTTCTCGATACCCGAAATGGTGGAGCGACTCATGCCGTACTGTAGCGCTAGCGCCTGTTGAGAGAGTTTTCTCTCTTTGCGCAATGTTCGGATCAATTTACCAAGGTTTTCCAATCGCTATACCTGCATCACATACAGTGCAAATTTCCACGAAGTGTGGATGTGCATTGTATTTAGTGCAGCTTTGGCGTGAAGTCCAGCTCATTTTTTGACCAGACTCTAGAAATCACCGCCCCCGATCCCGCCGCAACAACTTGCGCACCCGCGCCACCAGCTCACTCACGGCGAACGGCTTGAGCAAGTAGTCATCCTCATGCAATTCCAACCCGCGCAAGCGATCTTCGATGCCGTCCTTGGTGGTAAGGAACAGCACCGGCGTTTCGCCGAGTTTGCGAATTTGTTGCTGTAGCTGCCAGCCGTTGAGCCCCGGCAGCATGACGTCGAGGATGATCAGGTCGTACTCGCCGGATTCGATGAAGCGCCGGCCGTCCATGCCGTTGAGCGCCACATCCACCGAATAGCTCGCTTCATTCAGGCCGTTGGCCAGGACCTTGGCGACTTCAGGTTCGTCTTCCACTAACAGGACACGCATGGCACACCTCGATTATTCAGGGGTACAGGCTAGGCGCGTTCGGGCCGGTTGCCCATCACTAACTTCAATGGCTTTAGATTGTGGCCAATGCCCGCAACCGCTCGGCATCGAGGATTTCGATTTCGCCATAGCCCAGACCGATAATCCCCTGCCCCTGCAATTCCTTGAGCATCTGGTTGGTGGTCTGGCGCGACAGCGACAGCATCGACGCCAGTTGTTCCTGGGGCAGTTGCAGTACCCGGCGCGGCGGGTCGATTTCGCCGTAGCCTTCGGCGATCATCAGCAGACGATGGGCCAAGCGCGCCGGGGCGGGCATCAGGCTCAGTTGTTCGAGGTTGATGAAAGTCAGGCGCAGTTTGTGGCTCATCAGCAGCGCCAGTTGTCGCCAGTACAGCGGTTGTTCGTCGAGCAACTTGAGCAGCGCGGTTTGCGGGATGTGCAGCAGGGTGCATTGGCCTGCGCCGAACGCATCGTGGGTGCGTGGCTGGCCATCGAACAGGCAGATTTCGCCGAACCAGTGCGGTGCCTCGACCAGGCTCAGCAGCGCCTCCTTGCCCTGCTCATTCACCGCGCCGATGCGCACCGAACCCTCAAGCACCGCGTACAGCCCGCACGGCGGGTCACCGCGTTTGAACAGGCGCTGCCCCGGCGTCAACCGCCGCAACCGAGCTACGGTCAGCAGACTATCCTGTAAGAGAACAGGTAAATGGCTGAACCACTGCCCGCTCATCAGGCGCGAACGCCAAACCTGCATGTCCATGAAGACTCCTGGAAATTGTCGCCTGGCTGACAGAGCGAACGCTGAACCCGGGGCATGATCCATCACCCTACAGGAGGAATAACAATGAAAAGCCTCGTTGACCATCTCAGTCAATACGCCGCGTATCACCGTGACCCGCGCAATATCGTCAGCCACTTTATCGGTATTCCACTGATTGTGGTGGCGGTGGCGGTTTTGCTGTCGCGGCCGCAATGGGCGGGAGGCTGGGTTTCACCGGCGGTGCTGCTGGCGCTGGCGTCGGCGTGGTTTTATCTGCGCCTGGAGCTGCGCCTCGGGGTGTTGATGACGGTGTTGCTGGGCTTGTGCATTTGGGCAGGGCAAATGCTCGCGCAGCAAAGCACCATGATCTGGCTGAGCAGTGGCGTGGCGATGTTTGTGATTGGCTGGGCGATTCAGTTTGTCGGCCATCATTACGAAGGACGCAAACCGGCGTTTGTCGATGATGTGACGGGGTTGATTGTCGGGCCGTTGTTTGTGGTGGCGGAGTTGGCGTTTTTGTTGGGGTTGCGGCATGACCTCAAGGAGCAGATCGAGGCGCGGGTGGGCGGTGTGCGTTTGCGTCAGAAAAACGCAGCGGTGTAGATCGCATTCGCGGGCAAGCCTCGCTCCTGCAGGATTTTCGTCGGTCGTGATGACAACGTTGTCCTGTAGGAGCGAGGCTTGCCCGCGAAGCTTTTGATCTTAGATATTGGCGACTTTCTGCCAGACCTTGGGCTTGAAGAACAACGTCTCACCCTTGGCCAACCCGACCAGACTGTCGTGATCCTTCACCACTTCCGCCTCGATCAATTCGCTTTGCCCTTCCACCTTCAACGTCACCCGCGTGGTAGCGCCCAACGGTCGGATATCCCGCACTTCAGCCGCGTGGTGGTCCTCCAGCTCATGCCGCGACAGCGACACTTCGTGGGGGCGGAACAGCACGTGCTTGTCGTCCCCCAAGTGCAGACGGTTCGAATCGCCGAGGAAGTGATAAACGAAATCGCTGGCCGGGTTTTCGTAGACGTCGCCCGGTGAACCGATCTGCTCGATCACACCCTTGTTCATCACCACGATGCGATCTGCGACTTCCATCGCCTCTTCCTGGTCGTGGGTCACGAACACGGAGGTCAGGTTGATGTCTTCGTGCAACCGCGCCAGCCAGCGACGCAGTTCTTTGCGAACCTTGGCATCCAGTGCGCCGAACGGTTCGTCGAGCAGCAATACTTTCGGCTCCACTGCCAAGGCGCGGGCCAGGGCAATCCGCTGGCGCTGCCCACCGGACAGTTGCTCCGGGTAGCGATCCGACAGCCAATCCAGTTGCACCATATTCAGCAATTCGTGGACTTTGACCGCGATCTGGCTTTCGCTCGGGCGCTGGTTTTTCGGCTTCATGCGCAGGCCGAACGCGACGTTGTCGAACACCGTCATGTGGCGGAACAAGGCGTAGTGCTGGAACACGAAACCGACGTTGCGATCACGCACATCGTGGCCGGACACGTCTTCGCCGTGGAACACGATGCTGCCTTTATCCGGGGTTTCCAGGCCGGCGATGATCCGCAGCAGCGTGGTCTTGCCGCAGCCGGACGGGCCGAGCAGCGCCACGAGTTCGCCGCTCTGGATGTCCAGGCTGATGTCGTTCAGGGCCTTGAACGCGTTGAAATTCTTGCTGACGTTACGCACTTCGATCGACATGAATTATTCCTCCGCGGCGCTGGCGCGCAGGCGGTTAATACGGTTTTCGCTCCACTGCTTCAGCAGCAGGATGAAGAGCGCCATGATCAGCAACAGGCTCGCCACAGCGAACGCGGCCACGTGGTTGTATTCGTTGTAGAGGATCTCGACGTGCAGCGGCAAGGTGTTGGTCACCCCGCGAATGTGCCCGGAAACCACCGACACCGCACCGAACTCACCCATCGCCCGCGCGGTACACAGCACCACGCCGTAGATCAGGCCCCATTTGATATTGGGAACGGTGACGTGCCAGAACATCTGCCAGCCATTGGCGCCCAGCAGGCGCGCGGCCTCTTCTTCCTGGGTGCCTTGTTCCTGCATCAGCGGGATCAGCTCACGGGCCACGAACGGCACGGTGACGAAAATCGTCGCCAGCACGATGCCCGGCAAGGCGAAGACGATCTGGATGTCGTGATCCTGCAGCCACGGCCCAAACAGGCCCTGGGCGCCGAACATCAGCACGTAGACCAGACCGGCAATCACCGGCGACACCGAGAACGGCAAGTCGATCAGCGTCACCAGCATGCTCTTGCCACGGAACGAGTACTTGCTCACGCACCACGCCGCGCTGACGCCAAACACCACGTTCAGCGGCACCGAAATCAGCACGGCGATGACCGTGAGTTTCAGCGCCGACAAGGCGTCCGGTTCAAAGATCGCGGTGAAGAACGCGCCCAAGCCGTTTTTCAGGCCCTGGGAGACCACGATAAACAGCGGCAGCAATAAAAACAGGGTGAAGACCAGCCAGCACAAGCCGATCAGGATGCGCCGTGAAGTAGCGCTGCCACGGCGGGCAGCGTTGGCCGAAGAGGCGGCCGCAATAGACGATTGGGACATGGTTCGCGCCTCCTTATGGGGTTTCGATGCGCCGCTGCAGCAAGTTGATCAGCAGCAACAGGACGAAGGAAACCACCAGCATCAACACGCCAATGGAGGTAGCACCGGTGTAATCGTATTGGTCGAGCTTGACCATGATCAGCAGCGGCAGGATCTCGGTTTTCATCGGCATGTTGCCGGCGATGAAAATCACCGAACCGTACTCGCCGACGCCCCGGGCAAACGCCAGGGCAAACCCGGTCAGCCAGGCTGGCAGCAGCGCCGGTACGAGGATATGGCGGAACACCTGCAACGGTTTGGCGCCGAGGCACGCCGCCGCTTCTTCGACTTCACGGGGGATGTCGGCCAGAACCGGCTGCACCGTGCGCACCACGAACGGCAGCGTGACGAAGGTCAGTGCCAGGGTGATGCCGAGCGGGGTGTAGGCGATCTTGAAACCCATGTCCGCGGCGAACTGCCCGACCAGGCCGGTCGGCGTGTACAGCGCGGTCAGCGCGATACCGGCGACAGCGGTGGGCAGGGCGAACGGCAGGTCGATCATCGCGTCGATGATCTTGCGCCCCGGGAAGGTGTAGCGCACCAACACCCAGGCCAGCAACGTGCCGATGATGCCGTTGATGATCGCGGCATACAGCGCCGTGCCGAAGCTCAGCTTCAACGCCGCCAGCACTCGCGGCGCGGTGACGATGGCGTAGAACTGATCCCAGGTGAGTTGGGAGGCATGGATGAACATCGCCGCCAGTGGAATAAGCACAATCAGGCTGAGGTACACCAAGGTGTAGCCCAGCGTCAGCCCGAAGCCGGGTATGACGGGGGAGATACGACGCGACATAAAAGTCCTTGGTTGAGAACGCGCAAAGCCCCGACGGTTAAATCGGGGCTCGTTTTATGGCTGCTGCAAGTTACTGCGCCTGGTAAATCTGGTCGAACACGCCACCGTCATTGAAGAATTTCGGTTGGGCAGTTTTCCAGCCGCCGAAGTCTTTGTCGATGGTCACAAGGTCCAGTTTCGGGAACTGCTTGGCGTATTTGGCCGCTACGTCTTTGTCACGTGGACGGTAGAAGTTTTTCGCGGCGATTTCCTGACCGGCCGGGCTGTACAGGTGCTTGAGATAGGCTTCGGCGATCTGTTCGTTGCCCTTCTTCTCGGCGTTCTTGTCGACCACGGCCACTGGCGGCTCGGCGAGGATCGACAGCGAAGGCACGACGATCTCGAACTTGTCCGCGCCGCCGTCTTCTTTCAATGCCAGGAACGCTTCGTTTTCCCAGGCCAGCAACACGTCGCCCTGACCGTTGTTGACGAAGGTGATGGTCGAGCCGCGAGCACCGGTGTCCAGCACAGGTACGTGCTTGAACAGGGTCTGGATGTAATCTTTGGCCTTGGCCTCGTCACCGCCGTTGGCTTTCAGGCCATAAGCCCAGGCCGCGAGGAAGTTCCAGCGTGCACCACCGGAGGTTTTCGGGTTCGGGGTGATGACCGACACGTCGTTCTTGACCAGGTCGCCCCAGTCCTTGATGCCTTTAGGGTTGCCCTTGCGCACCAGGAACACGATGGTCGAGGTGTAAGGGGTGCTCGCCTCCGGCAGACGCGTCTGCCAGTCGGCCGGCAGGGTCTTGCCGAGTTTGGCGATTTCGTCGATGTCACCGGCCAGGGCCAGGGTCACCACGTCGGCGCGCAGACCATCGATGACCGCACGGCCCTGTTTGCCCGAACCACCGTGAGACTGCTGGATTTTCACGTTGTCGCCCGCGTGGTCTTTCTTCCAGAAGTTGATGAATTCGGCGTTGTAGTCCTGATACAGCTCGCGGGTCGGGTCATACGACACGTTGAGCAGCTCGTAATCCTTGGCAACCGCGGAACCCGCAAAAAGGGCGCTGGCCAGCGCGGCCAAAGCGAAATGACGAATCGACGACATGGTGAAAGCTCCTGGAATTCTGGTGGTGTTGGCTTTTCTTATGGTTGAAACCGGGTTGCCTGCTTAAAGATCGCCGCCTTCGAAAGCTCCTGCATCAATCCCCCGTAGGAGCTGCCGAAGGCTGCGATCTTTTGATCTTTCGCTTCAGCTCGGCTTGTTGGCCGGGTTCTGCAAGCGGAATTTCTCTTTGCGTTCGATCTGGACCACCTGGGCATTGTGCACAGTGATCTCCACCGCGCCGAAACGCAGATCACGCAATGCGCTCTGGATCTCACGCAAAATGGTTGCTTCGTCCTGGCCGTCAACGCTACGTAGGGATGCGCTCATGGTGCTGCTCCTTCGACTGAGAGGTTGCCTGGCAGTGGCGACACTGCTTGCGGCGTGAGGGCAATAGTAGATAGGCGCGGATATTCTTAAAAAGACTATTTAAGAATGTTTATATAACCAGAAAGTATTATTTGCTGGGACAAGGGGTTGCGGGGGATTTCACGCCCGATCATTCCCATGCTCTGCGTGGGAACGATCGGGTTAGCCAATCACTGGCGCCCGCGCCCAATCAAGTTGCTCTGCCGGCACCGGCCGCCCAAACCAATAACCTTGCCCCAGATCGCAATCGTGTTCGAGCAGGAACCCCGCCTGCTCCGCTTGCTCGATCCCTTCGGCGTGCACCTGCATCCC
This sequence comes from Pseudomonas sp. ADAK2, assembly GCF_012935755.1. GTDB lineage: Bacteria > Pseudomonadota > Gammaproteobacteria > Pseudomonadales > Pseudomonadaceae > Aquipseudomonas. The sequence goes on from NZ_CP052862.1 coordinate 4,229,992, forward strand.
CATGCTTTTGGCCAACGCAATGATCACTCGCACAATCGCGCCGTCATCCTCATCCCACGGCAATCCGGCGACAAAACCCTGGTCGATCTTGAGTTTCTGCACCGGCAAGCGTTTGAGTCGCAGCAACGACGAATAGCCGGTGCCAAAATCGTCGATGGCCAGCCGCACGCCCAGTTCGCGCAAGCGGTGCATCTGCTCCAGCGCCACTTCCGGATCGTCCATCACCGCGCTTTCGGTGACTTCCAGTTCCAGGTACGCCGGATCCAGGCCGGTTTCGTGCAGCACGTGCGCCACCTGCTGATACAACTCGCGGCGGGCAAACAGGCGCGAAGACACATTCACCGCGACAAACGACAACACCACCCCAGCCTGTTGCCATTGGCACATCTGCTGACAGGCCTGCTGCATGACCCAGGCGTCGATCTCGGCGATCAACCCGGTGCGTTCGGCAACGGGGATGAACTCTGCCGGCGAAATCAATCCGCGCTGCGGATGCTCCCAGCGCACCAGCGCTTCGACGCCGATCAGGCGACTGGTTTTGAGGTCATGAACCGGCTGGTAGTAAACCCGCAGTTCCTGCAGTTCCAATGCGCGGCGCAGTTCGAAGGCGATTTCGACCCGCTGCTGGGCATGGGCGGTCAATTCTTCGGTGTACAGCGCGTAACCATCGCGCCCGGTGCTCTTGGCCTTGAACAGCGCCGAGTCGGCATTGCGCAGCAATTGCTCGGCGCTCAAGGCGTCGCTGGGGAACAGGCTGATGCCGATGCTGGCGTTGATGAACAACTGATGCCCATCGATCTCGAACGGCTCCTTGAGGCCATCGATGATCCGCTGCGCCAGCGCCGCTGCCTGCACCAGTTGCGGACAGTTTTCTGCGAGCACGGCGAATTCGTCGCCGCCCAAGCGCGCCAGGGTGATGCCCGGCGTGAACAAGCCTTTGAAACGTTCGGCCACCGCCTTGAGCATCTGGTCGCCGATGTTGTGCCCGAGGCTGTCGTTGATCATCTTGAAGTGATCGAGATCGATCATCAGCAAGGCGCAGCCACGCTTGTGCAATTGCGCCGACGTCAGCGCCTGCTCGACGCGGTCATTGAACAGTAGGCGATTGGGCAGGTCGGTCAGCGGGTCGTGGTGGGCCAGGTGCATCAGTTCGTGTTCGGAGTTCTTGATCGCGCTGATGTCGGAAAACACTGCCACGTAATGACTGATCCGGCCCAGATCGTCATGAATCAGGCGGATGGTCTGCCATTGCGGGTAGATCTCGCCGCTTTTGCGGCGGTTCCAGATCTCACCGCTCCACTCGCCAGTGCTGTCGAGCATGGCGAACATCGCCTGATAGAACGCTGGAGGGTGGTGACCGGACTTGAACAGGCTCGGCTGCTGGCCCAGGACTTCTGCACTCTGATAACCGGTGATTTCCATAAACGCCCGGTTCACATGCACGATCAGGCCTTGGCTGTCGGTCACCAGCACCCCTTCGCGGGTGCAATCGAACACGGCGGCAGCCTGGCGCAAGCGCTCGCGGTCTTCATGCCGCTCACGCAATTTGGCGCCGATCCCCAGGCAGCGGAACAATCTGGCCCGGGCGAGGAAGATTAATCCGGCGCTGAGCAGTACCCAGGCGTAACCGTTGATCAGTTGCCATCGCAACAGTTCATGTGAGCTATCGAAGAAACTGTTCAATAAATAACCACTGAACTGGAGCCAGGCTACTGAAAGCACCAGGTAAAGCAGCGCTGCACGCAAGGCATCGCGGTATGTGGCTGACATTCGGCCGTCCATGTCCCTACAAATGGGTTGGAATTATAGGTTAAAGAAACATCCAGCCACTCTTATCTGAAAGGGCGACTGGTTTTATCTGTGGGCTTAGTGATAATGCATCGGCTGTTTATTTATTTATCGAGGGCCCTATAGCCTATGTGGTACGAAGGTTTTCTCGGCTTGTCGCCCTGGTCACTGGTGGCAGTCACCCTGCTGATGACCCATGTGACCATTGTTGGTGTCACGGTCTATCTGCATCGTTATTCAGCCCATCGCTCCCTGGAGCTCAATGCCGGCCTGAAACATTTCTTCCGCTTCTGGCTGTGGTTGACCACGGCGCAGAACACCCGCGAGTGGACCGCCATCCACCGCAAGCATCACGCCAAATGCGAAACCGTCGATGACCCGCACAGCCCGGTCATCAAGGGCCTTTCCACGGTTTTGCGCAAGGGCGCCGAGTTGTACCGCGAAGAAGCGGAAAACCCGGAAACCCTGCGCATCTATGGCAAGAACTGCCCCGAAGACTGGATCGAACGCAATCTCTACAGCCGTTTCCCGCTGTTGGGCGTGGCGATCATGGGCGTCATCGACCTGCTGCTGTTCGGCACCATCGGTATCACCATCTGGGCCATCCAGATGATGTGGATCCCGGTCTGGGCTGCCGGCGTGGTCAATGGCCTGGGCCATGCCATCGGCTACCGCAACTTCGAATGCCGCGACGCGGCGACCAATCTGGTGCCCTGGGGCATCCTGATCGGCGGCGAAGAACTGCATAACAACCATCACACCTACCCTAACTCGGCAAAACTGTCGGTGAAGAAGTGGGAATTCGACCTCGGCTGGGCCTGGATCCAGGTCTTCAGTTTCTTCCGTCTGGCCAAGGTCCAGCGGGTGGCGCCGATCGCCCACCGGGTCGAAGGCAAGGGCAGCCTGGACATGGACACCGCCATGGCCATCCTCAACAACCGCTTCCAGATCATGGCCCAGTACCGCAAGCTGGTGATCGCGCCGCTGGTCAAGCAGGAGCTGGAAAAGGTCGATCATTCGGTCCGTCACCAGTTCCATCGCGCCAAGCGTCTACTCTCGCGGGAAACCAGCCTGCTGGATGACAAGCACCATATCCGCATCCAGAACATGCTCGAACACAGCCAGGCGCTGAAGGTAATTTACGAGAAACGCCTGGCCTTGCAGCAGATCTGGGTCAAGACCAGCTCAAATGGTCACGACATGCTTGCCGCCATCAAGGATTGGGTACACGAAGCCGAAGCCAGCGGTATTCAATCCCTGCGCGACTTCGCCGACCAGCTGAAAACCTACTCCCTGCGCCCTGCCGCAGTCTGACGCCGTTGATCGGTGCGCCCCATTCGCGGGCGCACCCTTCGGAACTAAGCTCCAAATCCCCTATCTCAAAGACACTTCGCCATCCAGGCGGGCCGAGACCTGTTATCAATTATTTCCCACCAACGCGTGACGCGCCTGTTGTGGCACAAGAAATAATCGATAAAGGGACCACGTAGTGGCCGCTTTCGAAACTCGAGCGGCGCACGCCCTTTGAGATTTGTGCCGATGGTCAATAAAAACCTACAAGACTCATCCCTCCCCCAGTGGCCAGAAGCCGCGCAAACCCTGATGGCGTTGATGCACGCCCAAGGTGAAGTCGCACGCCTGAGCGAACGCGAACAACTGTTCAGCTCGCTGCTGGTCAGCGTCAACGCCGTGCTTTGGGCCTTCAACTGGGAAACCCGTCAGGTGCTCTACGTCAGCCCCGCCTATGAACGGATTTTCGGCCGTTCCGCCGGTCTGCTACTGGCCGACTACAACCAGTGGCGCGACAGCATCTACCCCGACGACCTGGACTACGCCGAGCGCAGCCTGGCCGAAGTGCTGGAAAAAGGTGCCGTTGAAGACCGCGAATACCGCATCATCGCCGCTGACGGCCAGGTGCGCTGGCTCAGCGACAAGTGCTTCATCAACCGTCAGGCCGATCCGGGGCAACCGGTGATCATCGTCGGCATCGCCGAAGACATCACCGAAAAGAAGCAGATGGAAACCGAGCTGCAACGCCTGGCGACCACCGACGTGCTGACCCAGAGCAGCAACCGCCGGCACTTCTTCGAATGCGCCCATCGCGAGTTCGAACAGGCGCGACTGCAAGGCGCGCCGCTGGCCTTCCTGCTGCTGGACATCGATGATTTCAAAGTGGTCAACGACACCTACGGCCACCAGGGCGGCGACACCGTGCTGCAGCGCATCGCCGAGAGCGGTCGCGCGGCTTTACGTCGGGGCGATCTGTTCGGGCGAATTGGCGGGGAAGAGTTTGCGGCAGTGTTCCCCGGCTGCGCGCCGGACATGGCCATGCAAGTGGCCGAGCGCCTCCAACGGGAGATTCAGCGCCTGAGCTTCAGCCATGACGACCAGACCTTCGGCATCACCGTCAGCCAGGGCTTGACCAGCCTCACCAGCGAGGACGAAAGCCTCGACAGCCTGTTCGCCCGCGCCGATGCGGCGATGTACGAGGCCAAGCGCCAGGGCAAGAACCGCATCATCTCCGCCTGAGTTCGTGATCGTTCCCACGCTCCGCGTGGGAATGCATCCTGTGACGCTCTGCGTCACGAGTCTGGAAGGGACGCGGAGCGTCCCGGGCGGCATTCCCACGCAGAGCGTGGGAACGATCTCGCGGCGTTATTTTTTGCGTAGGCGCATCAATTCCGGCAACCCGATCTTCAGCAACCGCGCCGTCCGGCTTTTGGATAACTCCTCAATGCCCTCATGCTCGGTCAGGCGCGCCAGTTGCGCGGCCATGTTCATCACCAGCGCTTCGCGGGAGTAAACCCCGCCACCGAGCTGGTAGACCGCTGCAATCAACTCTCGCAACTCCAGCGGCAGGCGCCAGCGCGTTCGCAGCGCCGAGCCATACCCGGCGCCGAACTCGGCCAATGCGTCGCCGACCTCTTCCCATTCATCCAGCTCGCCGCCGGCCTGCTTCCATTCCTGCAAACAGCGCAGCAGCGCCAAGTCGCCGAGACGATGCAACATCCCCGCGCAATAACAGCGCTCCTGGTCCAGGTCCAGCAAGCGCGCCAGGGTCCGGCCATATTCGGCGGTGCGCAGCGACAGCTCCCAATACCGCTCGGCATAGTCCGCCAACTGCGGATCGCTAAGTCGCGCGCAACGCTTGAGCGCCAAGCCGAGAATCAGGTTCATGCTTTGCGCGGTGCCCAAGCGATGCAGCGCCTGGGACAGGGTTTGCACCCCCGCACCATGATGTTGCGCCGCACTGTTGGCGGCGGCGATCAGGACGGCAGTGATTTGCGGGTCATTGCGGATCTCGCCTTCCAGCAACGTCAAGTCGAGACCATTGGGATTAAGGCTGCGTTTGACCGCCAACTGCACGTCGGTCATCAACGCCGCACCGTCTGTCGACTCACGTCGCCGCTCCAGGTACACCGACAAGGTCATACCCGGCGACAACGTTGGCGCCTCGCACGAAACCTCTTCACCGGCGTTCAGCAGCAAATCCTGCAGACGAAGCGTCAGGCCTTCCATGTCCAGCGGTTTGGTCAGGTACGCGGTAGGCGCCAGGGGCAAGGCTTCGCGCACGCTCGCGATGTCGTTGCGACTGCTCATCAGAATGAACGGCAGCGGCGGGTTGCGTTTGCGCTGGCGCACACTGCGCAAGACGTTCATGCCATCGATGCCCGGCAACTCCCAATCGACGATCACCAAGTCATAAGGCACTTCCGACAGCAGCTCCATGGCCTGCTGGCCATCAGCACACAGGTCCAGCCGCGCGTCGCAGCGCACATTCAACAATACCTGCTTGAGCAGGTCGCGGGACCAAGGGTCAGCTTCGGCAATCAGCACTCGCGGAACAGCGGGTAACACCACAGCGGTCATTCGTACACTCCAACGGCAATGCATGAACCTTAGTCAATGCCGGCCTTTCGATACAGCGCGATGTGTTCCGCGGACACGAAAAAACCCGCCGAAGCGGGTTTTTTGTCGATCAACTCACATATTCATGTGAGCACTGTAAATCAGAGCTCCGAGAAACACTCTTCGATGATGGCCAGACCTTTGTCCAATTGCTCGTCCGGCGAAGTCAGCGGTACCAGCACGCGCAGAACGTTGCCGTAGGTGCCGCAGGACAGCAGGATCAGGCCCTTGTCGCGCGCCTTGGCCACAACGGCGGCGACTGCTGGAGCGTTCGGCTTGTGGCTGTCGCCGTCGACGAACAGCTCGACCGCGATCATCGCGCCCAGAGCACGGACTTCGCCGATCACCGGGTACTTGGCCTGGATAGCCTTCAGGCCAGTGACCAGACGCTCGCCGACTGCCTTGCAGCGATCCAGCAGGTGTTCTTCTTCGAACACTTCCATCACGGCCAGAGCCGCGGCGCAAGCGATCGGGCTACCGGCGTAGGTGCCGCCCAGGCCGCCTGGAGCAATGGCGTCCATGTATTCGGCTTTGCCGCACACACCGGCCAACGGGAAGCCGCCAGCGATGGATTTGGCGAAGGTGGTCAGGTCGGCAGCAACGCCCATCTGTTCCATAGCGAAGAAAGTGCCGGTACGGCCAGCGCCGGTCTGCACTTCGTCAGCGATCAGCAGGATGCCGTGCTGGTCGCACAGGGCGCGCAGACGCTTCATGAATTCTTTCGGAGCGACGTAGAAACCGCCTTCGCCCTGAACCGGCTCGATGATGATTGCAGCGATGTCACGCGGCTCGGCGTCGTTCTTGAAGATGCGTTCGATGCTGGCGATCGAGTCGTCGACGCTCACACCGTGCAGTTCGTTCGGGTACAGCGCGCGGAAGATGCCACCTGGCATCAGGCCCATGCCGGCCGAGTAAGGCACGACTTTACCGGTCAGGCCCAGGGTCATCATGGTGCGACCGTGGTAAGCGCCGGTGAACGCAATCACGCCGGCACGGCCAGTGGCGGCACGGGCGATTTTCACGGCGTTTTCTACCGCTTCGGAACCGGTGGTCACCAGCAGGGTTTTCTTGGCGAAATCACCTGGCACCTTGGCGTTGATTTTTTCGCACAGCTCAACGTACGGTTCGTAAGCCAGTACCTGGAAGCAAGTGTGAGTCAGCTTGTTCAGCTGCGCGGTCACGGCGGCGATGATTTTCGGGTGCAGGTGACCGGTGTTCAGCACGGCAATACCGCCGGCGAAGTCGATGAACTCGCGACCTTCAACGTCAGTCACGGTGGCGTTCTTCGCGGACTCGGCGAAGATCGGGTGAATCTGGCCAACACCGCGTGGTACAGCGGCTTCGCGGCGTTTCATCAGGGATGCGTTAGTCTTGCTCATAAAGTCCTCATTCACCGCTCATCGGGCGGCGTAGTTCAAGGAAAATGCGGCGGGGAGGCAACTACGGCAGCATGCGATGATCGACTGCCACAGCTTTCCCGGCCACAGAGAAAATTCCATTTGAAGCGCAGAAAGGGACAGCGCTCTCGTGCCCTTTCCGCTTGAAGCAAAACGCCTTGCCGAGCTTAGATGCCCAGGCAGAGGTATTTGATTTCCAGGTAATCTTCGATGCCGTACTTGGAGCCTTCACGGCCCAGGCCCGACGCCTTGATGCCGCCGAACGGCGCGACTTCGTTGGAGATCAACCCGGTGTTGACGCCGACCATGCCGTATTCCAGGGCTTCAGCCACACGGAACACACGGCCCAGGTCACGGGCATAGAAGTACGAAGCCAGACCGAACTCGGTGTCGTTGGACATCGCGATCACTTCGGCTTCGTCTTTGAAGCGGAACAGCGGCGCCAATGGACCGAAGGTTTCTTCCTTGGCCACGGCAGCGTTTTTCGGCACGTTGGTCAGAATGGTCGGCTCGAAGAAGTTGCCTTCCATGACCTTGCCACCCGCCAGAACGGTCGCGCCTTTGCTGATCGCGTCAGCAATGTGCTCTTGAACCTTGGCCACGGCTTTTTCATCGATCAGCGGGCCAGTGGTGGTGCCTTCTTCCAGACCGTTGCCGATCTTGAGCTTGGCCACAGCCACTTTCAGCTTCTCGGCGAACGCGTCGTAGACCGAATCCTGAATGTACAGACGGTTGGCGCAGACGCAGGTCTGGCCGTTGTTGCGGTACTTGGAAATAATCGCGCCTTCGACGGCCTTATCCAGGTCCGCGTCGTCGAACACGATGAACGGCGCGTTGCCGCCCAATTCCAGGGACACTTTCTTGATGTCCTTAGCGCATTCAGCCATCAACTGACGACCGATTTCGGTCGAGCCAGTGAACGACAATTTACGCACGATCGGGTTGCTGGTCAGCTCGCTGCCGATGTCGCCGGCGCTGCCGGAAACCACGCTGAACACACCGTTCGGAATACCGGCACGCTGGGCCAGTTCAGCCAGAGCGAATGCGGAGAACGGAGTTTGCGAAGCAGGCTTGAGCACCATGGTGCAACCGGCGGCCAGGGCCGGGCCGGCCTTACGGGTGATCATCGCGGCCGGGAAGTTCCACGGGGTAATTGCAGCGGTCACGCCGATAGGCTGCTTGATCACAATCAAGCGCTTGTCTGGCTGGTGGCCCGGAATCACATCACCGTAAACGCGCTTGGCTTCTTCGGCGAACCACTCAATAAAGGAAGCGGCGTAAACGATCTCGCCCTTGGCCTCGGCCAACGGCTTGCCTTGCTCGAGGGTCATCAGGCGAGCGAGGTCGTCCTGATTCTCGATGATCAGCTCGAACCAGCGACGCAGCTTATTCGCACGGTCCTTGGCGGTCAGTGCACGCCAGGCCGGCAGCGCTTTATCAGCGGCTTCGATGGCACGGCGGGTTTCGGCAGCGCCCATCTTCGGCACAGTGCCCAGAATTTCGCCCGTTGCCGGGTTATTGACCTTGATCGTCTGACCGTTGTCCGCATCGACCCAAGCGCCATCGATAAAGGCTTGCTGGCGGAACAACTGGGTGTCTTTAAGCTGCATGTCGGCTTTCCTTAACAGCACCGCGACCAGCGCGGAGCGAATTATGATTGTAGAAAGGCGCCTCGAAGGCTGCCGTCAGGGAAATCATTCACCGGGCTGAAGCACATAAATAGCGCACTGATCGAAACTCGTGCGGTTCAGCACCCAGACAAGAGCGTTTGAAATCTCGAACGAATCCTAGGATCAATGCCGGGAAAGGACAATAGGGCGTTCGAAAAAAAGAACGAAAACGGCGCATTTGCGGATTTTTTCTGATCAACGTAGCAAACGGCTGTTACAGGTTAGAAAAACACAGGCTATTCAGCAGCATGGACGCCCGCAACGCTTATGAGTATCATGGCGCCCGCTTGCACCAGTAGCTCAGCTGGATAGAGTACTGCCCTCCGAAGGCAGTGGTCGTGGGTTCGAATCCCGCCTGGTGCACCATATAGCAGTCTAGACCTGTCTCAGACAGTCTACGAAACCCCCAAGAAGCCCGCCCTGTGCGGGCTTTCTTGTTTCTGGCTATCCATCCCTGTCTACCCCTATAACTTCACGCCGTGTATGCCCACGTGTATGCTTTGAGATTCATTGAACTGGAGGCATACACGCAGTGAAGCGTTCTGAAATCAAACGCCGCCCACTGGCCGACACTACTCTCGCAGGATTGGAGCCGGAGAATGCGACGTACCGGGAGCAAGACGGCAACGGCTTGTATTTTCGGGTGAAGGCAAATGGGCAGAAGTCGTGGGAGTTGCGCTACAAAAAACCAGACGGGAAATGGTCCTGGCTGGGCCTAGGCGGTTACCCCGAAATCAGTGGTTCGCTAGCCAGGCAGAAGGCGGCGCAACTGCGGGATGACGCATCGACTGGTAAAAATCCTTTAGTCAGTAAGCAGGCTCGTAAGATTGCTGACCGGGTGGCTGCCAACAACACTTTCGAAGCATTAGGCCGCGAATGGTTTGAGGCTAGGCGCTCAAGCTGGGAAGCCGGCACGTCCCGTCGAGTCCTTGGAGCCCTGGAGCTTCACGTATTCCCCGTTTTCGGCAAACGCATCTACACAGAAATACTGCCCCTTGAATGGATGGAGTTTCTGCGCGGCATGGAGCAGAAAGGGATCATTGAGCAAATGGGCAGGGTTCGGGCCTTCTGCAAAGAGATCTACGACTTGGCACGCGTGACGGGCCGAGCGATCCACAACCCACTTGAAGGCCTCAATAAATTTCTACAGACACGCAGTGCTGAAAATTATGCACACGTATCAATAGAAGAGTTGCCTGCATTACTTCGTGCTATCAACTCTTACCCTCACGCGAAGGATGTCCGTCTAGGTCTACGTTTGCTCGCCTTATTAGCAGCACGCCCGAGTGAGATTCGAGAGGCACGTTGGTCAGAGATCGACCTCAACAAAAAGCTATGGACGATTCCAGCCGAGAGAATGAAGCGTCGTCGCGAGCATGTTGTGCCTCTATCTCGCCAGGCCATTGAATCAATAACGGAGCTACGCACGCTGACAGGTGCATACCCCCTCCTCTTCCCAGGGAGAAAAGATCGAACCATCCCCCGTAGCAATACCGTCTTTCTGATGGCGCTGCGCAGACTGGGATACGCGGGCCGGCAAACTGGCCATGGTTTCCGCCATATCGCGAGCACGATTCTTAATGAACAGGGCTTTGACGAGAACCACATTGAGGCCCAGCTTTCTCATGTAAAAGAGGGAATTGCAGGGGTGTACAACAAGGCGGTGTACCTGCCTCAGCGCAAAGTCATGATGCAGTGGTATGCAGATCATCTCGATGAGCTAGCCACTGGCAACGTGGTGCAAGGTCAATTTGGAAAGGTGATATGAGGGTTCTTATCCATCCCTCCTCCAAAAGAGGTGTAACGCGTGTTACTCGTGTAACACACCTTGCCAACCGACTGAATTCGTTGGCTTTTATTCCTGTAACACGTTTGTGCGACATTCAATACTCTCCGTGTAACGCCGTCCTACTGTGTAACGCCAGAACAAGCCCTCACCTGCTGCAGGTCGACGTTCTGCGCTCGCGGCTAAAGCGCGACTCTCGCTGGTCATGCCTGCAAAACGCAGGGCGTGGGATCGAGCGTTACACGATGCGGGAGAGGCTGAACAATGACTCATGACCAGATCATTGCGCACTCAGCACTAACGTCTGGCCTGAGGGGGTATCTATCAGACCAAACGCTTTACGCTCTCTGCCGCGAACAGCTCACTGACGTGTGCTACTTGATCGATCAGTGTTGTCTGCGCATCCAGAATGGCGGCATAGATAGCGATCTCAGCAACATGTGCATCAAGACCACCGTACATGAGGAGACCATTTTCCAGTATGCGTCCACTGACCACAGAGCGCGCCTCGCGCATTGGGTTCGCCAATACAGCAACTGTTACTCCGCTTCGGAGCGAGAGGCGCACGCGGCCTACATCATGGCATGCGCCGTGAAGGCACTCGGGATCTTGGGCGACTGGATGCGTGAAGCCGATCAAAAGGTCTGGTCATATGTGTCGAAGCATCCGACCGACTGGCCGTGGGATTTCTACTGCAACTTTGTGGAGACGCAGATTGATCCTGAAGAGCGCATTGAAGCACTCGATCAATTCGCACTTCATCTGGAGCCGATTATTTCGCTGCCCTGCCTGGTCAGTGATGAATTGACCCCCTTCGCTGATCGGGCTATCAAAAACGCCATTCGCACGAAAGGCGGCATCATCAGCGGAATAGAGCGGGCTCAAGACATAAGCGCACGCGACGCGGCAATCACAAATCAAGGCCGCCACTACTCGGCGAACGGCATGTCAAGGAGGGACATCACATCGAAGGTGCATTCCTGGCTTAAGCAGGAGGTCGCAAAACCACCCGCGCAGCGCCCTGAATGGATCGCCCTTGAAACCGAAAAGGTGCTGTCGCGCAAGAGCGTGGAGGCGATTCTCAAGCGCAATTTCGTGGTGTAAACCTGAAATTTCAAATGGAAGTGAACTGCTCACCGCCGCTCAATATCTAGACCATTGCTCTCGTCAGTCCAAACCAATCGAGAGCAATACCAATGACAAAGAACTTCGCCCACCTGCCCGCTCCAACCTTCTCAAATCTTTCCAGCCCCTTCGACTCCACTTCCGCCGTACCAGACTTAGCAACTCCATTTGACCCCGCCACCACCCTCATCAGAATGCCGCGTCTTGAGATCGCTACGGGACTCAAGCGCTCAACGATCTACAAGCTTATGCAGTGCCCCGAAAGTGGTTTCCCACTGCCAGTCAAACTGAGCAACAGCAACGCACGTGGTGCACCGGTTGCCTGGGTTTTTTCTGAAGTGCAGAGCTGGGTCAAAAGTCGTATTGAAGCCCGCGACCAGGTGGCCGCATGAAGCGCAATTTCTGCCCTTTCAAGGGGCCGTTCCTCGACTCCTACAGCATCGGATTCCGCCTTTACCAAGCCGGAGCAATCAACTGGCGTCATCGCACCATCGCGGGCGTGAGCTGGAACGGTGAAGAGCAGGAAGCGTTCTTTTTCAGCCCTGACGGCCTCGTTCTCCCACTGAAAGCCAATCCTTGGGAATTGCCTGAACTGATCAGCAAAAACGCGGTGCGCAGAGAGTTTTCGTGCGTCTACGGCACCGGTTATTTCGCCATGAGTGAAAGCCGCCTCGCCTCGCTAAAAACGCGCGGTCTGACCGACTGGGTCACCTACTGGCTGGTGGATCAATCGGCCGGGTATGCGAACGATCCGGCAGTCTGGCAACGCATCACGGATGAGGATCTCGCCGTGGAAAAGACCGCAACCGAGCGCCTTCACCAAAGCATGCGCTTGACCTCGGATCTGGCCGAGTACGTGGATGAGTGCCTCGCACAGCATCGCGATGTGATGGCCGTCGAATACCGCCGACGTTGCGCCGAAGACAGCAAGATCTTGGCTTGGCTCAAAGGCGAGACACCGCCGCCGCTGTTTGCCTCCGCGCAGGAGGCAGCATGAGCCGAAAGATCGCCGACAACACTCTGATGCACCCGTTTTCAGTGCTGCGCCGAATTGGCTTTTCGCCCCGCCTCATGCAGCGCCTTGAGCGCTATCGCAGCCAACAGGACAAGCTGGGCCGCGTCGTTAGCGTACTCAGCTGGGCCGACGGCACCTGGTGCGCCCTCTCCCTCCACTGCGAAAAGACCGGAGCCGTGATCGTCGATGAAGGCCAGCAAACGCAAGCCTACGAAGACGCACGATCCATGCTCAATGGTGGCTTCCTGCCCCTCCTGTCCCTGCGCTGGGAAGCCCATGCCTGAAACGAAAACGCCTCCGGGAGCGATCCGGAGGCGTTGAGGTAAATCTACATGCACGAACAATTTATGCCGCACCTGAAAATTCCGCAAGTCATCAACGCAGTTGCACTTTCAAAAAACGGACGTTACTCTCTGGCCGTCGCTGCAAATTCAGCGATTGGGCTTGGCGGTCCAAACAGTACAAGGCGCAACAGCGCCCCCATTACGATTGCAGGCGCTTTTTTTGTGCCCGCATTCCCGTGTTATGGCGGGTTGCGTAGGAGCACCCTCGGGTGCGCCGGTCTCCTTGTACGCCGGTCCGCCAATCCTGCGCAATCCGTCACCCTAATCTGCTTGGCGGCAGACGGTGGCGGTTCCTCAGTACAAGGAGCCTTCACAAATGCAACACGCCCTCAATCCGTTCAAAAATCGCGCCGCTGCACATCGTGCAATGGCTCTCGCCGCTTTACACGCCAACTCCAGTCTCGCCACTCGTCTTGCCCGATTCAACAACCACATGGCCAAAGCCCGCGCTCTCGAAACCGCAGGCGGTGCCCAATGAACAACGCCCTGAGCTTTTCACTCCCCGAAGATTTGCTATGCGTTAATCCAACCGTAGAAACCGGTGTGCCGATCGACGCTATCACCTGCGCCATTGCTCGCGCCGACTCGGTGCTAATGCTGCTTGAAGATCACTTCGAAAGCGAATCATCGCGCCTCGCCAATCATGTGATCGCAGCCGTCCTTTGGGATGTACGCGGCACTCTCGGCCTGATCAAAACCCTCGCCTTGCACGGTGACACCACCTCGATTCCTGCAGCGCAGAAAGGCGGTGCGCTATGACCACATCCACCACCCTTGGTAACGCCACATTTACTCGCGTGAATGCCACCGATTTGAAGTTGTTCCGGGTCAATGCCGGAGTACCGGTCGAAGACGCACTGGAGATGGTTTCCCTGCTGCAGCATCACGCCAACCAGCTCACCTTCGACGCCGCCATGAGCGACAGCGGCGAGCGCTTCAGTTGGCCAGCTCTGTGCCTGGGCGAGATGGCCAAAGCCCTGATCGACGACATCAACGACGCGCTGTTTTTGCCGAGGGCTGACGCATGAGCCAACGCCCAAGTAACTCCGCGAAACGTCCCAGCTTCGCCGACGTGAAAGCCGCTGCACTGAAAGACATTAATCGGGTTCTGACGCACTGGCTGCCCAATGGTAAGCGCGTGGACGGCGGCAAGGAATACACCGCCCCGAATCCGACCCGAAGCGATAAACGCGCCGGTTCGCTCAAAATTAGTTTGAGCAAGGGCACCTGGTCCGACTTCGCCACTGGCGACAAAGGCGGCGACCTGATCGATCTGGTGCGCTATCTGGACGGCGGCACCGACGTCGAAGCCTGTAACAAACTCGCGGATCTGCTCAACGTATCGCCCGGCACCGCCCAGTCGAAGCCAGCGCCAGGCAAGACAAAAGCACCTGAGTGGATAGCCATTCAGCCGATCCCGGCCGAGGCCATGAACAAGTGCCCGGCCAAGCACCGGCAGCAGGGAGCGCCATCCAAGGTGTGGATCTATCGTGATGCACAGGGCCAGCCACTCATGGCGCTCTACCGCTTCGACCTCGGCCCCGATGAAGACGGCAAGCCGAAGAAGGTCTTTGCCCCCCTGACGTGGTGCCAGCGCGCCGATGGCCAGACCACGCAATGGCGTTGGCAGGGTCTGCCCGATCCTCGACCACTGCTGCGCCTGGATGAACTGGCCCAACGCGCTGACGCACCGGTTGTTCTCTGCGAAGGCGAGAAAGCTGCCGACGCCGCCGCCGAACTGTTGCCGGGTCACGTGGCCACCTGCTGGCCGAACGGCTCCAACTCCTGGCACAAAGCCGACCTGACACCACTCAAAGGTCGCGACGTGCTGTTGTGGCCAGACAACGACGCCAGCGGCAAAGCGTGCATGGAAGCCGTCGCCGAAAAGCTGCGTGAAATCGGCGCCGCCTCGGCTCGAGTCATCGCGTTGGAGGTGTTCAAACGCAAGCCCACGCTGAAGAACGAACGCGCCGCCTTCGCCAAAGGTGGTCAATGGGACGACGGCGACGACGCCGCCGATGCACTCAACAAAGGCTGGAAGGCGGCGCACTTCGCCGAGCTGGAAAGCAGCGGTGAACTGTTTGGTGTAGTTGTCGAAAAGCCAGAGCCTGAGCAGGCCCAGACCAAGCCGGAACCTAAAACAAAAGCACCGTCCAAGCGACCAGCAAAACCGAAGAATGACCTGATGCCCGGTGGCTTTCGCCTCACGTCCGAAGGTGTGTTTTATTCCGGCGAAGACGGCGAAGCGCGCCCGGTGTGTTCGCCTCTGGAAATCCTGGCTCGCACCCGCGACGACAAAGGCCAGAACTGGGGCCTGCTGGTCGAGTTCGACGATCCCGACGGCGCCAAGAAACGCTGGAATATCCCGGCGCGCACCATGACCGGCGACTTCGGCAAAGACGTGCTGGGGCCGTTGGTGGATATGGGCCTGCGTCTCGCCGGTAGTCGCTCGGGACGTAATGCACGCAACGACCTGCAGAGTTACCTCGGCGGCTTTGACAGTGCGCAACGGGCACGACTGGTCACCCGCCTGGGTTGGCACGACAGCGCCTTTCTGCTGCCCGAGCAGCAGGTCGGCGCACACAGCGAACACCTGCACTTCTACGAGGCCGGCTCTCAGCTTCCGCCGATCAGTGAAGAAGGCACGCTTGAGCAGTGGCAGGAGCAGATCGGCGCCCTGTGCGTCGGCAATCATCGATTGACGTTCGTCGTCGGCGTGGCCTTTGCGGGTCCACTGCTGCACATGCTCGGCCATGAGTCGGGCGGCTTTCACTTGTACGGCGACAGCTCGGGCGGAAAGACCACGCACCTGCAAGTTGCCGCCTCGATCTACGGCGGGCCCCGTCTGGTGCGTTCGTGGCGCTCCACCGACAACGCTCTGGAATCCATCGCCGCCGCGCATTCCGACGGCCTTCTGGTGCTGGATGAAATCGGCATGTGCGATCCACGCATCATTGGCGAAACGGTGTACATGCTCGGCAACGGCACCGGCAAGGCTCGCGCCAATGATCGAGGACAAGCAGGCCGACAGGTGCAGGAGTGGCGCTTGCTGTTTCTCTCTACCGGCGAAAAGACGCTGGCTCAGCACATGGCCGAAGCCAACAAGGAACTGAAAGCGGGCATGGAGGTACGCATGCTCGCAGTCCCGGCGGATGCGAGCAAAGGGCTCGGCATGTTCGACTCGCTCAACGGCTTTGAGGATGCGGCGGCACTGGCGGACGCACTCAAGGCTAGGGTAGCGAAGTATTACGGCACACCGATCACTGCGTTCCTCGCCGCGCTGTGCGAACCGGGCAAACGCCACGGCTGGTCCGCCATCCTGCGCCGCACACTGGAAGGCTTTATCGCCCAGTCGCTACCGGCCTCGGCCAGCGGGCAGGCACACCGTGCGGCCGCTCGCTTCGGTCTTGCGGCCGCAGCGGGTGAGCTGGCCACCGCGATGGGGATCACTGGCTGGCCCGATGGAACCGCCACCACCGCCGCTCGCGTGTGCCTCAACGCCTGGATGAACGAGCGTGGCGGCGCCGGTAACTTCGAAGGTGATGCGATCTTGGCGCGGCTGCGCCAGGTCATCGAGCGCTTCGGCGAAAGCCGGTTCACCCGCTGGGAATCGGCGGCCGCAAAGATCGACGAACACGGCCCGCGCACCATCGACCGTCTCGGCTTTCGCAAGACGCTGGAGCACGGCCTGGGTGATGCGCTGCACACCACCAACACCTATTACGTGCTGCCCGAGGCATGGCGCTCGGAGATCTTCCGGGGCATGAACATCAACGCGGTGAATAAGGAGCTGCTGCAGCGCGGTGTATTGGAACCGAGTAGCGACGGCAAGGCGTCGAGTCTGGTCCGGTTGCCCGGCCTCGGTCAGCAACGCTGCTACATCGTGAAGACGATTCCGGGAATGGATGAGAGCGAGGCTCGGGCTGCCTGAGGGCATCTCTGCTGATTGAGGTAGCGCCGGCTTTTTCCCGGCCTCGCCAGCCACTCAACCAACCCACAATCGAATTGAACAGGGACTAAACAGATGAACGATATTCAAAACTTGAAAGACCGCCGCGACCAACTGCGCAGCGAGGCAGAACAACTACACGCCGAAATGCTGCTCCTTGAGGCCGTGCTGGAAAGTGAAGACCCCATCGAGCCGGATCGGAAACGCGAACTGCGGGATAAATACAACGAGCTGAAAAGGAATTTCCAATCGCGCGATATCAATGCCGACCTATTAGATAGAAAGATCAGTCGCCGTGAGAACCTCGCCAATTGCGATTCCTTGATGGTGGGTTACTTCGAGGCGATGGATAACTGGAAAGCGGATGAGCAGGAGCTAAACGAAAAGCGCCAGAGCCTCAGCACCCGTCTGGCACAGATCAAACAACAGGCGGTTGAGGACATGGCCAAAGCCCGTCAGGCCGAATCGGACGCAGCCACTGCGTACGCGCAGGCCGTCGCATGGGGCGACACCGAAGGCGAGGAGACCGCCAACGCCGATGCCCAAAAGGCCGCGAAGAATCTGACAGCGGCCGCCGAACATAACCGTCGGCAAACACTGATGATGACTGCTCTGGAACAAGAGCTGGTCACCGTAGATAAATACATCGCCGAAGCACAAGAAAAGCATAAAGGGATAGAACGCACCGCCCTCTGGCTCTCGCAGACGGTCCTGGAGGAGCAATGGAACGAGGCCGCCAAAGCGTTGTTCGAGGTGGGTGGCAAGCTGTGGGCCAACTACAACCTGCTCGGTCTTGATCACGTAGCCCTGATGAAACTGGCGGTGCCTGAGCAAGGCGAAACCTATGGTCTATGGACATGGCACGAGCTGATAGATCGCTCTCGTCAATACAGCGCGCGGGACTTAGTCCAGCTCAACAGTCTGCCAATACCGCAACCGCCCGAAGATCAGAGCAATCCCGAACAACGCAAGGATGAACACAATGAACAAGCCACTACAGAACAGCGCGAGCTGGTCTGACACACTCAAAACTCGGAAGGCCTATCTCAATACCCTGCTAAAGACCATCAACGCGGGAGCGGGTAAAACCAGCCAGATACAAACACTGACCATCAACGCGATTAAAGCGGAAATGGCGCATATTGAAAGCCAACTGAATCGCCGAAAATAGTGATGAACTTGTAACCAGCATAATCTATCTTAATAACCACGCACGACCACACTGAGTAAAGGAAACACAATGTCCAAACTCGCAGAATTCCGCCAGCTGGAAAAACATCTCGCCGAGCAGCTCCAAGCACTTGAAGCATTAAAAGGTGATGATGGACTGAAGAAAGAAATCGAATTCGAAACAAAGCTGCGCAAGCTGCTTGAGCACTATGGCTTCAGCCTGAAGCACATCATTGATCTGCTCGATCCGCAAACCACTACCCGGCGTCAAACTACGCCCCCGGCCGGCAGCACACGCAAACCACGCGAACTCAAGGTGTACAAAAACCCGAACACAGGGGTAGTCGTCGAAACCAAGGGTGGAAATCACAAAGTGCTGAAGGAATGGAAAGCTGAACACGGTGCCGACGTAGTCGAAGGATGGTTGAAGAATTAATCCAGCCTCACCTGAAAAAGGGCCCAGCGGGCCCTTTTTGGTAAGGACGCTCGGCGGTAAAGATAAAAAATCTCGTCGTCAGCTCAAAGCAGAACGGCGAATCTCCTCCATATAACGTTGCATTAGTAACGGGATCGAAGGCCGCTTTCGGCCAAATGCAGACGTTCAGCTATAGAAGTGCCATTTGACTATTTTGACGTCCATTGGAAAATGAAGAGCCCCGAAGGGGGGAACACGCACGGCCCATCGTGTGTCCTTCGACCAGCTACGTCTATGGTGCCAGGCGCCATATTGGTTGCTTAGACGGTCTAGGTGCGTCTTTCACATTCAATGACAATCTCGCGACTCCCTCTGAACCCTACTCAACGTATTCGCAAAATATTTCGTAAGCTCTGGCCTGGGTCAAGCTGACCTGCATGCTCCCGACTTAATCCTATCCAGTCAGTATGGGGTACGCAATTCTTTTTTCTTCAATACCATTCCAAGATCTGCTGTTTTGTTCCATCCAAAAAACCATAATCTATTACTAACGTCAGTGAGCAGTTCATTAGCACGGTCATTTAGGTTTTTTTCTGATACGTGCTTCAATACAAGCTTGGCAAGATTCTGCTTCTCTGAACTTGACACGTATGGACATGATATTAGATCAAAAAACAAGAACACATTTTCAGCTTCATCCGCCCAATTTTTTAGTGTGAACCGAACTGTGGAGAAAATGACTGCTGCGCGCACCATATTTTCCAGAGCTGGAACACCCCCCACGTATGATATAAGGAACACCAGCTGAAAATAATCAAAATTACTTTTAAGCGTGACTTTGTTATCTATTTCGATTTCAAAGTCGAATATCTTGGATAATAGTTTTGAGTCGAATATATAGTTATCGCCTAGACTCCGAAGCACGATCAGTAAATTCATAACTTCTATTTTATGCTCAGGAAAATCTGAGTTAGCCTGTTGAATTATCAGGCGAGACTCATCGACAATTTTCCTGATGAGAGAATCCTGAAGGTCTGCCGGAAGGGATTTCATTATTTTTGATATCATGAGTATTATCTCTGATATCTGATATGTCTGTCTGACCCGCAAAGTCATAGAATAATAGAAAAACACTATATCAATAACAGCCGTTAGAAAAAAATAAAGATCATTATCAGGCTTGGCTTTTTCAGATTTTAATTTCTTTCCTACCATTCGGGATAAGAATTTTTTGAACATCCCTAAAAAGTAGTTAGCGGTTGCATCATAAGATCCAATTTCACCTATCGATCTTTTTACGGCGGCGATCGTCTGCACCACCGCAGCTGTAACGTTATCGATCGATTTAAGGTAAATTGCCGTGGACAATTTACCTGTTTTTTCGCATGTCTCTGATTTTGTTTCGACATACTTATTAAAAAACGCAGCTACGTTTAGGGAAATGCTGTGACGAGATATTGATGTATTAGTGATATAGGGCCGAACATGGTCAGATGTCTTCGCGTGATTCACCGCTAGCTTATATTCCAATAGAGCATCGGGAATAAGCTTTTTTAGTGTTTCTTGAACACTAATTTGATTCGTATAAATAAAATAATCATCAACATATCTTCGTATCGTATAGTCAATATCCAAGCGCAAATTCAGTTGAGCGCATCTGCTTACTATTTCTAAATCGATTCGCTGGAGAATAATTTCAGCAAAGATCCGCGATACTTCTGGTCCAATTATAATTCCAGCTGTCTCGCCATGATTGGCGTTCTGAATAAGTTTATCAAAACTGTTTTCAAATGAGTGCTGAGTCTTGTTTCTCTTTGCGTGCCCCTTGCTTTTTACTGCCCAAGCTATCGTATGGGTATAAATCCTATTAAAACAGTCCGAAATATCCATCTTGGTTAGCTGTTTGAATTTTTTTTCCAGTCTCAAAAACTCTAATGAGTCGTAAAACCGAAATAGAAACGGAAACTTCTTATATGCAAAGTATGAGGTGCCTGTATTTGGAATTGACTCGAACCCATCGGCATCTATTTGTATATCCTTGCTCGAAGCATTGCCACTTGAGCGATCACGTTCGACGTAATAGCTGGCGATAGACGCAGGAGCCCTAAGAGAGAAGGGGCTTCTCTGACACAAGCCTACGATTAAATGATCATACTGTGAGTAAAAAATTCCCGTTTCGAGTTGCTGGGCGGGATGCATAATTGCAAGTCCGCGAGACTCGAACGAGTTCTTTCGTATTTTGTATTTGTATGGAATAGTAGGCTGACTCTTGAAAATATCTAATCCATGCACATCTTTTAGTTTATTAATCAACTTATCTTTAGCTGCTAGATATAGGCCTTCATTTGAAAACAACATTGGCACTTCGTAAGGAAGAGTTTCGGTGAGCAGGGCCCTATACTCGTCGTTCTTTCTAATTCTAACTTTGTTATTAATAGTCTTATACATGCGCCCAAACTCTCTTGATTTCTAAAAGGTGCTCAGGTTTAAAAGGTCTGACTATTTTTTGTTGAAAGCCTTGCATGAGTGATATCTTCAGGAGCTCTCGGCGCTGGTTTGCTGACAGAAGGGAGACAAGTCTCCGCCCCAGAGAACCGCGTTTGCTACATAGCGCTTTTTGCAAGAAGTTATCGATTCCATTAAGGTCGCAGTGACGCTCCTTATCAATCAGCAAATGATTAAAATGCACTCCCGCATATAGCTTGCCTCTTGAGGAGTCTTTGCCTATGTTATAGTTACTTGCCAGAAATGTAAGTCGCGACTTAAGCAGAAGAAAGTCTTTTGTATTGCAGTATTCGAATAGCGCAAGCATTATTCGTGTTTTTATTTTTTTTATTTTCTTTGTTGCTATCCCAACTTGCAACTTTGTTGGTTTATCCTTGTTTACGCACAAGAAGTTAAATTCGTATCCTAAGTATGTGACACTGCTTCCCCCATCACTAGTCCTCACAGGCCCCTTATGAGCGTGGTATAGGGAAAGGCTTTTGTCAGGGTGGAACGACAGGCCTTCAGGTAGGTGCAATTGTTTTTCGATACTACCTGGATCCTCACAAAACAGCATGAATATATCATCAACATATCTAGTGTAGAAATAGCATCCAGTCAGTATACGACAAGACCTATCAAACTCTCTCATATATAACTCAGATAGCGTGGAGCTTAGCGAAATCCCCCTAGGTAACCCTGGGTGCTTAGAAAGCTCTTGAGTAGAAAAGAGCTTTTCGAGAATTTTTTTAGACTCAAATGACAGTCTATGATCTTTATATGCAAGCTCTAACGCACTAGCACGAGGAATAGATTCGAAAAATCTGGTGATATCAAGTTTTTGCAACCAGAACTCACCACCCTCAGCTAATAACACCTTTATCTGAGGCAGTATACTGTTTCGATCAGTTGTTTTTATATTGAAGACACGCTTAATATTATCGTTCAGTTTCCTCAGTGCAAATTCGTCAGTTATATTTTGCGGCGAAACAACTTCGCCGTGCGCCATTTTCTTTCTTCTGAAATCTGAAAATGTATATGCAGGTTTTGCTATAGACTCCTCAACGCAAACTAACTTCGCTCGATAATCATCGCCTCCCGCCCCCATGTTATATCTAAAAATATCCTGTCTTGTTAGTAGTCGCATGAAATTTTTAGAAGAAAAATGTTGATTTAACATGCCAAGCTCCATGCTGTGGATATTCTTCCCGAAAATTTCTATGACGCTTGGTAGCCAATCAGAGAAAACGTCAGGAGAGGCATATCGAGATGAGGGTATGAAAGCTCCGAGCCCTTCGATAATGACATACCGAAGCAACAGATATCTACGCGCCAACCTCAAAACTTAAATGAATTCGACCTATCAGTGCAGATCTTCTGACTGCAGAAGCTAGGGGTGTCGAAGTGGGCAAATAGTGAGCGCCCTCTGATTCAGAGTCGAGATTGACGGCTGCATTTGGCCGATAGCCGCCGACCGTAAACACCTGCAATCGGTCAGTAAGCGCTCAGCTACGAATGTGCGCTCGAATCAATACATTTGTGTAGGCGACTAAGGATTTAAAGCGTCGTAGGGCGTCAGGGTGGAGTTAACCGCTACAACTTATAAAAATTGAGAGTTCGAATCTCTCCTTTACCGCCACATTTAGCAAACGCAAGCTCTTGATTTTTTTAGAGAAAGTCTAGTCTTGTGGTTTTTGGAGTCCTAACCCCCTCCATATGGGACAGATTTGGGACTAGAGTGTCTTTTTTGTGGCGTAGAGTTGCGCACCCGCACCTTGTTGATCGGTGGGTCCCACAATCGGGGTTTATTACACTCAATCCACGGAGAGGACTTATGGATCCAGGGAACGTTTCAGCAATCATTTCGGCTGTGGCTGGTATCAGTGGCGTGTTGCTCGGTAACTCCTTCGTTCTGATTAAAGAGTGGTGGGTCAAGCGTAAGAGCGTTAACCAAGCCACGACTTATCTAGGAATTATCGTTGTTTCCCATTTGGATCGGTTCGCAACTGAATGCTTCGACGTTTGCATCGACGATGGCACTTGGCACGGGCAACCGGCGGGCCAAGATGGTCACTCTCAAGCCACTACTCCCCCCCCAATATTTCGTCCGCTGGAGCTTGATGTTGATTGGAGGCTGTTACCCAAAGATTTGATGTATTCGATTCTTAGGATTCCCGATCAACAGGATCAGCTTCATGGAAAGCTTCGAGGGATCCAAGACTTCAATTACGATCCGCCGGATCACCCTGAATATTTTTGGACAAGGAGGCGGGGGTATGCCGTATTGGGACTGCACGTATCTGACATAGTGAAGAAACTTCGTTCATATGCAGGGCTACCAGTTGGCGAACCTCTGCCAGATGAATGGGACAGGGATAAGAACATGAGCGAAGTGATAGCCCATTTAGATGAGCTGGAAAGGAAAAGTCGCTTGCGAGAGCCCACTCTCGGCTGAGTCAAACAGGCCCAAAGTAGCCAACACAACGGAACCCTCGCCATGCCAAGTTATACCTACGAAGAACGTACCCGCATCCTGGCGCGAGCCCGCGAGCAGGTCGAAGACATTGCCCTGTCTGAGTCGCTGGATGACGTGGTGTGGGGCAAGACCTACGCGGCTGGGTATTTCGCCGCCCTAGAAGCCGTCGGCGCCATTGACAAGAGCGAGGCAACCGAACTGGCGCGCGCAGTTGAACAGGCCGAACGGGACGCGGAGGATCGGCTAGAGCCGGGCGAGTGATGCCGCGTTCGAGTAACGCCGCTTATGGTGAGTCGGCCCCCACACTTTGTCCCAGTGCGGAGGCCTTTTTGGGGCGGCGCGGCAATCATAAAGGCCAGGACTGGTCTACCAAGACCCGGCCCTCTGGTTTGCCGTCCAGACCTCCACCCGGGCGACATTGAATGACTGTACCTGGTATTTGACCGGGCCTTCCAGCCGCTCTCGGTGGCGCTCGGTGCATGACTGGCGAAGCGATCCACGACTACACCTTAAAAGCCCTGGTCAGCCAGCACGTGATTTGTGACGTGGTGGTCGGCCGGGTGGCTGGAGATGATCAGCAGTAGGTGCTGTCGTGTGCCTGGGTGGCCCCACGGCACGGCTGATTCCGGCGCGCTCGCGGCGTGAACCATTGCGGATCTGGAAAAGCCTTAGGCCCTGGCCAAGTACGCCGACGCTGTGGGCCTTAGGGGGATTGTCGTCGAGTTGTTAGATGTCACGCAGGCAAACGACAGGCAAAAAAAAAGCCGCCTTAGGAGGGCGGCTTTTCATGCCAGTCCGGTTAGGGGCCGGGCTGGCTCGCTCACAGGGAACGCTTGGTGTGCACAAGAGATTACAAGCTGGTGCCACCTCGCGCAATAATTAACGATTAGCGGTGTGACGTCACCCTGCCGTCAGTTTGACGGCGGCGCGCAGAGGCGGCGGCGGACAAGGGCTGGCGGCTTTTTGTCTGTTTTTTGAGCAAAAAAAACTTTAACCAAAAAATCCTGAAAATAATCTTCTCCAGCCAAAGCCCTGTAATCCCTCGCTTCCAGCGAAAAACCCACCCTCCTAACCGCTCAATGCGCCGATTCGTCCCACCACGGCCGAAAAAAATTCGTTAACATCGGGCCAGATCCGCGTTCATCTGAGCGTGAATCTGGACCTCTCAACACGGGCCTAGGAATCTGTGCCGGATGAAATAAGAGGCCATCGGCTTAGCCATCTCACAGGGAACGCTTGGTGTGTTTCCAAAAGGCGCGCGTGTTCCGGGATAAGCGCGCTGGAGGTATGGCCCAACTACGGGAGGGCCTAGCATGTTGAAACATTTGAAGCATGCATGGGATATCGTGGTGGTTTGTGTACGTGTGCATCACGTCTTTGAACTGCTGCGAGACTATTTCAAAAGTCAGTAATGGCTGAGAGGTATGCCGCTTCGGCTTCGGCCGAGGCGGTTTTTTTTGGTCCAAAAAACCCCGCCTAGTATGCAACGGCAGTTGTGCGTGCTGCGTACTTGGGAAAGCCAGACGTTAATAGCCCTTTGCCGAGACCGCTGGCATTGGCAGATTCAGTGTAGAGCAGTAACCGGTGCCAGCTTCAAGGCCATTTGCAACATGCCCACTACATCCGGTCCGACCTCATTATTCCCGCGCCGCGCTGTCGGATTAAGTAGCGCTGATTTTCCTTGGCTTCGCTACAGAAAGCGTTACACGAATTCGTCTTCGTTACACCATGAACACGGAACGCTATCAGGGCGTGTAACCCTATATTTATCTTTAAATTCAAATAGTTAACTAGAACCGTTACACCTGTAACACGAGTTACACCACATTTGACAGGTACCTGCCCCACTCCCCATGAGAATTGACTTCCACCAGCGAGGAGATTCAAAACGGGAGCAGGGGGGCCCCTGAGGCGATGAGACACGCACGGGGTCGGAAACCCGCGTGATCGTGTTAGCGGAAAAGTGCACAGCTTAGTGAACAGGTGAACCTGGTGAACTGCTGTTTACCTGTGCATTTGCCCTATCGCTTGGTACCTCGTCGGGGCCCCTGGTCATTTCGAATGGGTACGGGGCAAAGAACCCGCCAAATCGTGTTAGCGGCCAGGTTTTCTACGTTGGTTGACAGGTTGACGTAGTCGACACCATCCCCAAGGTTGACGAGGCGCAACCGTTCGCTATCAACAACACGTAAGCCCATCTTTACCGTTGCGGTAACGATGCCCTTTTCTCTTCAATATCCTTTCAATTTCAACGTTGAAATTTCAGTAAGCTGATGAAACTGTCGCTACCAAGATGTCGCGGGTTTCCGACCCCGTATCCTCAGGATATCGTCAGGGTCCCCAGCGCCTTTTTCTGTAACCCACCCGAGATTTCAGATGAGTAACCTCCATAAGCTAATCGCAGATGCCCGGTCCGGCTTATCTGTTCAGGAAAAAATCTCTGATGACGGTTGGCAGGCAATCGCTAAGCAATGTGGTGCCCCTGAAATCGAAGAGATCGAACAGCGTATTGCCAGGTTACGAGCAGAGCTGGAAACGGTTGAGGAGTGGGACGGAGATACCCAAGATGACATACATCTCGCAATTTCCAGCTTTACCCGATTACTGAGGTCCGCGAAAGCACGGTAACGCTGCTGGCAGCGGCAGAACCAAAAGGATTCAACATGAATAAATTCCTCATAGGATTCACCTACCACGAACCCGAACGCTGGACGTTGTTTCAAAAAGGCATCATTGAAGACTGCGAGTCATCCACAGGTATTTACGTCGCGGCCTCCACTGCAGGTGAAGCAATTGCGTGGACAGAGCGTATTGCCGAGGAACTCCTGCGGGTATCCAACTCAGACCCTAAGCTTGACTGGAAGTCGTTGGGTTACGAGTGCTGGATCGTGGACGATCCGAGCGACTCCGATTGGAGTCATTGCCTTGGCTTTTTTCAATCTGTCGAGTTCGGCGTTTTCCCAGACTTTGAGAATATGGGTGCTAGCGCGTACGGCAAATGGGCCGAGGATCATGGGATTTTTCGCACTTGATCCTGCTTACCCCGGTAACGCCTTCGCTCAACAAAACCTCTGATATTCCCACCAATGCATACCTTTGTTTGGAATACGTATGACCCCAGAATGGATCGGTCGCGGCAAAACCGTCGCACAATTGAT
Source organism: Pseudomonas sp. ADAK2 (assembly GCF_012935755.1). Classification (GTDB taxonomy): domain Bacteria; phylum Pseudomonadota; class Gammaproteobacteria; order Pseudomonadales; family Pseudomonadaceae; genus Aquipseudomonas. The sequence continues at coordinate 4,256,678 of NZ_CP052862.1, forward strand.
ACAAGAGCTTCGTTCTTTCGAGGATCAAAGTCTGGAGGTTCGCATCTCCATAGATGGCGGCGAATCCTCACAGCCCATTTCTCTTGTTACGAATAGAGGTGGATATGCCGTGCTGGAGAATCACCAGGACGTGCCTACAACCGTTCGTCACCATGACTAATGATCGAGCCTTTCAAAGAACGTCAAAGGAAGCAGCGCGATGCACCCTGTATGCCCACGTGTATGCCTACCCAAAATGCTACCAGCCGCACCCTTATAAACCGGGCTTCACAGCCTCCAGTTCAAACGACGCCTGGGCACCATATAGAAGAAACGAGAAAGCCTCAGGCCCGTAGGGTTTGGGGCTTTTTTGTGGGTGCTCGATCCCTCAGAACGAGCAAGATGCTGAAAGATTCAGTTGTTCGGTTTAGCCGAATAACTGAAGCCAATAAAAAACCGCCTAAGCGGTTTTTTTATCATTCAGTCGTCCAATCAAACTCGTCATATTCCTCATCGTCCTCGTCCCCCTCCTCCAACACCTCATCCTCCCCGGCATCTTCCTCAGGAACGCCTCCTTCCTGCTTGTTCAGCAGAAATTCCTTACGACTCTCAATAATTCCCCGCCTCAACTCTTCCCCTTTCTTCGGGCAGTTGAGCATTTGGGCGATGCGATCGATTTTTTTCGCCACGGCTTCCTCCAACGCATCGGCTATGCCCCGATAGTGCGCGCTTTCGGGGCTGGTTGCCAAATGGGTGGAGGGTCGGGGCTCAGTTTTTCTTCAGGGCCTTGAGTCGGGTGGTGAGGTTTTCGTTGGGGTAGCGTTTGTGCAGGGTCTTGAGCAGTTCATCGGCGGCTTGGGTTTGACCGGTGTTTTGCAGGCGCAGGACTTCACGCAGTTGATCGTCGAGGTTTTTCACCGGAGCAGCGGCGCGTTTGCTGACTTTGGCTTCGTCGGCCATTTCCGCGTTGATGGATTCGCTCTGGGCGGGCGCGGCGTAATCAGCCATGGGCGCGGCGGGTGCAGGGGCGGATAACGCGCCGGCGGGGGCGGACAACGAACGTGCAATCGGTGACGGGGCTTCTTTCTTGGCTACAAAGGATGACGTTTTGGGCGCCGGGGCGGAGTCGAACTGCGGCTCTTGCTCGGGCGTGCGTTGCACCAGCGCCAACATCAGGGCGACGCCAACGAGGCTGGCAAACGCCACCTGCCAACGGGGTTTCTGGCAGGCCTGGACCCAACGCTGCCACAGGCTCGGTTTACGCACGGGCGCTTCCCGATGGGCAGTGGCGAGGATGAACGCGTCGAGATGCGACGGCGGGCCATCGTTGCTGTGTTCGCGATAGTGCTTCAACACTTCGTCATCTTTGTTAGAGCGGGCGTCAGTCATGTCAGTACCTCCTCGGCCAGCAGCCGACGCAGTTTTTGCTGGGCGTAGCGCAAGCGGCTTTTGACGGTTTCCAGCGGTGTTTCGGTGAGGGTGGCGATTTGGGGCAGGTCGAGGTCGCCGTGGGCGCGGAGCAGGAAGACTTCGCGTTGGTCGGCGGGCAGGGTTTGCAGGGCGGTTTCGAGGCGCTGGGAGTCGCGGTTCAGGCTCAGCAGTTGTTCGGGGTCGGCGGTGTTGTCGATCACGGCATGGGCCTGTTCGTCGTAGCTGTCGTGCAGGGGGTTGTGGATGCCATGTTTGCGCCAGTGGTCGATCAGTCGGTTGCGGGCAATCTGGTAGAGCCAGGTACGAAAGTTCGCCCGGCCTTGTGGCTGACTGGTGCTGCGGATCAGGCTCAGCCAGGTGTCCTGGTAGACCTCTTCGGCCAGTTCGGCTTTGCCGCTAAGGCCGAGGAGGAATCGATAAAGTCCCTGACGGTGGCGGGCGTACAAGATCTCGAACGCCGGCCCGTCGCCGGATCGATAGCGCGCCAGCAGCGATTCGTCGCTGCCGGCGTCGGTGCTCATTTCAGGAGCAGTCATATCAACGATGGTCCCTTTCACTCGATACGGTTGGCATTGGACACCTGATTCGATGCGGTCGAAGTCCGCAAGCTCTGCGCCAACTCAACCAGTTGCACAAACTCCGCGCGCAGGCCGAAGCGGTCATCGCCCCGAGCGCCACGGGCCAGGGCTTCGGTGTCTTTGAGGCTGAAATCTCCGGTGTAGCGGCCGTCCTTCAACTGCTGGGAAAACGCCGCCACGGCCGCCGCAAAACGCAGGTCATCACTGGCAGGCGCTGAGCTAGAGGTGATCGGCCGCTCGATCAAGCGACTATTCCCACCTTCCGGCAGCTGATATCGCACTCGCAGCATGGCCATTTCCCCGGATTTCCCGGAAGAGACTGACGGAGAATTGCCATAACGCAACGGCTCCAACCACCCTTTCTCACCAGCAGGGACAATTTCATACAACGCCGTCACCGTATGCCCTGCACCGATTTCCCCGGCATCGACTTTGTCATTACTAAAATCCTCACGCTTCAACGCGCGATTTTCATAGCCCAACAGTCGATATTCACTGACCTGCGCCGGGTTGAATTCCACTTGCAGCTTCACGTTCTTCGCCACCACGTCGAGGGTCGAGCCGAGTTGATCCACCAACACCTTGCGCGCCTCGCGCAGGTTGTCGATGTAGGCGTAGTTGCCGTCGCCGGCATCGGCCAGTTGTTCCATCAGGTGTTCATTGTAGTTATCCACACCAAACCCCAGGGTGGTCAGGGAAATGCCGGTCTTGCGTTTATCCACCGCCATTTGCTTGAGGCTGTCGAAGTCGCTGATGCCGACGTTGAAGTCACCGTCGGTGGCCAGCAGGATGCGGTTGATGCCTTTGGGGATGAACGCCTGTTGTGCCATCTGATAGGCCAGTTCGATGCCCGATGCTCCGGCGGTGGAGCCGCCCGCAGTCAATTGGTCGATGGCTGTACGAATTTTCGCTTTGTCCCGCCCAGAGGTAGGCTCAAGCACGACACGAGACTCGCCAGCGTAGACGACCAATGACACCCGATCCTGCTCGCGCAGTTGATCGACCAATAACTTCAACGTGCTTTTAACCAGAGGCAGACCTTCACGGCGGTCCATCGAGCCGGACACGTCGACCAGAAACACCAGGTTCGCCGGGGCCAACTCTGCCACTGCGCGGTCCGAGGCCTTGATGCCGATACGCAGCAACCGGGTATGCGGGTTCCACGGCGACGGCGCCAGCTCCGTAGTCACGCCGAACGGCGAGCCATCGGTGGGCAAGGCGTAATCATAGGGGAAGTAATTGACCATCTCCTCCAGCCGTACCGCACCTTCAGGCGGCAAGCGTCCCTGATTCAGCAGACGGCGGACGTTGGCGTAGGCGCCGGTGTCGACATCGGCGCTGAAGGTCGAGACCGGCGCTTCGGCCACGCTGTGGATCGGGTTGTCGGCCAACGCTTGATACTGCTCGCGCTGCTCATCTTGATAGCCCGGTGCCGAAGGCTCAGGTGCATACATTGCCATCGGCGCCGCACGCACGCTGCGCTTGGCCATCGTCGCATCCGCCATGACCGCCTGACTCGGCGCCACCGCTTCAGTTTTCAACTCACCTTGGGCCGATGACGGTGACGGCGGCGCAACCACAGCCGAATCAGGCTTGGACGAAACACCGCAACCGGCAGCGGCCAGCAACAAGCCAATGGCGAAACCATGAGCGGCCGGACGGAGGAAATGCAGAGGGAGGAACATGGGGGCTGACCTCAGGAGGAAAATGATCCATTCATCCTCTGAGACGGTCAGCCCATCCGGTTCGGGTTAAACCGCTGGAAAAAGAATTTTCAGCGGTGATAACGCCGCACCACGCTGCTGTTTCGCAGCACGTGGTCTTTGATTTTTTCCAGCAATTGCGCGCGGGTCAGGCCGGCGGGCAAGGCATCCGGCGCCAGGTCCAGGGCGTAAATCTGGATGATGTAGTGGTGCGCACTGTCGCCAATCGGTGGGCAAGGACCGATATAGGTCGTGGTGCCTTTGCTGTTGGTGCCGCCGACGCCTTCAAGTGCGGATTTGGCGCCGACACCGGCCGCAATCTGATGGGTGGTCGGCTTGATGCCGTAATGCACCCAGTGATCGACGCCCTGGCCTTTCGCGCCGTCGGGGTCGTGCATGACGATGGCGTAGCTGAGGGTGCCCGCCGGGCCGGCGTTCCAGTTCAGGGCTGGCGACTGGTTGTGCCCGCCACAATTGGGCGCATCGCTGGCGGCTGCCGAAGTGAACAATCGATCGTCCGTGACACCGGGGATATTGAGGGTGAAACGTTCCTGGGCCTGCACGGGCATTTGCACGCAAAGGGCGACTGCAACGGCCGCCAGCCAAGGGTTCAGAGAGGTCAATCGGGTCATTACCGGAGCACCTTGTGCGGGTTAGGCCGTCGTCGGCTCGCAGACTATAGCCGTACCGTTCGCGCGGTGGCAGTGGGAATTGGGCTGAACCTCGGGATAAGGGCCAAACTCAATAGAGAAACACCTGCCTGGAGAGCGCTCATGGCCCTGCATCGTGTCGCCCGTTTCGCCGATGTGCCGGAAAACCGGGGTCTGGAAGTCCGGATCGATGACACCAAAATTGTTTTGCTGCGGGTCGGTGATCAGTTGCGCGCCTTCCAGGGCGAATGCCCTCACGCCGGGGCGCCGCTGGCCGAGGGCGCGTTGTGTCACGGGCGGCTGATCTGTCCGTGGCACAAGGCAGCCTATCGGATCGAGGACGGGGCGCTGTGTGAACCGCCGTCACTGGATGGCCTCATGCGCTACCCGCTGGAAATACGCGACGACGAGGTCTGGGTCGACGATCAACCGATGGTCGACGCCCATACGCCGCCCGCAGACGATGAGCGAACCTTTGTCATCGTCGGTGCGGGCGCCGCAGGTACCGCCGCAGCGGCGGCCTTGCGCGAAAAAGGCTTCGGCGGCCGGATACAACTGATCGACCGGGAAGCCGACGCCGGCTACGACCGCACCGTGCTGAGCAAATTCGTGATCGCCGGGGAGATGCCGCCGGAAGAAATCCCGCCCCTGCGCGACGAAGATTTTTATCGCAAACAACGCATCGAACGCATCCGCGGTGAAGTGGCCAGCCTCAATGCGCCAGACAAAAGCTTAAAACTGACCGACGGCCAAACCCTGAACTACGACGCCGCATTGCTGGCCACTGGCGGTATCCCCAAACCTCTGGAGTTGCCCGGCGCTGACTTGCCGCAGGTCTTTCTGTTGCGTTCGAAAGATCAGGCAGAACGGATTCTCGACGCAGCTAAACCCGGGCAAAAAGCCGTGATCATCGGTGACAGCTTTATTGCCCTGGAATCGGCTTCGGCCCTGCGCACCTACGGCTTGGACGTGACCGTGCTCGCTCGCCATGCCGTGCCTTTCGCGGCGCAATTTGGTGAAACCGTCGGCAAGGCGATCCGCGCCCGGCATGTGGCCAATGGCGTGGTTTTTCATACCGACGGCGAGGTCGCTTCCATCGAAGGCTCAGGCAAGGTCGAAGCGGTGATTCTGGACAATGGCCAGCGTTTATCGGCGGATCTGGTGCTGGTCGGGATTGGCGTCACCCCGGCCACCGCAGTGTTTACCGAGCTGGCCAAGGAAAAAGACCAATCGCTGAAAGTCGACGGCGGCATGCGTGTGAGCGATGGGTTGTGGGCCGTCGGCGATATCGCCACCTTCCCGCTCAACGGCCAGCCGCAACGGATCGAGCACTGGCGCCTGGCGCAACAACAGGCGCGGATCGCGGCCACCAACATGCTGGGCGGCGATGAGCATTACCTCGACGTGCCGTATTTCTGGACCTGGCATTTCGGCAAGAACTACGACTACCTGGGCCATGCCGAGAGTTGGGATGAGGTTGAGTTCAAGGGTGATCCCAATCATCCGCCGTTTATCGGGTTGTTTGGTAAGCACGGGGTGGTGGTGGCGGCGGTGGCCTGCGATGAAGAGCGGGCGATGGCGATGTTGGCGGAGCGGATGAAACAGCCGTTGCCGGTGGATGAGGCGTGGCAGTTGGTGCGAGACCTGAGCTAACAACGACCTTGTGGCGAGGGAGCTTGCTCCCGCTCGTCTGCGCAGCAGACGCAAAATCGGTGACCGCGTTCTATCAGAAAGAGCGCGATTGTCGAGATTGGGAGTCCTTCGGCCTCCAGCGGGAGCAAGCTCCCTCGCCACAGGTGAGTGCAGGCCAGCGTTAGAGATGACTCACCGGCTCTCTGTTTTCGTCATCTTCCGCCGGCAAACGAATCACCAACGGATGTTCCAGCGGCGCCAGCGGTGCGGATTTCAGCGCCGGATCCATCGGGAAGTAGTGAGTGACCACATGGCTGACATCGCCTTCCTGATCATTGTGAATCGTCATCGAGCCCAGGGTGCGCAGCTTTTCCAGACGATCGCCAGTCAACTTGAAACTCTTGCTCAAACCATGATCGTCCACCACCGGTGCCGGCAGGCGACGCTGGGCGTAGCTCTTGCTTTTGCGATGCTGGTAACGCGCCCAGGTAATCAGGATCACCGCGTTCAACAGCGCCACCCACAGATAAATCTGCAACGTGCCGAGGGCGTCAAACACTGACGCATCAATACGCGGGCCGTCGTGAGTATCGATCAGCGGCCACAAGCCGCGCACCAGCAAATACAGCAGACCGATCCAGGCCAGCACCGTGAAGAAGGCATCGATCACGACCAGAAAAGGCCGCTGACGGGTTCTGATGATTTTCATTTGATGACCTCTTCCTCATCGTCCAACGGCTTGATACCCCGGTCCGGACTGACCCAGCGCGCACGTTTCTGATGCTGACCGAACAGCACTTTTGGAAAACTGACCAGCGTTGTAAACAAGCTGACCAACCAGAACATCAAGGGATACCAGACGACCCAGAACATGGTCTTGCCCAGGCCCTTTTCATAACGCCGGTCGATCAGGATGCTGACCGCGAACTGCAACAGGCAGACCATCGCCAGCAGCAACCCGGTAAAGGCCGGCGGCAGCAGGTGGTGCACGGCGATGGCTTCGGGCATTTCGACAAATTTGCCCACGGCCCAGAAAATCACTGACAGCAGGAAAGTGAAGGCCCAACCGGTGGACAAGCAGTATTCGAACAACAGCGGCCACAGGTAGCGATGGCGGTACTGCCAGATGCCGCGAATGTTTTTGAACAACACTTCAGCGCCGCCCTGGGCCCAGCGCAGACGCTGCTTCCACAGGCCGCCGAGGGTTTCCGGCATCAGGATCCAGCACAACGCACGAGGCTCGTAGAAGATGCTCCAGTGATCGAGTTGCAGCTTCCAGCTGATGTCGATGTCTTCGGTGATCATGTCCGGGCTCCAGTAACCTACCCGGTTCAGCGCCGTGCGGCGGAACGCGACGATCACCCCGGAGACGGTAAAAATCCGCCCGAACACCCGTTGTGTGCGCTTGATCAAACCAATGATCGACGAGAATTCACCGACCTGAACCCGACCCACCAGGGTCGAACGGGTGCGGATTCGCGGGTTGCCAGTGACGGCGCCGAGGCGCGCGTTATCGAGCATTGGCGCCACCAGATACGCCGCCGTGTTCGGCGCCAGCAGTGCGTCGCCGTCGATGCACACCAAATACTCGCTGCGCGCCGCGATGGCGCCCATGCGCAAGGCAACGGCTTTGCCCTGGTTCTCCGCCAGGTGCAGCACCCGCAGGCGCGGATCCTGCGCCGCCAAGGCATCGAGCACTTGGGCAGTGTTGTCCTTGGAGCCGTCGTTGATCGCGATCACTTCGATGTTCGGGTAGTGCTGGGCCAGCGCCGCGTGAATGGTGTCGGCGGCGTTGTCGCCTTCGTTGTAACAAGGGATCAGGATCGAAATCAGCGGTTCGCCGGCCAGCGGTGGCGGCAAGGTGTCGTCCTTCCACGGCCAGTGCCGCTCCCAGTGCAGCCAGAAATACAGGCCGCCGGCGATCCACAGCCCGGACATGAACAGGGGATAAAAGAACACGAAGTCCATCAGGAATTGCCCGGTGACCAGGAAGATCAGCCCCAGGGGAATCCCCAGGACGATCGCCAGAACCAGCAGGGCCAGCAGTCTATCCAGCATGTTATGGATTCCACTTGTTGGAGAGCGCGGGCCGCACGGCTTTCAGGTCCGGCTGGTTCTCGAGAAAGTTGTCCGGGTAGTAGCCGAAACTGGTGGCGCCCTGACGCTTGAGGCGGCCCATCCAGTCGCTCAGCTGCGCGCCGTCGATGTCGGAATCGGTTTGCTTGGTCCAGTCCTTGGCCTGCAACTCGAACACCGTGCGCTCAAGCGCGCCGGGGCGGGCCTTGACCGTCGCGACCAACGCTTCGAGCCAGGGCCCGGATTGCGCGTGGCTTTGTTTTTCCATCAGCGGCATGGCCATCGGCGCCGTCCAGTCGTAGGTGCCGAGGAAGTCGTCGAGGTTCTGCGCGAACCACGCTTCGCTCTGGGGATTGAGCATCGGCTCGGCGAAGATATTGCGCGCGGTCAGCACCTGCGGACCGCGAATGGCGCGGACCTTGGCGGTGAGTTCTTTAGTGAAATCGATCAGGTAGCGGCTCTTGAACCGCGTCCAGCGTTGCAGCGTGGCCGGGTCGTCGCGCAGCGTCGCTATCGAGCCTGGCAGGCCGTTGGCGGCGTACACCTTGAGCGCTTCGGGGCCGGCGTCTTCGAAGTCCGACAGCACCGCGTCGTCGTGATAAAGAATGCCGTCGACCGAGGTCAGGCGCGCCACGTCTTCGTAGATTTCGCCGATGATTCGGCGCACGTTCGGGTCGAATGGCGACAGGCGTTTGTACTGGTCCGGGTCCACCGATGTGGTGCCGGTTTTCGGGTCCCAACGCGTCACCCGCGGCAGGTTCGCATCCAGGGCAAAACTCAGCACCGGCATCCAGGCAAACACTTTGACGTGAGCGCGGGTGCGCAACTGCCAGGCCACGCGGTCGAAGATGTCGGCGCGTACCGGCAAGTGACGGTTGGGGAAGTACAGCGAGTGCACCAGGCCATCGCCTTGCGGGTCGGCGAAGGCTTGCAGGAATACGGTGTTGGCGCCCATGTCGGCCATGCGCTGGATCAGCTTGCCGAGGTTGATTTCCTGCTGCGCCGGGTCGGCGTCGTAGACGTTATCCAGATCCACATGCACTACACGCATCGGCGATTCGGCCTGCACCGAGACGATGCTGTTGGCGAAATGCTCGCCGTCCGGGTCCGAGGCCACCAGGAAGCGCGGGCTGCTCATCAGGTTGTCGAGGGCATCGAGGCCGTCGTCCAGGGTCAGGGCCATTTTATAGCCCTGCTCGCTGACCACTTGCAGCGAAGTGCCGTCCGCCGCGCCGTAAGGCCAGACCCAGACTCGCGGTTTGTAACCGGTCACTTTGCGGATCTTCTCGGTGATCGCCGCGACGTCGCTGCGCATCCGCGCCTGGAACTCGGCTTCGGTTTCGTAGCGACCCGCGAGCGCGTCGTAGCGACGGGTCGCGGCGGCCGGTTGCAGGTTGCCTTGCGGGTTGGCCAATACGCCTTTGTGGCTGGCATCGGTGTGCGCGGCGATTTCCACCAGCCCGGATTTGGAGATTTCCCGAATCTGCTCCCAGGTCAGGAAGTCCGAACGCTGGCGTGGTGTGCCGGCGAAATCCACCGGTTGGTTCAGCGGCGTATCAATCCACACCCCGACCGGCGCCAGTAACGCGTGCCAGTTGTAGGCGCGCAGCACCGGCATCACGCGGGTGTAGAAGCTCGAATAACCATCGTCGAAACTCAGCAGAATCGCCCTGGGCGGCAGCTCCGGACCACCGTTGCGCGCGGCGATGATCTGGTCGACGGTGACCGGTTTGTAGTTGTTCTCCCTTAACCAGGCAAGCTGCTCGATCATGCGTTCGGTGCGCACGGCCACCACGGCTTGATCGGGGTCGCGGTCTTCGACGTCGTGGTAGGCAATCCCCAGCACATGGTTTTTCGGCCACGGCTTTTCGTTGGCCGGCACCGGGCGCTCGGACGGCGGTGTAAACGCCGGGGCTTGCTGGGCACAGGCGCTGACCAGCAGCGCTCCCAGCAGAAGGATGAAACGCGAGATAAAAGGCATCTTCAAACTCTTCTAGAAGCGGTAAGTGAGGTCGACGAGCAGGCGCAGATCGGTTTCGCGGTCGCCGTCGTAGGGCCGGTTGATCACGGTCAACAAGCCGCCCACCTCGAACACGTCGTTCCAGCTGTAGCGCTGGCCGTAGCCCAGCAGGCCAATGCCGCCAGTACCGTGATCGCGCTGGCTGTAGGTACCCGCACCGGCCTGGAATTGCTGGCTCCAGGCCGTTTCGTAGCGGCGATACAGCACGTGGTTGACGTTCACCGTCGGCAGCACGCTGAAGTCGGATTTGGGGTTGAAGTACGGCACGTCTTCGGACGCGGAGTTGTGGCTGGTGCCGACTTCCAGGCCGAGGTCGACTTGCACTTTCGGCGCGGTATAGACGCCCTCGCGCCCGGTCAACAACGCTTCAACGCGATTGTTGCCGTCGCTGAAATGCGACGGGCTGACCGCCAGTTTCCATTCGCGGCTTTCATTGGCGCGCCAGCGGATAAACCCGCTGCCGCCGTTGGCCGTGACGTCGCTGTTCAAGGCCCGCAACGGGGTATCCGCCGAGAGATAAGCGACGCTGCCGCCGTACTGCCAGTGGTCATCGATATCGCGAGCAATCGACAGCCGCGCGCCCTGCTTGTTGCCGTAGCCGAAGTTGTGATTGGAGACTTCCGCTTCCAGGGTCATGTCACGGGTGCGGCGCTCGACGCCGAGCCGTTGGGTGCGATCACGCCCGGTGCCTTCCTGGAAATCACCGGTGGCGTAACCGACACCGGCAAACACGCGCCAGTCTTCTTCGATAGGCGGGCTGTAGAGCACGGTTTCGATGCCGAAATCCTTGCTGCCCGATACAGCACCGGCGCCGCTGCTGCCACCGCCATAACTCTTGCCGCCGTAGCTCTGCACCCGCAGCTCGGCCATGTCATGCACCTCACGCTGACGCTGCAAACGCTGGACTTGACGGTTGTCGGGGAAACGCGCGGCCACGTCGTCGGTCAACGCATCCATCTGCCGCCACTCCTGCAAATCCATCGCGGTGTGGGCCTGGGCCACTTCGAGGCCCGTGTCCCGGGGCACCATGCTCTCGGTTTCCTTGAGTTGCAATTCCGCGCGGCGTGGCCAGTCCCGGGCCAGGTACAGATCGGCCTGGGCCAGGCGCAAACCGATGTTGCCCGGCGCCTGATCGACCAAGGTCTGCAAGCGCTGCTCGCCGGACGGCAGGTCGGCGCCGTAGGTCCCGGCCTGGGCGGCGAGTTGCTGCGCGTCCATCCATTCATCGTTGGGATTGCCCACCGGCAAACCCTTGAGTTCGACCCGTGGTTTCTGGGCTTTTGCCAGGTCCTCGGCGACCTTGCGTGCTTCGTCGGCCTTATCGCTTTCGAGCAGCGCGTAATACAGCGCGGTGCTGTCTTCGAGGCGATCGCCGACATCGGCGTCCGACGCGACCAGCACCTGGCGATAGAGGTCGGCGGCGATTTCCGGCTGACGCTGGTCCAGGTAGGACGACGCCACCCAGCGCAGGGCATAGGTCGGAATCTTCACCCCTTCGCCGATCAACGTCTGGTATTCGCTGATCACGTCGGCGGTGCGCGCCCGGGCCTTGAGCGCGCCCATGCGGTCGATGCGCCAGCGGGTGACGTCGTCGTGGGCTGTCGGGTTCGGGGTCCAGGTGGCGAGCAATTGGTCGTAGTCGGCCAGTGCCCGATCAGCGATGACATAGCGTTCTTTTTCGCTGCGGGTGGCCAGTTCCGCCAGGCGCACGCGCTCGGCAGCCAGGTCGCCTTCGATAAGGCGCAGATGCACCGGATCGATCAGTCCCGGCCGTTGCTTGGCCAGGCGCAAGGCCGGTTCCGGCAGGCGCGCGCGTTGCAGGGCAAACACGTATTCGCGGGCGACGTCAGGCTTGCTGCCGGCGCGGATGAAGGCCTGGTCGTATTCAAACAGTGCGTCGTAATGTTTGCCGGCACGGGTCAAGGCATAGGCCAGCGCCAGACGCCGGGCAGGGTCGTCCGGTTTGGCGGCCACCAGGGCTTTGGTGCGAGTCACGGCTTCGTCGGGTTTGCCGGCGTCAGCCTGGGTCAGGGCCAGTCCGAGTTGCAGGTCCGGGTTCTGTGGCTCCAGCGCCAGGGCCTTGTTGTAGACCTTGGTCGCCGAGTCCCAACGCTTGAGGTTGCGATAGGCCCGCGCGGTGGCGGTCAGTGCCTGAATCGGCAGCGCCCGGTTGCGGCCCTGGGTTTCATAGACCTGCACCACTTCGGCGTCCAGGCCGGCCCAATTGGCGATCTGCAAGTGATCGCTGACCTGGCCGGCAGTGGCCTGGTTCAGCGGCACCTGACGCAGTACGGTCAGTGCAGGCGCGTAATTGCCCGCCCGGGCATCGCGGACCATCTGGTCGTAAGGCGTGTCGGCAAACGCCAGCGCCGGCCAGAGCAACTGGCTGCACAGCGCCACGCGAAACAACGGGCGTAAGCCACGATGAATAAAGGGACCTGCAAAACGCGGCATTCGTCAGCATCCTTCCACGGCCAGCCGGGTCGCAATGCCCCCTTGCCCATTCGTACGGAAAGCCGGATCGACAGGACCCAGCCAGCTTGTCGGGGCGCAGTCTTGCACGCGTAGGGAGCCCGCTCTTAAGAACGCAATATTTATTCAGAATCGTAATATCACTTGGCCCTGATCAAACGCCGGACAGCAAAACGCCCGACGTCTGCGTTGCGCAGAGGCCGGGCGTTCGGGGTACAGCCCTTGGTTTTACTGGACTTGCCCAGCACCACCGAGTTTGCTCATCACGAAGCTGACAAACTGCTCGACGGTCATCTTCTGGCCGTTGAATTCCACCTGATTGTTGGCGTAATGCAGTTTGGTGACGACGTTGGTGCCGTCCAGTTTGGCCAGTTGCGTGCCCACGGCCATGCTGCTGAACATGTCGCTGGTGGCCGTGGCCTGATCGGCGATGACCTTGGCGTCGGTCTGGCCATCGGCTTGCGCCTGGACGCTGAGCAGGTCAACGAGCATTGGCTTGGACACTTGCAGATTGAGGTCCAGCAGCGCGATCAACTGACGGACCAATTGATCCGGCGGCAGGTCCATGGAAGCTGGCTTGGTCAGGTCGACCACCAGGTTGGCGCGGCTTTCACCGTTGGCGGTGTTGAACGACAGGTTTTCCAGCGCAAACTGCGGACCGGCGGCCAGCAGTTTTTCCAGGCCGGCCTTGACCTGTGTTTCTTCTTCCGGGGTCAGGTTCAGCTCGGGGGCCGGCAGACCGGCGGCAGCGGCTTCAGTGGCAGCCTTCTCATACGGCTGCAGCTTGGTCTGGTAAATCTGCATCAGCGACATCGTCGACGGGATGTCGAGGTTCTTCAGGCTCATGGCCATCTGTGCCGAACCGACGGTTTTGCCGTTGAACGTGATTTCGCCCACCTTGTAATCGGCACGCCCGGAAGCGCTGGTGCCCGATTCTTCGGTGTGGTTCTTCATTTCGAATTTGTTGACGCCGACGATCGACTGCTTGGGACCGAACGTGGTCTTGCTGCTGGTCAGCTCGAGGGTGTTTTCACCGGTGTAGTAGCCGTAGGTGCTTTTGACCAGGTTGCTGGCCAGGGTCAGACCGTTCAGCTCGACCGTCACCGGCGCCTGATCTTCAGACACTGTGGTCAGCTTCAGGCTGTCCATGTAGCCGTTGGCCTTGACCTTCTGGGCCTGGGCGCTGGCGTCGACGTCCATGTTCAGGCCGGAGAACTTCAGGCTGGACTTGTCATCCAGCGCCACTTCCAGCGGCAGCAATTCGAAATTGCCGTTGGTGGAGTTGTCGTAACCGATGTTGACCACGCCTTTGACCGGCGATTGGCCGTTAGCCGCGGCGAACCATTTTTCCGTGGTCGGGGTCTTTTCCAGCTCGAAGTGGTTGGTGGCCATGACCGGCAACCATTTCAACGAAGCCAGGCGCGAAAACGGCAGCGGGCCGTGTTCGACACGGTCGACGAAGAGCAATTCGACCGGCGCGCCGCCGAACATCTCGCCTTCGCCCTTGAGGCGGTAATGCGCGGTGCTGCTGAACACGCCACGTTCCACGGACACCAGTTCCAGGGTCGCCGTGCCATTGGAGCCGACCAGCGCGGTTTGCAGTTCTTTGTTGGCGTCTACAACCGAGGCGTTGAGCACGCCTTCCAGTTTAGTGCCGGTGTACCAGGCACCGCCGGCGCTGATGGCACCTATGGCGACGACAATCCCAAGAAGCACGCCTGCTGATTTATTCATGAATTACCCGATCAATGTCCGTTGTTGAAAAAGTGGTCGTCTTCCCTGAACCCATGACGGGTCGTGGTCACGACTGCGCAAAAGTGCGGTGGAGATTAGCATTTGCTGGGCGGGAGGGCTTAATGATTAAAGGTGAAAGAGTGTCTATGGACAGGTGGCGGGGGTCGAGAGTTTCAGCAGTCATGAAAACGCCTTCGCGGGCAAGTCGAATCGTCGCACCGCTCGCTCCTACAGAAGATTGCGATCCCCTGTAGGAGCGAGCGGTGCGACTTGCCCGCGAAGGCGTCAGTCCAGCCGACAAAAATTATGAATACTGCACTTCAATCTCATCCAACTGATGATCAAAGTTTTTAAGCCGCGCCGTCCACGTATAGACCAGCACTTCAAAATCCCGATTGATCACCGCCCCGCCCGTGATTTCCGCACGCGGGTCGTAGAAGTCCAGTTGATAGCGTTCGCGGATCAATAATAAAACGGTTTCTCTGTTAAGGACCCGTCCTCATTGAGTATCTTACGACCTACAGTTACATCCAGTAACTTTGAATAGGAAATCGAAAGGTTTTTTGAATAAGTAGTCCAATAAATAGTTAATGTTCCATTGGCTGCGGAGACAAATGTTCCAGTTCGTTTTGAACCGGTATCGCCAGGCCTCGTACTCGCAACTTCGTGAAGCTCCAGAGCAGCGCCTGATGAGACATTTTTGAAGGAATTGTCACTGAAAGCCATGATAATTGCTCCTGCGTGGTTAGGAGCGTACATGATCACTTTCTGTAAAAAAGTAATCATCTGTCATATTTGACAGTTTTTTATATTTTTTTCTAATTAAAGGTTCATTCCCTATTCCGGAATTACTCATGAATACTGCACTTCAATCTCATCCAACTGATGATCAAAGCTTTTAAGCCGCGCCGTCCACGTATAGACCAGCACTTCAAAATCCCGATTGATCACTGCCCCGCCCGTGATTTCCGCACGTGGGTCGCAGAAGTCCAGTTGATAGCGTTCGCGGGCCATGGCGTTGGCGACGTCGGAGAGTTCGCGGGCGTTGTTGAGCCAGTGCCAGCCTTCTTCGGTGACTTGCTTATCGAGGGCCAGGCATTGGGTTTTCAGGGCTTCGAGGCTTTTTTCCAGCGGCGTGCCGGTGAGTTCGCCCATAACTTCCTGGAACGTGCGCCCCGGTTGCCAGTAGCTGCCCCAGAAATAGCGGTCGAACACGGTTTCGACCCGGCGCAGCGCGACCTTGGTGTCCCAAATGAGCACCAGGGTTTTGCCTTGTTCGAGGTGTCTTCGTTTGATGCGCGTGCCCTGGACCGAAGCCCAGGCGACCACGACGATGGACATCACGGCAATCAGTGCCGCCGCGCTGTCGAGGAACACCAGCGCCTTGTCGATCTGGTGGGCGAGCATGATGCCGTAGAAATAGGTGGCCGACAGCAACACCAATGCCGCAATAGCGCACCAGAAGCCGGGAGCATATGGGTTTTTCATTATTAGAGTCCCCATGACCAACGCGAGCCTTGATTAACGGGATCGTCACGCGACCCCGTCAACTCAAAGCATAGCAACGGCCTCAGGGTTTGCCGGGCTGTGACGCTTGCGTTCGTCCGCTTTCCCAACCACCGCCCAGTGCGAGGAACAAATCGATCTGGCTCATGGCAACCTGGGTGTTGGCCGCTGCCAGTTGTGCTGTGACATCGGTGTAGGTGCGGGTGGCTTGCAGGTCGGCCAGGAACGACGCGCGGCCAGCCTGGAAGAAGCGGTGGGTCTGGTCCGCCGCCAGTTGTGCCGACTGCTCGGCATCGGCTAGGGCATCCCGGCGTTGCAGCAGCGCGGAGTACTGGGCGAGGCCGGTCTGGGTCTCGCGGATCGCGTTGAGCACCACGCCGTCGAAGTGCGCCAGCGCGCCTTGGGTCGAGGCTTCGGCTTCGCGGATTCGGGCGCGGGAGCCGTTGGATGGCACGGTCCAGCTCAGCAATGGGCCGAAGCCCCAGCGATTGGCCGACGGTTTGCCGAGGTTTTCCAGCAGGCCGACGGTGCCGATGGACGCGCCGATGCTGATGTCCGGGTACAACTCGCCGGTGGCGATGCCGATGCCGGCGGTCGCGGCGGCCAAACGGCGCTCGGCCTGACGCACATCCGGCCGGCGTTTGAGCAGCGTGGCGCCGTCACCGACCGGCAACAATTGCGCAATCTTCGGCAGTTCGGCGCAGCTGTCGGTGCCTGCCGGCAGTTGATCCAGCGGTGTGGCCAAGAGCATCGACAAACGGAACAACCCGGCCTGACGGGACGCTTCATAGCGCGGCATGTCGGCGCGCAAGGATTTGAATTGGGTTTGCGAGCGAGTGACCTGGGTTTCATCGCCACGCCCGGCATCACGCAGACGTTGGGTCAGGGTGGTGCTCTGGGCTTGCAGATCAAGGGAGTGCTGGGCGATTTCCCGCTCTTCATTAGCTGCGCAGACTTGGGTGTAGGCCCGAACCACGTCGGCCACCAGCGTGATGCGCGCCGTATCCGCAGCGGCTTGCGTGGCGTCGGCGTTGGCCTTGGCCGCCTCGATCCCACGCTGCAAGGTGCCGAACAGGTCGAATTGATAAGACGTGGTAATGCCAATGTCCCCGACGTTGGCCACCGGTACTTTTTCCGGCAGCAGGAACGCTTCGCCGGACTCCTGCAAACGCTGGGCGCCCATCTTCACGCCGCCGCTCCAGCCGCCCGCTGCTTGCGCTTCATCGACCTGCGCACGGGCCCGGGACAGGTTCGCCGCTGCCACGCGCAAATCGGTGTTGGTGGTCATGGCCTGCTGCACCAATTGATCGAGACGCGGATCCTGATACAAGCGCCACCAATCGCCAGGCACCGGCGCTGAAACGACATCTTTGCCGTTTGCCGCCAGATTGCCCTGCAAATCTTCGCGGTGCACAGCGGCGTCGTCCGGCAAATGATAATCCGGCCCGACCACCTGACACGCCGACAGCAACAGGCCTAACCCGGCCACCGCCAAAGCCGAGGCTTTGCTCATTTCGCCGGCTCCTCGGTCTTGTCATCAATGATCGACACCGTCGCGGTGCGCCCGGCAATCATGCGGAAATCCGCAGGGACGTCGTCGAAGGCGATCCGTACCGGAATCCGCTGCGCCAGCCGCACCCAACTGAACGCCGGGTTGACGTTGGGCAACAGGTTGCTGCCACTGCTGCGGTCGCGGTCTTCAATACCGGCGACGATGCTTTCGACGTGCCCGCGCAAGCGAGCGCGGTCGCCGATCACCCGGATATCCACGCCTTGGCCAACGTGAATGCCGTCCAGTTTGGTTTCTTCGAAATAGCCGTCGATGTGGAACGAGTTGCTGTCCACCACCGACAACACCGGGCGCCCGGCGGTGACGAATTCCTGGGCGCGGGGCGCACGGTCGTTGATGTAGCCGTCCACCGGGCTGCGGATGGTCGAGCGGTCGAGGTTGAGCTGGGCGCTGTCCACCGTCACCAGCGCTTCGGACAAGGCCGATTGCGCGCGGGCGACTTTCGACAGGCTTTCTTCCAGTTGCTCGCCCGGCACCAGATTGCCGAGGCCACGGTTACGCTTGGCCTCGCGCTGGGCCTGGGCCAGGGTTTCTTCGCGGTCGGCCACGGCGGCTTTCGCCTGGCGCAGGGCCAGTTTGAAACGGTCCTGGTCGATGCTGAACAGCACTTGGCCGCGTTGCACCAACTGGTTGTCGCGCACTTGCACTTGCTGGATCAGCCCGGACACGTCCGGGGCGATTTGCACGATGTCGGCACGGATGTGGCCGTCCCGGGTCCAGGGCGCGAACATGTAGTACATCACCATGCGCCAGACCACGACGACGGCGAAGGACACGATCAGCAGGGTCAGCAGCACGCGACCAATGGTCAAAAAAGGTTTTTTCATGTCATCAGGTATCGACTGAGTGAGTCCACGGCGCCGAGCAGCAAAGCGTAGAGAGCCACGTTGAACAATGCCCGGTGCCAGACCAGACGGTAAAAGTGCAGGCGCGTGAGCACCCCGTGCACCAACAGGTAAAACAGGTAGGTAATGCCCATCAGCACCAGCAGCGTGGGCAGGAACACCCCGCTGATATCCAGATCACCGATCATAAAGGCGCTCCATCGATGCCATGGGGAAGCGGTTCTTCGAGTGCGCCCGTGCCGACGAATTCAACCCCGGGCAACAAGGCCAGGCGCAGTCCGCTCAAGGCGTGCAGCAAATGTAGCCGGGCTTCGTCATCGCACTCGCTGTTGAGGGCGCGACGGGTGCGGTCGAGGGTCATCAGCAACGGGCTCGGTGCCGGCAAACGCTCGCCAGCCTTGAGGCAGGCCTTGAAGTACTCGCCGACTTCCGCCACCACTTGATGCAACAGCACTTGCGGCACGCCGAGCACCCGCGGGGTATAGGCGAGCAGGTCGAGCAGGTTCAGCGCCACGCGCACTTCGCGCAGGGCGACGCCAGTGTCCTGGCCGATCAGGCCCAGACGCGGCAAGTGCTGCATCAGCCGATCAAGCATCTGCACGCCAAGCTTGCGGTGTTCGGACAAGGTCGCCGGTTCGGTGAGGCTGACGATGTCGCGCCAGCTGAAACGGGTCAGGCGTTTGGCCGCCAGTTCTGCGCCGAACGGTCGGGCAATCAACGTCCAGACAAAGGCGAACAACAAGCCAATCGGCCCGGCCAGGTTGGAGTTGGAGAAACTGAGGAAGTCCGCGTCGTAGGCGCCCTGGATGCTGATGAACGACGAGGTGTTCACCAGCGTCAGCAGCATTCCCAGGTAAAACTGCGGCTTGACCGTCAGCGTGCCAATGCAGATAAACGGCACCGCAAACGCGAGCACCAGCATCGGAAAATCGTGCAGGTTCGGCAGCACCAGAAACAGATAAAGACTGGCGAACAACACCGACATCGCCGTCCAGAAAAAGAACCGGAAGATCTGCGGCGCCGGGTCGTCCATCGAAGCGAAGAAGCTGCACGCCACCGCCGCCAGAATCACCGCGCTGCCGCCGTCGGTCCAGCCGAGCAGGATCCACAGCACCGAGGCGACAATGATTGCGCTGACTGTCGACAAGGCCGAATAGAGCATCAGCCCACGGTCGAGAAACGGCGTCAGGCGACCGAGGCGCCAGTGCCGATACACCGCGCGCCAACTGTCCTGGCTTTCGCACTGGATGGCGTATTGCAGGCTGCGGCAGTCCTGCCACAAATCGATCCACTCGCCGAGGCGATACAAGGCGTTGGAAAACAGCAACTGCTTGCGATCGTCCAGCGCCTCGGCACTCGGTTGCAACGCGTCGATTTGATCCTTCAGCGCTTGCCAGCGTTCGAGATCAGCATCTTTGTGTTCAAGCCATTCGGTGGTCGCGGTCAGCAGCGGCGCGAACTTATCCACAAGCTCGGGAGTGCGGCGTTCGAGGGCATAGAGCGCGTCATCCAGGGCATCGATCACCGGCAGCAGGTGGATCATTCGCCCGCGCAGTTCCTTGGTGTTGCGTACCGTTTGCGGCCGCGCGCCTTCGTGGGGCAACTGGCCGATCATCAATTCCAGGCTGTTGAAGGTCGTGACCATGGCTGAACGCAAAGCGCTGACTTCTTCCGGTTTCACCTCGCGAGTGAGGAAACGCAGGCTGTAGGTCGAGGCATCGGTGAACCATTTATTCACCGAATCGTTGAACACCGGCGCCAGCCGCCGAGGCCAGAACATGGCGCCGACCACCGCGGCGACGGCGATGCCGAGGAAGATTTCTTCGGTCCGCGCTTCGGCGATGTCCCACACCGCCAGCGGATTATCCAGCACCGGCAAAGCGATTAGCGGCAAGGTGTAACCGGCGAGCATCAAGGCGTAGCTGTTGGCGGTGCGCAAGTGCAGGGACAGGAACAGCAACGTCCCGGTCCACAACGCGATAATCACCACCAGCACCCACGGGCTCTGCACGAACATCGGCACAAAAAACACCGCCGCCGCCGCGCCCATGAACGTGCCCACCGCACGGTACAGCGCCTTGGAACTGGTCGGGCCGACAAACGGGCTGGAAACGATATACACCGTGGCCATCGCCCAATACGGACGCGGCATCTGCATGAGCATGGCGATGTACAACGCGATCATCGACGCGGCGAAAGTACGCACACCGTAGAACCAGTCCCGCGCCGGGGGAACGCCTGTCCAGAAACCGCTCAAGGGTGGATCACCAGCGGTGGATTGGCGGCTTCAAAGGCTCGCAACACACGCAATGCCGCTTCCAGATCACTCTGGTCGATGCCTTCCAGCACCTCATGACGCAAACGCACCAACTCGACTTCCACCGCTTGCACCAGCTCGCGACCGGTGTCGGTCAGGCTCAGGCATTTGGCGCGCCGGTCGTGGGCGTCTTCAGTGCGGCGCACATAGCCGGAGTTGCACAACTGATCGAGCAACCGCACCAGGGACGGACTCTCCATCCCCGCCGCCTGCGCCACCGTCACCTGCCGCACACCCTCCCCCAAACGCCCGATCATCAACAACGGGACGGCGCAGGCTTCGGAGATTCCATAATTGACCAGCGTGGTCTGGCAGATCTTCCGCCAATGCCTGGCGGCCACCACCATGGCACTGCTGATGTTCATCTGGAGAGCGTCGAGGTTTTTTGGCACGGGGGAATGACACACTGTTAGTTTGCTAACTATCAATATCGCATTCGAGGGAAAGGGTGGTCAAGTTTTGAAACAAATTCGTGGAAGGGCATCACGCATGGTCCAGGCATGAATCGCCGTAGCATTCGGAACCGCATAACGCCCTACGTCCCGACCGAGGCTGAATCAATGACTAAAATCTCTGCATCAAAACTCGATAACACCTTGGATCCCGCAGTTTCAAAGCACTACCTCAGTTTCCTGCAAAGGAAAGTAGACAAGGCAAGGTTATCGCTGAAGGGCGAATGCTTCAGCAATGAAGAGATCGAAAGTGAATTTGCCGCGAGACGGGCGCAAGCGGCAAAGTCAGCAGGTCAGGCTAGTTAGCGCTGTTTTGCTCGGTCGTAGACAGCGCTGCGCTCACGCTTGCCAACTGCCACCACGGAAACCACCACACGCTCATCAATAACCTCGTACACCAATCTGTACCCCGCCGACCTCAACTTGATTTTGTAGCAGTCAGGCATGCCGTGTAGCGAATCCGACGGCACTCGCGGGAGTTCGAGTCGCTCTGCCAGTTTCTTTTTGAATTGTTCGCGCAGCGTATGACCCAGTTTGTCCCACTCCTTGCGTGCGGACGGCAGGAACTCAAGCTTATAGGTCATCCAGATTTACCGGGATCGGTGTTTCATGCCTACGTGAGCGAACAATTTCCGCCAACTCAAGATCATCGAGGCGTTCCATCATGGATTCGAAAACATCGGCCGGAACCATATAACCCATGACGCGATTGTGATTCAGCACTGCCACAGGCCCACCATGGGCGCCGTTCAGTACCGCTGATGGATTTTTCTTTAACTCAGACACGCTGACAGCAATGTCGGCCAGAACATTTTGCATAATTAAGACCTCAATTAAGGTCGTTATTCTGGTCTATTGATCGCCGCTGAGCAACTCAGAAAAAACTTACTGCACGGCCTTAGCCTCAGATTTTTTTACCACTCACCAGATTTTTTTTTCATTTCGCCCTTTTCTCCCAGATTTTTTTACACCCCCCGCCCCTTTCTCATCAACACATCCAACTGATCCACCACCTCCGCCCAATCCGCATCATCCAGAATCTCGTCCCGCAAAAAGGCAGCTTGGCTTTCGGTCCAGAAAAACGCGTCTGCCAAGTGCAGTTCCGGTTTGAGTGGTGAATGGGTGGCGATGAATTGGTCGATGCTGACCGGATCGTTATCCAGGCCGAGTTGTTTGAACAGGGACGGCAGGCTGTGGGTTGGGGATTCCATGTTGGGGCTCCTGGGTGGTTGGAAATTGTTCGCGGGCAAGCCTCGCTCCTACAGGAGAACGCAGTCCCCTGTAGGAGCGAGGCTTGCCCGCGAAGGCGATATCACTGACACCGTAAACCTAACGACTCAACTCGCAAACCTCCGCATGCGGCACCATTTTCAGGAATTCCGGCATGCTCATGTGCAGCAAGTTGTTGTGGTTACCGGCCTCCAGGTAGATGTCTTTCTGCCGGGTCAGCAACGGGTCGATGACCATGTCCAGGCCATAGGACTCGCCCAGCGCCGGCACCGCGCCGCGTTCGCAGTCGTTGAACAGGTGCGCCAGGGTGCTTTCCCGGGTGATTTGCCATTCGCCGCTGCCGCGTACTTTGCTCAGGTCCAGGTGACGGCTGGCGGGGAGCACGGCCATCAGGTAATGGCCGTGGTGGTCGTCGAGGATCACCGATTTGGCCACCCGTTCGGCAGGAATATTCGCCACGCGAGCCGTTTCCAGGCTGCTGGCCGAGTGCGGGTGGGTGACGATGTCGAATTCGCAGTGAGCCTTGTCCAGGCTGTCCTGCACCGTTCTTGCCATACGCATGATGCACCTCGGTGTCCGCAACAACGTTTCGCGGACGATGGTTAAACCGCTTTTCACCCTTGAAAGTCTAGGCCCGCTGGCGCCAGCGCGCGGGAAATCTGCTGGCCGGAGCAGCGTCAACAACTGGTCAAAATTCGTACAATTCGGGGCTCAGCTAGACTGTATACAGAACACCCCGACTCTCCCGGAGGGTCACGTGAACATTCGTTGTTGTGCGGTTGCGCTGTTATTGGCGCTGAGCGGATCGGTTTTCGCGGCGGACGCCGTTGTGCTGTTTGTGCCCGACCCTCTCGGCCTGTGGCTGATCGTGTTTGGCATCGCGTTTCTGGTGGCCGAGGCCACGTTGCCCAATTACGGCGTGATCGGCCTCGGCGGTTTGGTGATGTTTGTCGCCGGCGCGGTGATTCTGACCAACACCGACGTGCCGGTGCCGTTGATAATCGGCCTGGGACTGGTCAGCGCCCTGTTGCTGGTTTTCCTGGTGATCCATGCCCTGAAAACCCGACCGCGTGAAAACGTCAGTGGCGATGCCGGACTCGTTGGCAGCGTGACGCCGGTTATGACGTTGCAGGCCGGCAGTGCCTTCAACGGTTGGGTGCACCTGCAAGGCGAAAAGTGGCAAGTACAGAGCGCCACACCGCTGCAACCCGGACAACGGGTCCGGGTGGTGGCGCGCAAGGGATTACTGCTGGAAGTGGCCGCGGCTGACGCGGCGCCGGGTGGAGAATAACCATGGGCCTGCAACTGGGTTTTGCCGCGCTACTGCTGTTGGCGATCGTACTGGCGGGGTCGACCTTCCGCATCCTGCGCGAATACGAGCGCGGGGTGGTGTTCCAGCTCGGGCGCTTTTGGCAGGTCAAGGGGCCCGGTTTGATCCTGCTGATTCCGGCGGTGCAGCAAATGGTTCGTGTGGATTTGCGGACCATCGTTCTCGACGTACCGCCCCAGGACGTGATCACCCGGGATAACGTCTCGGTGAAGGTCAACGCCGTGCTGTATTTTCGTGTGCTTGATCCGCAGAAGGCGATTATCCAGGTTGAAGACTTCCTCATGGCCACCAGCCAATTGGCCCAGACCACGTTGCGCGCGGTGCTGGGTAAGCATGAGCTCGATGAGTTATTGGCCGAGCGCGAACGGTTGAACGTCGATATCCAGCAAGTGCTCGACGCCCAGACCGACGCGTGGGGCATCAAGGTTGCCAACGTCGAAATCAAGCACGTGGACCTCAATGAATCGATGATCCGCGCCATCGCCAAACAGGCCGAAGCCGAGCGGGAACGGCGCGCCAAGGTGATTCACGCGGAGGGTGAATTGCAGGCGTCGGAGAAACTGATGCAAGCCGCAGAAATGCTGGGGCGGCAACCGGGGGCGATGCAGTTGCGGTATATGCAGACGTTGAGTTCGATTGCCGGGGACAAGAGTTCGACGATTGTCTTTCCGTTGCCGATTGAGTTGTTGAAGGGGATGGCGGATTTGTCTTCGAAACCTTGAGGAAAGATCAAAATCCGGCAATCCCTTCGGAGATTTCCAGCTCTTCGCCGTCGCCCCGGACATCGACGACCCCGAAGCCCTGCTGGCCAATGCTTCCGAAGACTTGCTGTCCATCAGCGCCATCGCGGCCGGCCTGGCGGACGAAGTGGATGGCACACGCCGCTCTGTAGCCCTGGCGATCAGCCGACTGACCGATGGCGTGCATCTGTTGGTGGAACGATTGCTGGATCACCACGAGGCGAAGGCCGAAGCCAAGGTTTAGCCGTAACACCTGATCGTTCCCACGCTCCGCGTGGGAATGCAGCCCGGGACGCTCAGCGTCCCATTCGAGAGCTGGAACGCGGAGCGTCCCTTGAGGCATTCCCACGCAGAGCGTGGGAACGATCAAAAAATGAAAGAAGCCGCCGACCGCGTCTTCGCCCATTACTTCCCCCCGGCTGATGCAAAACCAGCCAAACGCCGTAAATACCAGCTCTTCGCCGTCGCCCCGGACATCGACGACCCCGAAGCCCTGCTGGCCAATGCTTCCGAAGACTTGCTGTCCATCAGCGCCATCGCGGCTGGCCTGGCAGACGAAGTGGATGGCACACGCCGCTCTGTAGCCCTGGCGATCAGCCGACTGACCGATGGCGTGCATCTGTTGGTGGAACGATTGCTGGATCACCACGAGGCGAAGGCCGAAGCCAAGGTTTAGCCGTAACACCTGATCGTTCCCACGCTCCGCGTGGGAATGCAGCCCGGGACGCTCAGCGTCCCATTCGAGAGCTGGAACGCGGAGCGTCCCTTGAGGCATTCCCACGCAGAGCGTGGGAACGATCAAAAAATGAAAGAAGCCGCCGACCGCGCCTTCGCCCATTACTTCCCCCCGGCTGATGCAAAACCAGCCAAACGCCGTAAATACCAGCTCTTCGCCGTCGCCCCGGACATCGACGACCCCGAAGCCCTGCTGGCCAATGCTTCCGAAGACTTGCTGTCCATCAGCGCCATCGCGGCTGGCCTGGCAGACGAAGTGGATGGCACACGCCGCTCTGTAGCCCTGGCGATCAGCCGACTGACCGATGGCGTGCATCTGTTGGTGGAACGATTGCTGGATCACCACGAGGCGAAGGCCGAAGCCAAGGTTTAGCCGTTACACCTGATCGTTCCCACCCTCCGCGTGGAAACGATCAGTGGGCTATAGGCCTGCTGCGACGAGTAATTCTTCCAGTGCCTGGTATGGCCCCCGCGCCCAACGCTCTACCCGCTCAATCAACAACGCCGAAGCCTCGCGCCGCTTGCTGTCACTGTCCCCGACAAACACCTCCGACGGCTGTTTCGCATGCCGCCCCACCGCCGCAAACACCTGCTCACGCTGCACGTCATCCAACCGAAAAAACCCAGCCAACCGCCCCGCCATAGCCCCCGGCAATTCGCGGTAATTGACCGCCAACCCACCCAGTTCACGGCAATGCGCCAACCCCATCGACAGCAACCGCTCCAACCGCCGCGCGATGTAATCTTCGCGACTATCAAAGGGCAATTCGTCATCCAGCCCACTAACGCCAATCATCCCCGGCACCATGTGCATGCCCGGGCGGCGCATATGGGAAACGGCAATTTCCAGTGGATCGCGGTACAAAAACAGCCACGGCGTTTCAGGAAAACACTCGCGCAGCAGCGGCAATTCAGCAATGTTCCAGGCATCGAGTTTGATCACCAACCGTTGCTCCGAACCGCACCGACGTTGGCCATACGCAGACAACAAACCTTCAATCGCAACCCGCCGCAAAGCCGCCGGCAAATCACCGCGCAGCAAGGCATCCAACGGCGGCGGTTCGCTGATAACGATGTGATTATCGAGCCGGGCCAGCATCTGACTGATCAACGTCGAGCCGCACCGCGAAGCGTGAAAGATAAACGCACTCGGCGCCAACCCCGGACTCTCGGCCTGCCAGTCGCCAAGCACAGCCAACGGCGTTTGCCGCCGAAACGCCTGGTTAAACGGCAGCCGCAACGCATCGTCCACCGCCTCGCGAAAAAACGGCTGATGCAACGGCGTATCACCAAACCAGCACCAATCCACCTGCCACTCCCCGGCCTGCTGCCAGATCCGAATCGGCAACCAGCCTTCCAGGTTCAGGCGTTCCATTGTTCATTCCATTGACGGCGGCCGCTGCGCATCGCCGCCCGCAGTTCCTCCCGGGAAACCACCAGGCCTCGCTCAGCCGCCAGTTCTAAAGTACGAGCGATAAAAACCTCAGTGTCCGCCAAGCCCTGCAACGCTTTCGAAAGCCCGGCATCCCCCGCCACTAACCGCTGAAATTGCTGCAAAGCACCCTCCCCGACATCAGGTGAAGGCGTCGTCGGCAACCCATCGATAATCGTTTGCTCCAGCCACACACCAGGACGGCAATCGAGGACCAAATGCACCCGCGCCGAACGGTCGCGATTGTCCACGCGATGGGGTCGCGACAAATCGAGAAACCAGCATTCCCCCGCCTCCATCGGCATGCGCTGACCATCGAGCAGGAAATCCACCTGAGGCGGGCTTAAAAGCGGAATGTGCAGACGCAAGTCAGCGTCCGGCTCGCCCAAGTCAAAGTCGCGATGTTCATGGATTTTTCCGCCCGGCCCGAGCCGCAACAGGCGCGCCGAGACGATTTCCAACGGCAAATCGCGCAAGGCTTGCTGCCATCGGCCATCGCGCAACCACGGCGCCCGCAACTGCGGTTCACCCAGGCCCGGCGACAGTTCAGTCAACGCATCCGCCGCCGAAATCAGCGCCACGCCGCTCCACTCGCCGGCGTAGTAAGCGCTGTTGAAATGGCCGTGCCACTCGTCCTCGCCAATCGCCGCCAACGCCTGCAACAGCAACGGCAAATCCACCGTTATCGGCAAGCGCGAGAACGCGGCTCGGCTCATCGTTTTGGCAGCACCGCGCATTCGCCGAGCCAGGTCAGCAAGCGGTCGAGACAGGCCTCGACCGACTGCACGCCGGTGTCGAGCACCAGCGACGCGGAGGGCGGTGTTTCGTAAGGCGCGGAGACGCCGGTAAAACCCGCCAGCTCACCGCGACGGGCGCGGGCGTAATGACCTTTCGGGTCGCGCTGCTCGCACACCGCCAGGGAGGCGCTGCACCAGACTTCGTGGTAATCCTCGCCCAGGCGCTGGGCAAACATCTGCCGCAGCTCCACCAGCGGCGCAATCATCGCCAGGATCACGATCTGCCCGTTCTCGACCAACAACGCCGCGAGTTCACTGGCACGGCGAATGTTTTCCTGACGATCACTGTCGGCAAAGCCCAAATCGCGATTGAGTCCGACCCGCAGCCCGTCGCCATCGAGCACCACGCTCTGCACCCCGCGTTCGAACAACTCGGCGTGCAGCGCCTGGGCCAGGGTCGACTTGCCCGCCGCTGGCAGGCCGGTGAGCAAAATCGCCGTGCCACGATGGCCGTTGCGGGCCTCGCGTTGTGCACGGCTGATGCTGGCGGTCGGCGCCAGCAAATTACTGGGCCGGGTCATGTGCAGCCACCGGCAGCGCAATGTTGCCCGACGCCCACGCCGCTTCACGGTTGGCCAACGCGGTGGCGATGGATTGGACTTCGGTGGATTGCACTTCATCCGGCATCGGGTCGAGCCCGGCGCTGGCGAAGATCTGGCCGTAGGCGTTACGCAGATCGGCGTAAGACAGGTCCCGACGCAAATCCGCCTGCAAGGTGTTGAGTTCACCCTGGATCAGGTCCAGTTCACCGAGGCCCGCGGCCTGATGGCGGTTACGCAACTGGCCGAGAATCTGCCCGTCGATGCTCGACAGTTCCTGGTTGGTCTGGAACTGATGCAGCGCTTCCTGGTAGTTGGCGTTGGCCACGTAAAGCTGCGCCAGCACGGCAATGGACATCGCCTGACGCCGCGCCTTGGCCACTTCTTCGCCGGCCTTGGCCACGTTGATTGCGGCCGGAGCGGAGATCACGTTGAACAGGTTCCAGGTCAGCTTCACGCCGTAGTCGGCCCACTTGTCGTTGACCAAAAACGAGTTGCTGTCGTAATGCCCGCCGGCCGAAAATTCCAGCCCCGGCAACAGCCGCAACATGGCTTTGCGGGTTTCGGCGGTGCTGATGCGCGTCTGATAATCCTGCTCGCGTAGCTCCGGACGGCTGGCCAGGGCTTCGTGTTCGAGGCTGGCCATGCCGACTTTCAATTGCGGTATCGCGTAGTCATCCGGGGTCGCCAGTTTCAGGTCGGTGCCCATCGGCAGGTTGATCAGGGTCGACAGTTCGGTCTTGGCCAGGGACAACGCGCGGCGCTGCTCTTGCAACTGACGCGTCGCTTCAATCAGCGAGCGCTGATAACCCAACGCAACCACCGGATCGCCGATGCGTTGATCGCTCATGCTCTGGCTGTTTTTGCGCGCCGTATCGACCCGCGCCATCAGGCTGTCGATCTGCGTCAGCAAACGTTCGGCGGCCACCGCGCGCCAATAAGCCGAGCGCACGTCCTGGACGATGGTGTTGATCACCTTGCGCCGGCGTTCCTGCACGATCAGACGCTGGTCGCCCTGCTGCTTGGCGCTGATGTAGCTGACGCCAAAGTCGAGGACGTTCCAGACCATGGTCAGGTCGGCGACGCGACGGTCGCGGTCCTGGGAGGTCGACGGTTCCAGAGACTGGGTGCCGGTCAGCACGCTCTGGCTGCTGGAGGCGCCGACGTTGCTACGCCCGACGTAACCCGCATCGAGGGCCATGCGCGGCAGCATGTCGAAACTGGCCAGGTCGAGTTGGCGCTTGGCCAGGGCCTCTTCCATGATCTTGAGCCGGCCTTCGAGGTTGTATTTCACCGCACGGGCCATGGCCTGGTGCAGAGTCAACGGACCGCTGAGGGGCTCCTGACCGGTGAACATGTTCTGCATGTCGCTTTTGGCGCGTTGCTCACTGACGCTGCGTTCAATCGGCTCACTCTTGACTGCACATCCGCTGATCGCCAATGCCAGAAGGCTGGCTCCGAACAACTTATGACTTCTTTTCATCCTTGGATTGCCCCTGGGTGACGCACAGATTTGTGTGTTTTCAAGCCTGCATTTCGCTGATGCCGACCTGTTGCAAAGCGGCGGCCAGGCGGTTGACCTGCCGTTGCTCGGTGTCTTTGAGTTCTTGCAGTTGCTGGACCAGCGACGGCGCGCCAAACACCCCGCGCAGCCCTTGGGAAACATCCCCGGCCCGGATCGAATGATTGCCAAAGGAGTTCAGCGAGTCGCGCTCGGCGCCGCCGTCCTGATGGAACAAGCTGGACAATGTACTGGTGCCGAACACCCCGCCATCGCCGCCGCCAAACCCGAGGAAACCGTGGCCCGAACCGTCGCCCGCGCTGTCACTGCTACTGAACACTTGAGCGATAAAACTCGGCGACAGCGCCCCGCGATTGATGAAGATGTCGCCCAGCGGCCGGATGCCGTCGCCGATCACCCGGTCTTCGAACAACGGGGCAAAGGTCAGCGGCGAGCCAAGATTGCCGGTGGGCGCGGCGAAGATGACCGGTTGCAGCGGCAGGTTCGGTTGATCGATGACGACCACCGGTTGCGAGGTACGGAACTCCGGATCCGGCGGCACCACCACGACCGGTGACGACGGCACCGACACGGTGTTGATCGCATAGCCGTTCGATTGGCTGGTGCCGCTGCCGGCATTGCCCGAGCCGTCAGTGACGCCGGCGATGTTCAGGCTGATCGCGTTATTGGCGTTGCTGACGTTGCCGGTCGGGGTCAGCATCGCGGTCCAGGTTTTGCCGCCGTCGCTGCTCGCCAGGTTGGACAAGATGCCGTTGGCCACGCTGATGTCCGACAGGTCGAAACCACTCACTGCTTCGTTGAAGGTGAAGGTCACCAGCGAGGTCTGGCCCACGCCCAGGTTCGGGTTGGCCACCACCACCGTGGCGGTCGGCCGCTCGCCGTCAATCACGTAGTTGTTGGACACCGCCACGCTGGCGCCGTTGTTGCCGGCCAGGTCGCTGACGTTGCTGGTGTCCAGGGCAATGAAGTTGCTCGGGTCGGTGATGCTGGCGGTCGGGGTGAAGGTCGCGGTCCAGGTCTTGCCGCCGTCGCTGCTGGCCAGGTTGGCCAGTTCGCCGTTGGTGACGCTGAGGTCCGACAGGTCGAAATCGTTCACCGCTTCGCTGAAGGTAATCGTCACCGACGTGGTCTGGCCCATGCCCAGGTTCGGGTTGGCGACCACGATGGTCGCCGTCGGCCGCGTGGCATCGAGCGCGTAGTTGTTGGAGATCGCGATCCCGGCGCCGGCATTGCCGGCGGCGTCCACCACGTTGCTGCTGTCGAGCAGGATCAGGTTGGTGGCATCGTTGATGTTGGCGGTTGGCGTCAGGGTCGCCGTCCAGGTCTTGCCGCCGTCGCTGCTGAGCAGGTTGGACAAGGTGCCATTGGCGACGCTGAGGTCCGACAGGTCGAATCCGGAAACCGCCTCGGTGAAGGTGATGGTCACCGTGGTGGTTTCGCCGATGCCCAAACGGTTATCCGCAACGACGATGGTCGCGGTCGGCCGCGCGGTGTCGATGGCGTAGTTATTGGAATCGGTCACGCCCACGCCGCTGTTGCCCGACGCATTGGTCACGCCCGTGTTGTCGAGGCTGATCAGGTTGCTGGTGTCCGTCACGTTGCCGGTTGGCGTGAACGTCGCGGTCCAGGTGACGCCGCCGTCGCTCGACGACACATTGCTCAAGGTGCCGTTGGCGATGGTCAGGTCGGCGTTGGTGAAACCGCTGACCGCTTCGCTGAAAGTGATGGTCACCCCGGACGTTTCACCGGCCTTGAGGGCGGTGTCGGCGATCACGATGGTCGCCGTCGGCACTTCAGTATCGACCGCGTAGTTGCCCGAATTGGTCACCCCCGTCCCGGCGTTGCCGGCGATGTCGCTGATACCGGCATTGTTCAGGGTGATCAGGTTGGTCGCGTCGGTCACACCCACAGTCGGGGTGAAGGTCGCGGTCCAGGTGATGCCGCCGTCACTGCTGCTGACGTTGCTCAAGGTGCCGTTGGCGACGCTCAAATCACTGTTGTCGAAACCGCTCACAGCCTCGCTGAAGGTGATGGTCACCAGCGAGGTTTCCCCCGGCCGCAGCTCGGTGTCGGCCATGACGATGGTCGCGGTCGGGCGCTGGCTGTCGATCACATAGTTGTTGGAATCGGTGGTGCCGCTGCCGGCGTTGCCCGCCAGATCCTGTACACCGGTGTTGTCCAGGGTGATGACGTTGGTCGCGTCGGTGATGCTGGTGGTCGGCGTGAACGTTGCGGTCCAGGTAATGCCGCCATCGGCGCTGCTCACTGCGGTCAGCGTACCGTTGGCGACGGTCAGGTCGGCGTTGGTGAAACCGCTCACCGCCTCGCTGAAAGTGATGGTCACCTGGGTGGTCTGGCCGACGCCCAGGGCCGAGTCGGTCACGACGATGGTCGCGGTTGGCCGCACGGTGTCGATGGCGTAGTTGTTCGAATCGGTGGTGCCACTGCCGGCGTTACCCGAAGCGTTTTGCACACCGCTGTTGTCGAGGGTGATCAGGTTGCTGGTGTCGGTGATGGCGTTGGTCGGCGTGAACGTCGCGGTCCAGGTAATCCCGCCGTCGCTGCTGCTCACTGCGGTCAGTGTGCCGTTGGCAATCGTCAGGTCGGCGTTGCTGAAACCGGTCACCGCTTCGCTGAAGGTGATGGTCACCAGCGAGGTTTCGCCGATGTTAAGCGCGCTGTCGGCGACCACGATGGTGGCGGTCGGCAGCACGGTGTCGATGGTGAAGTTGGCCGAATTGGTGATGCCGATGCCCGCGTTGCCGGCAAGGTCGGCTACGCCGCCGTTGTTCAGGCTGAGCAGGTTGGTGGTATCGCGCACGCCGACCGTCGGCGTTAAAGTCGCGGTCCAGGTGATGCCGCCGTCGCTGCTGCTCACCGCGCTCAACGTACCGTTGGGGACGCTCAAGTCGCTGTTGTCGAACCCGCTGACCGCCTCGCTGAAGGTGATGGTCACCAACGAGGTTTCACCCGCGCTCAGGGTTGGGTCAGCGACGACGATGGTGGCAGTCGGGCGCAAGCTGTCGATCACGTAGTTGTTGGAGTCGGTGGTGCCGCTGCCGACGTTGCCGGCCACGTCTACGATCCCGGTGTTGTTCAGCGTGATGATGTTGGTCGCGTCGTTGACGCTGGCGCTCGGCGTGAAAGTCGCGGTGTAGGTGATGTTGTCGCTGGTGGTCAAGCCGCTCAGGCTGCCGTTTTCGACCGTGAAGTCGGCGAGGGTCAGGCCGGTCACCGCTTCGTTGAAGGTGATGGTCACCACCGAGGTTTGGCCGAGGGCCAGGGTCGGGTCGGCAACGACGATGGTCGCGGTTGGGCGCACGGTGTCGATGGCGTAGTTGTTCGAATCGGTGCTGCCGACACCGACGTTGCCGGAGACAGCGGCTTGTACGCCGGTGTTGTCCAGGGTGATCAGGTTGCTCGCATCGGTGATGGCGCTGGTCGGGGTGAAGGTCGCCGTCCAGGTGATGCCGCCGTCACTGCTGCTCACTGCGCCGAGCGTGCCGTTGGCAATCGTCAGGTCGGCATTGGTGAAACCGGTCACCGCTTCGGAGAAGGTGATGGTCACCAGCGAGGTTTCACCGATGTTCAGCGCGTTGTCGGCGACCACGATGGTCGCGGTCGGCGCCACGGTGTCGACGGTGTAGTTACCGGAGTTGGTGGTGCCCGTGCCGGCGTTGCCGGCCAGGTCGGCGAGGCCGGTGTTGGCCAGGGTGATGACGTTGGTCGTGTCTTTGACGCCAGCGGTCGGGGTGAAGGTCGCGGTCCAGGTAATGCCGCCATCGCTGCTGCTGACGGCGGTCAGTGTGCCGTTGGCAATCGCCAGGTCGGCGTTGGTGAAACCGCTGACCGCTTCGCTGAAGGTGATGGTGACCAGCGAGGTTTCACCGACACTCAGGGCCGGGTCGGCGAGGACGATGGTCGCCGTCGGACGCTGGGTGTCGATGGCGTAGTTGCCGGAATCGGTTGTGCCGCTGCCCGCGTTGCCCGCCGTGTCGCTGATCCCGGTGTTGTCCAGGGTGATGACGTTGGTCGCGTCGGTGATGCTGGCGGTCGGCGTGAACGTCGCGGTCCAGGTAATGCCGCCATCGGCGCTGCTCACCGCCGTCAATGTGCCGTTGGCAATCGTCAGGTCGGCGTTGGTGAAACCACTCACGGCTTCGCTGAAGGTGATGGTCACCAATGAGGTGTCGCCGATTTTCAGCGCGGTGTCGGCCAACACGATGCTCGCGGTCGGGCGCACGGTGTCGATGGTGTAATTGCCGGAGTTGGTGACGCCCGTGCCGACGTTGCCGGAGCTGGCGGCCTGTACGCCTGTGTTATCCAGAGTAATGACGTTGGTCGCGTCGGTGATGCTGGTGGTCGGCGTGAACGTAGCAGTCCAGGTAATCCCGCCGTCACTGCTGCTCACGGCGGTCAGTGTGCCGTTGGCGATGGTCAGGTCGGCGTTGGTGAAACCGCTCACGGCCTGGCTGAAGGTGATGGTTACCAGCGACGTATCGCCAATTTTCAGCGCGGTGTCGGCCAACACAATGGTGGCGGTCGGGCGCACGGTGTCGACGATGTAGTTGCCCGAGTTGGTGGTGCCGCTGCCGGCGTTACCTTGCAGGTCGGCTACGCCGGTGTTGGCCAGGGTGATGACATTGGTCGTATCGCTGACGCTGGCGGTCGGGGTGAAGGTCGCGGTCCAGGTGATGCCGCCGTCGCTGCTGCTCACCGCGGTGAGCGTACCGTTGGCGATGGACAGGTCGGCGTTGGTGAAACCACTCACGGCTTCACTGAAGGTAACGGTCACCAGCGAGGTTTCACCGGCACTCAGGTTGGTGTCGGCGACCACGATGGTCGCGGTCGGACGCTGGGTGTCGATTGCGTAGTTGTTGGAATTGGTGGTGCCGGTGCCGGCGTTGCCCGCCAGGTCGCTGACCCCGGTGTTGTCCAGCGTAATGACGTTGGTCGTGTCGGTAATACTGGTGGTCGGCGTGAACGTACCCGTCCAGGTAATGCCGCCGTCGGCGCTGCTTACCGCCGTCATGGTGCCGTTGACGAGGGTCAGGTCGGCGT
Source organism: Pseudomonas sp. ADAK2 (assembly GCF_012935755.1). Classification (GTDB taxonomy): domain Bacteria; phylum Pseudomonadota; class Gammaproteobacteria; order Pseudomonadales; family Pseudomonadaceae; genus Aquipseudomonas. Next base: position 4,291,029 of record NZ_CP052862.1, read on the forward strand.
TGGTGAAACCGCTCACCGCTTCGCTGAAGGTGATGGTCACCAACGAGGTGTCGCCGATTTTCATCGCGGTGTCCGCGACCACGATGGTCGCCGTCGGGCGCTGGGTGTCGATTGCGTAGTTGTTGGAATTGGTGGTGCCGGTGCCGGCGTTGCCGGACAGATCCTGCACGCCGGTCTTGTCCAGGGTGATGAGGTTGGTGCTGTCGGTCAGGCCGGCGGTCGGCGTAAAGGTTGCCGTCCAGGTGATGCCGCCGTCGCTACTGCTCACCGCGGTCAGCGTGCCGTTGGCGATGGTCAGGTCGGCGTTGGTGAAACCGGTCACGGCTTCACTGAAGGTGATGGTCACCAGCGAGGTTTCGCTGCTATTGAGCGCGTTGTCCGCGACCACGATGCTCGCCGTCGGCGCCACGGTGTCGTGGATCACGTAGTTGTTGGAGGTGCCGGAACCGGTGCCGACGTTGCCGGCCAAATCCTGCACCCCGGTGGTGTCGAGGGTGATGGCGTTGGTCGGCGCGTTGATATTGCCCGCCGCCGTCAGGGTCGCGGTCCAGGTGATGCCGCCGTCGCTGCTGCTCACGGCCGACAGTGTGCCGTTGGCCACGGTCAGGTCGGCGTTGGTGAAGTTGTTTACGGCCTCACTGAAGGTGATGGTCACCAGCGAGGTGCCGCCGGAGTTCAGGTTGGTGGTGCCGACCACGATGCTGGACACGGTGGGCGGGGTCACGTCTGGCGCGTAGTTGGTATTGAGCGTACCGCCGTCGTTAAAGATGTTGCTCACCGCGGCTGGAGAGCTGCCGGTGCCGCCGCCGCCCGATGCCTGGCCACCCGCGCCGCTGCCGCCGGCATTGCCGGCCATGGCGCCGAAGTTGGCCGCCGTCATCAACAGCGTGCCTTTGTTCCAGATCGCGCCCACGCCTTTGCCGGCCGCGCCACCGGGGTCGGTGGAACCGCCCAGGCCACCGCCACCACCACCGCCGCCACCGGCCGCGACGTTGTTGGAGATGACGGACGTACCGACCACTGTCAGGGTGCCGGTGGATGCGTTGTAAATACCGCCAGATGCCGAAGAGCCGGCCCGGCCGGGATGGTCCCAACCGGAGCCACCGCCACCGCCGCCGATGGACACCGTGCCGTTGGTCGCCGTGCCGCCAGCGCCGCCGTTACTGTAGTTGGACGAGCCGATGCCGCCGGCGCCGCCGACGGTGGTCCCACCTTTGCCACCCATGTAATTGACGTTGTAGGTGCCGCCATTCCCGCCACTGCCCGCCCCACCGGCCGTACCGGCATACACGCCAGTGCCGAAACTGGCGGTGCCGCCATGACCGCCGATTTGACCACCCAGCGCACCGCCACCACCACCGCCACCGCCGACCGCACCGCCGACGTAAGGCGCCGTGACACCACCGCCACCGCCGCCGCCCGAGGCCGCGTTATCGGTCACGGTGACGTTTCTGAGGGTCAGGTTGCCGGAGTTGAGAATACCGCCGCCCATGGCCCCGGCGCCGTCGGTGCCCGCCGCCGCGCCCACGCCGGCCACCATGCCTTGCTTGATGACCAAGCCATCGAAGGTCGCCGTGATGCCGGAGTTAACCTGTATCACCCGGGTTTTGTACTGGCCGTTCAGGGTGACGTCGGCAATGCCGTCGTTATTCAGGTCACCGTCAATGGTGACGTTCTTGGTGAGGGTCAGTTGCGAGTTCAACCCAATAATCATGCTGGTATTGAAGGTGACGGTGTCACCGGCCACGGCAGTGTTTAGGGCGGTACGCAAAGAGCCCACGCCGCTGTCGCTGTTATTGAGCACGGTGAGGGTCGCCAGGCTGTACTGGTAACCGGCCATGGACTCGGACGACAGCACGCTGCGGCTTTCGATACTGCCGGTGGCGATTTCCAGGTTCCAGTCGCCGCCCACGCCCGTGCGGTTGGTAGAGGCGGCGATATCGCGCCCGGTGAGTTGCGCCAGGGAATCGACAAAACTCACGCCGCGTTCCCCGGCACCGGTATTACAGGCGTAGATCAGGATGTCGCCACCGACGTTCATGTCCTTGCCGATCTGCGCCAGCACATCGCTACGGGCGGCGACGTTGTCGGCCGACAGGTAGCCGTTGCCCAGCCACAGGTCGCCGGCATTGCCGTGGGCGATGATCTGCACCGAACTCACGCCCTGGTGGGTGTCGAGGTAAGCGGCGATCTGCTGCAAGCCGTCCTTGCTGGCGTCCAGCGTCACCACTTCGGTGCCGGGGGCCACGCCGTTGAGCAGGCTGTCGGTGTCCTTGATGCGCGAATCGACGAACACCACGCTTTGGCCAGGTACGGCAGTGGGCGTTGCCGCAGGTGCGGGAGTCGCGGCGGAGGTGTTGTCCGCCTGGCCATGGGTGTCTTTGCTCGCAACCGGGTGATCGGCAGCGGGAGCCTTGGCCGCTTCAGCCGTGGGGTGACTCTCGGGCTGGGCCGCATCGGCCACCGTGGCCGCGACGGCGCCGTCGAACAGCATGCGCGGTTCCAGGGACATGATCATCGGCGATGCCAGTACGCGAGCGCCCTGGGCCTTTTGCGATTTGCCGTTGTTCCACCACATGCTGCTCACCGAAATCGAACTTTTATGACAGCCAATAAAAAGCCGCGATCAATTGATCGCGGCGTCTGATTTCATACGAATGACATTGGCGGCGCTGGATGATCCATCGTGCCAAAAGGACAGCTCGGCATATTTGTCGAACAGGTCCGGCGGCAGGATCGTTCGCCGGGACTGCAAGGCGACCTTGGGTTTGACCCGATGCAACCCCGAGACACCCAGGGCCTGGTCAAACTCCGGCGCGTCGTAGACGAGGTTGTCGAAATCATGCTCGAACCACGGCTCACCGATGAATTCGTAGACCAGGCGCAGTACCCGTTCCGGCGCCTGGCTGAGCAGGTCGTAATCGACAATCAGCAATGAGTCGGCGTTTTCGCCGTAATAGGCTTCCTTGAGCGCCGTCCAGGCAAAACCCACCAGGCGATTGCGCTGGGCCAGGGTTTCACAACGGCTGTAGACGGTGTTGCGCTCCACTTCGTCGTTGAACAGTTTGGTGTTCTCGAACGGGTCGGCGCGGTACAAACGTTCGAGGCTGTCCATCACCCAGGCGACGTTGCGCACACAGGCGATGGTCTTGGCTTGGGGAAACAGGTCCTGCAATGCCGGCAGTCGTGCGCACCACTGGCGATTGGTATCGAAGATGACGGGTTTATCAGCCTGCTCGGCATAGAAGGAGTCGAACAGGCCGCGCAACAGGCGACGGCGTAACGGGGTGTCGATCACTGCACCGAATTCGCTGCCGGCGCTGCATTGTTCCAGGACGCTGGTGAACAGCGTACCGACCGGGCTGCTCATCCCCGCATGAAAGCGCGGGTTCTGCAAAAGAATGGCCGACAGCAGGGTGGACCCTGAGCGCGGCAAACCGGAGATAAAGTGGAACTGTTGCAATCCCTTCACCATCGTCAAATTCCTTTTGTAGGACGATCGTAATCCTTTGCATCACGCAACGACTAGTGGTGTTTTGATATCAATTCGAAGTTAAAAAGCTACGTATCCTTTGAAAGGATCGGGCCAGACCTGCTGAAGCGTTAAACCCGTTTTTTGTAATTATCAGTCCAGAAAGAGAATGTCCGGCTCAGCGCTTGCCGGCGGCCATCAAAAACAACCGCGCACGGTTACTGCCGGCGGCCTTTTCACTGATTTGTTGCCAGCCTGAGGGCAGCGGGGCGAATTCGTCGGGTTGGTCGGTGCTGCTGATCAACCACACACGCCCCGTACCTGAAGGTAGTTCAGTAAGGCGGTCGAGGTAGATTTTTTCCGCGTGGTCATCGATCAGGGTGCCAAACCCGTAGGCATTCGGGCGGCTGGAGCTGCCATTGGCCAGGGGTGGGGTGTAGAGCAACGGCGCGGCGTCGGTGCGGTTGTAATAGACATAGCTCAAGTACCAGAGCATGTCGCTGATGACGATGCGATCGCCCGCGACGTAATGCTGGTTGACGAACTCGACCATCACGCTGGTCTGGTCATCCACATCCACCGTGGCATTGGTCTTCACGCCCACCAGTTCGGTGCCGAGCAACAGCACCAGCAACGCCAGCGCCAACACGCGAAAACCGTCCAGCAGGCGGTCGATGGCCAGCCCCATGATCAGTGGCAGACCCAATGCATAGGCGGTCAGGTAGCGCTCGATAAACACCGGCGAAATAAACGACACGCCGAACACCAGCAGCAGCGGGACCACGGTGTAAATCGCGAGCAAGGCACTCCAGCGGTAGAGGCTGCGATCACGCATGACCGTCAGCACAATCACCGCCAGCAATAGCAGCGGCAGGGCGGCGAACATCAACCCTGGCAAGTTATCGCCATCGTCCTGAATCAGGTAATCCCAGACCATCGTCGGCAGCGAGCTGAGAGTAACGGCAGTTTCCCAACCCACGTCGCCATTGGCTTTGAGCTCATCCATGTGCTGCAGCAGATCGATCAGGCCGGGCAACCAGGGCATGAACAGCGCCACAATCGCGACGTTGGCCAGCCACCAGGCCGGCCGCGTGATGTGTTTCATCGGATGAGTAGGGTGCAGGCGCAAGACCAGCAAATAGGCCCAATGCACAATCACGCACAGCGCCGTGAAGTAATGGGTGTAGAACCCCGCCGTCATCAGCAGCGCATAGATCACCAGAGGCCGCGTATGCCGGGGTTGCTTGACCCAATACACCAACGCAACGGTCGCGCCGAGCAACCACAGCCCGAGCCACGAATACATCCGCACTTCCTGGCTGTAGCGCACCGCCGTGGGCAGCAGCGCCAGCAGCAAACCGGCGAGCAGCGCGGCACGGGGATTGGCCACCAGCCGCACCAGCCAAAACCCCAGCGCTACCGTGGCAATGCCGGGCAACGCGCTCAAGCTGCGGATAGAAAAAATGCCGTCGCCGAACAGCTCGATCCAGCCGTGCAACAGCATGAAATACAGCGGTGGGTGCACGTCATGGGCCGCGTGAAACCAGATATCGCCCAACGAGTATTGGCTCATCAACAGGCTTGAGCCTTCGTCGCCCCAAATGGCGGCAGCAGTGAGGTCGTAGAAACGCACCAGCGCGGCCAGCACCAGAATCAGCCAGAAGCCGTAATCGACCAGCCATTGCGGCAGAGGGGAAAACGCCGAGGCTCGCGTACGACCGGCATGTCCGTCAGGGCGGCCGGCAATTTCTGTTTCCCTGCGGTACTTCATGAATTCCCCGCTGGTCGAAAAAAGCTGATCACTCTTGGAGCCTGGAGCACGCCCGGGAGTTCGCTCGATGCTGCCCCCAACGCGGTGAGAACGCAATCCAGCGACATTTGCATCTGCGTCTACGCTGAGGAGTGGCCCGGACAGTAGCGTCGAGCCAGTACGGTCTCCTCCAAAAACCACATGGATGAAATAACTATGGACGTGTTTCTCGGAACCATTCTTCCCTTCGGCTTCCCCTATGCTCCCAGCGGTTGGATGCAAGCCAACGGGCAGACGCTGCCGGTCAACCAGTACAACGCCTTGTTCGCCTTACTGGGTGTGATCTATGGCGGTAACGGGCAGCAAACCTTCATGCTGCCCAACCTGTGCGGACGCTTGCCGATGCACCAGGGCCAAGGCGTCAACCTGACGAACCGAGTGATCGGTGAAGTCATCGGCACAGAAAACACCAGCCTGCTGGTGGGCAACCTGCCGCCCCACGCGCCAGTCATCACCGCGACCGCGACCTCGGCCCTGACCGCCTCGACCACGGTCAACCTGGCCAGTGTCGCCAGCACCCCGACCACCGCGCCGTCGAATGACAATGCCTACATCGGTGCCTCCGTGGCGACGGGGCCGAACTCTGCCGGGATCTTCTCGACAGCACTCGGCGCCAACCCCATTGCACTCAAGGGTGTCGACAGCACCGTCGGCGGCACCGTCAACGTCACCGCCACCGCGCAAACCATCGGCAGCGGTACACCGCTGGGCATCGTCAATCCGGTGCTGGTGCTGAACTTCTGTGTCGCGCTTCAGGGGCTTTTCCCTTCACGCAATTGACCTCGGTGTCGGGGCCGATGGCCCCGACCCTTCATTTTCCAGGGAGCAGGACCATGCTTGATCGGATTACCGGCGACCACTTCCGCCAGTTGCTCGGCACCTCCAAGCCGCTCTACCTGAGCGATGGCAGCGAAATACCGGTGGTGATCGTGTCGGTGGTGGATAAGCCCAATGCGCGTATGTCTGCCAGCGGTCGCATGCCGTTTGGTGTTGAGCTGAGCAGCCCGGTCCAGACGACTTTCATCGACGGCCCCTGCGCGATCGAGCTGCCTGAACTGGGCCGGATTGAAGGCATCGTCGTCTCGCGCACCCCGGAGCTGGGGCGCGACGCCAGCCACATCTACTTCGATATCACCGTCAACTGACCAGCGCCGACTGCGGCTGGCCGGGATACCAGACCAGCCGCTCGGCCGCCACGTTGCTTTCCTCGACCTGAAACCCCAACGCCAGATAGTGCCTACGTGCATGGGGATTGTTGGCCCAGACCACCGTCGCCACCGGGCAGCGCACCTGTTCGGCGGCTTTCTGCACCCCTTGCAGCACCGTGCGGCCATAGCCTTTACCGCGCGCGGCGGGGATAAACGCCAAGTACAAAACGCGGATTTCATTGGTGCCGAAATCGGCGGTCAACGCGCCAATTGGCGTGCCGAGTTTTTCCACCACGAAGTGCATGGCGTCGGGGTAGGACTCGCCGGTGCCCTGCTCTTGCACTTTGAATTGCTGGGCGATCACCTGTTCCACCAGCTCTTGCTCGCCATCGATCCATTGCAGATCGGGGCGAGCTGCATGGTAAAGGCTGTGCAAAAACGGTCCGTCAGTGGCACAGGACGGGCGCACCACCAGATCACCCACGTCATTGGAATTGCTGTTCAGCATTGCGAAGTCTCCCTGGGCTAAAAACCACTCTCCCTCACACCCAACGCCGCCATCCGGTGCCAGGCCGTTCCCAACAATGACTCACTGCGACCTTGCACCACCACCACACCGCGCAACGGTTGCGTCGGGGTGGCGATAGCGTCGAGCGGCCTGAGGCGTACCGCGTATTGCGCCTGAATCGGCTCCGGGCGCTGGCTCTGGTCGCGGCGCACCGCAATCGGCCCGTGATGGTCGGACGTCAGCGCTTCCTGCTCAATGAACCCGGCACCGTTGGTGTCGATTTCGCTCAGTTGCACGGCGACGGCCGGGTGCATCGGGTCCTCGGCGATAAACCGCCCCTGAGCCCCGGGCGCGACCCGCCACAATTCGGCCTCGGCCAGATAACCACGCAAACGCGCGCCCTCCTCGACCACCCTGGCCAGCGGCTCCTTGGGCGACAACCAGCGCCCGGCATTCAATTGCGGCAGCAGGTCACGCACCTTGCCGGCCTGGGGGGCCCGAATCAGCAAACGCTCGCGCTGCGCGGCCAGTCCGCGATACTCGGCCACGGCTTCGGCCAGACGCTGCTCGACGATGCCAGCGTCGGCCACGGTTTCACTGCGGCTGGCCTGCCGGCGCATCTGCAATTGCTGGATCTGGATTTCCCGGCGGACGATGGCCTGGCGTGAGTCGAGGTCAGGGGATTCCAGTTCAATCAACACCTCGCCCTGGGCCACCAGCTGACCATCGCGCACGTTCACCTGCTTGACCCGCGACGCCACCGGCGCATGCAACGTGCTGACGCGACCGGCCTCGAGCATCGACGGCAACTCCACCGCACTGCGCCACGGCACCGCCAACAGCAGAACAATCGCGACCAACCCCAGCGTGCTCAGCAACACCCGCGGGGCGTGGGCCTGATCGCGGCGGGTCCACCACTCGCGCCATTCACGCACGATCGGCAGGAAGATGAACCACACCAGTTCGACGAACATCAGGAAGATGCCCAACAGCTTGAAGAACAGGTGATACACCGCCAGCGCAATCCCGAAAAACAGCACCGCGCGCCACAGCCACGAACCGTAGCCCCAGATCAACAAACGGCGTTGCATCGACGGCGACCAAGGCTCCGGCGCCGGCGCGCCATAACCGAACAGGGCTTCGCGCAAACGCCAGCGGCACAGGGCAAAGGCTGGACCCTGGAGGTTGTCGACTTCCCAGAAGTCACTGAGCAAAAAGTAACCATCGAAGCGCATGAACGGGTTGAGGTTAATCACCAGCGTGGTGATCCAGGTCGCGCTGGCGAGCATGAACGCCGCTGTGCGTCCGGGCCCGTCGGGCAGGAACGACCAGGCCAGCAACGCGACGCTGGCCAGCAGCAATTCCGCCATCACGCCCCCGGCGCCGATCAGCAACCGGGCGCGCCGATCATTGACCCGCCAGGCGTCGCTGACATCGGTGTAGAACATCGGCAGCATCACCATGAATGCCACGCCCATGCTCTGCACCCGGCAACCGGCACGCTTGGCCATGAAGGCGTGGCCGAATTCGTGACAGAGCTTGGCAAAGAACAGCGCCACACCGAACGACAGTGCGCCGCCAAGGCTGAACAAATGCGGGAAGGTCGCGATAAATCGCTGCCAGTCCCGGGACACCAGGAACACCCCCAGCATCAGGGTGGCCGGCAAGCCGAAGCGCAAAGCATTCGGGCCGAAGCGCTCCAGCCACGGCCAGGCGCGATTGAGAAACGCGTCCGGGCGCCACAGCGGAATGCGGAAAAACAGGTATTGGTGCAACAGGACCTGCCACAGCGTCTGGCGCTGGGAGGCGGCTTTCAGGCTGTAGCTGGCGCGCTGTTGCGGATCGAGGGCGGTGATCAGGTCGTGGCCACGGAGGAAATTCAGCAGTTGCTCAAGCTCAGTGCCATCCAACGGCAGGCCCGGCTCGCGGTTCGCCGCTTGCAACACCTTGTCGGGATCGCCCAGGGACCAATGACGCAACAGGCGCATCGCCGCCGCGCCGAGTTTGAAATAACGACCGCGCACCGGGTCGGCCAGGGTCCAGCGCGGCGAGCCGTCGAGGGCCGGCGCCGCCGCTTGCAGTTGCAAGTCTGCCCGCAGGCTCGGCAGGTTCATCTACAGGCCCACGCTTTGACGCAACCCGGCCAGTGGTCGACGCAACAGGTACAGCGCCAGCGGCGCACGGTCGCCGAAAATTTTCGCGGTGCCGCGCAGGCCGATACGTGGCGGAGCCGCATCGAAGTTTGCGTCCAATCGATAAGCCAGTTGTCCGCCCGCCGTGGGCTGCGCTTCGTAGGCTGAGCGTTCGAGTTTGGCCAGATGCCGTTGCAAGGGATCGCTGTCGAGAAACAGCGAAACCTCTGCCCCCGGCTCCAGGGCAATCGCATCGCCCACCGCCAATTCGATGCGCAACTCGGCCTGGTTCGGGTCGGCGATTTCCATCAACCGTTCGCCGGTCTGCACCGGTTTGCCGGTCCAGCGTTCGGCGTCGGCAAACACGGCAATGCCATCGCGCTCGGCGCGCACTTCGCTGCGTTTAAGCAGCTCGCGGGCGTAGTCCCGCTCGGCGCGTTTCTGTTCGACCCGCGCCGCCAGCAGGTCAATTTTCGAACTGGATTCGGCGTCGGCGAAGGAGCGTTGGGAATTGGCCTTGAGCTCGGCTTCGGCCACGCCCAGGGCGCGCTGGGACACATCGGCCTGAGCCTTGAGCGTGGTGTTTTCGAAGCGCAGCAGCAGGTCGCCGGTTTTCACCGTTTGATTGGGCTTGACCAGGAACTCTGAAATCACCCCGTCCAGCGGCGCGGCGACAACACGACCGCCCAACGGCACCACTTCGGCCGGCGCCAGCACCGATTGGCGCACCGGGATCAACAGGGCCAGCAGCGCCACCGCCACCAGCGCTACCTGACGTTTACGGGTCCAGCGCAACCGCCACGGTTTGCGCGGTTGCAGCGCGAGCCAGGCATGGCTGTAGGTGTCGCCGAGTTGCGAGAGCAAAACTTGTTCGGAGGGATTCCAGGGATTGTCCCGGGCCAGCCACAAACCGCCAAAGACTTCGCCCTGATGATCGATCAGCGGCAGCCAGAACACCTGGGCGGCGCTAAGGCTTTGCCAGTCGGCCTGGATCGATTCGCTGAGGCCATCGTGCGGGATCACCCGCGCCTGTTTCAGGATTTCGCGTTTGAAGAGCTGCGCCACTGCTTGCTCGACGAACGCCACGAACGGCGCATTCGGGTCCACCGCACTGACGCCGGTCACGGCCTGCACCTTGCCGGCAATCAACAGCGCCGCATGGCGAAAACCGAACAGTGCCTGGCCGTCGTTGACCAGGCTGTAGGCCAGTTGCGCCGGGGTGCGCGCGGCGCGGGTCAGGCGTTCGAGGTCGAGAAAGCGGGCGAATACCTGCTCGGCGCCGCCGGTCAGCGGCGCGTTCACTTGAGCTCCGCGAAGCGCGCCGTTCCACTCATGCCGGCCAACAAGCCGTTAGCGTTGGGCAGCGTCGCCACCAGCAACAAGGTCTGGCTGCCTTCATCGATCCGCGCGCCCAGGCGCTTGACCGTGGCATCCAGCGGCTGGCCGGTTTCATCGGGGACAAAACTGAAGGTCTGGCCGGGCTTGAGCTTGCCCATCCAGCGCGACGGAATCAGTAGATGGATTTCCAGGGTGCGGTTATCGACCACATCCAGCAACGGCGCGCCGGCCGCCACGCTTTCATAACGCTGGACCTTGCGCTCGACGACCTGGCCATCGAACGGTGCGAGCACACTGCAGCGTTTGACCTGCACCTGATAAACCTGGGATTGCGCCTGAGTCTCGCTGACCTTGGCCTCGGCCCGCGCCACTTCAAAACGCCCGACCGAATTCAATGCGGCCAATTGCTTGTTGTGCGACAGCTCTTCACTGGCCCCACGGCTGGCGGCTTGCGCCGCGTTGAGCTGGGCCTGAAAACCCGAGCAATCAAACTTCGCCAGGGTATCGCCCTTCTTGAACGACTCGCCCTCGCTGAACGGCAACTCGACAATCCGCCCCGGCAACTCGCTGGCCAGCACCGCCTGATCCCGCGCCCGCAAAACGCCGCGGGCTTCACTGCTGGCCTGCGCGGTGCCACCGGCCGCGTTGTTTTCCAGCAACGGATCATCTGGCGCAGGCGTTTGCGCCTGTACTGCGCACGTTACAAAGGTCAATCCGATAACCCAGCTTCCAAAACGCGGCATAACCGTGACTCCCTGACGGATGACCGGAGTCTACGACAGCGGGGGGTTGCGTCAAGCGAATAGCCAGCATTGGGTGGAAATGTGTTGTTTCAAAAAGGACAAAATTTTCAGAGTGTTCGTTTGCTCTCCCACTTAATGAGAGCGGGTACAAAATCCCACACGAAAACGGGAACTCGCCTTCAGTCGAAACTGAAGCGGGAGGATGGACGCTTCGCCCCTGCACACTATTCCCCTCTTCGCAGCTTGCCTGTCGCAACCGTTAACAGATGAAGCCAATTGTGACTTGACCATCAACCCGGCACCTACCCAAAACTGGGTTGCCGGTGCGGGATTTCATCCAGTCGTTTAGAGCCTCAGTCAATCGAAGGTTGACGTATTTGGCACCACACAACTTAGGATCGCCCTACTGAACCCCGTACGCAGAGATTAAATTCACTGGCCGTTGGGGTGAAGAAACCGGCCTAGGCCGGTTTTTTCGTTTCTGAGGATCAAGTTTGTGCGTACAGCTTTCTTTGCTGATGGCTACAACGTGTTCTATGGATTGCTCGCGGGTACTCCATACAAGCCGCACTCGAAGTTCATGAACGTATCGAACAGCTAGTGCTGGTATCCAGCGACACCGACATGACTCCTGCCCTTAGAGCTATTCGTGAAGATTTTCCTGACATTACCGTTGGAGTCATTCTTCCTCATCGAGCAGGGTTAAACCGACCATCGCCTGGATCGTTGAAAGAAAACGCTCACTGGATGCGAAGAGTCATATCTGCAGAAAAGCTCCAGTCACACCAGTTTCCAGAAAAGGTCCCTACCCGCAAGACGCCAGCCATCAAACCGGATTATTGGTAGCGACTTTCGCCACCGGATAAACCGACTCCCACCCTCCCCCCAACGCCTTGTACAACCCCACCATCGCCAACGACACGCCCGTCGAGCTCTCAACCCATTGCTGCTGAGTCGCCAACAACTCCCCTTGCACGGTCAGCACGTTGACGAAATCCACCACGCCTTCCACGTATTGCTGTTGCGCGGTGCGCAGGGCGATCTGGTTTTGGCGGACGGCTTCGGCGAGGCTGTCGCGGCGTAGTTGGCTGGCGTTGTAGGCGGTCAACTGGTCGTCGATTTCATGCCAGGCGCGTAGCACGGTTTGCTGATAGGCGATGGCCGCTTCCTGTTGCTGGGCTTCGCGCAGGTTGAGCATGCCGCGCAGGCGACCGCCGTCGAACAGCGGCAAGCTGAATTGCGGGCCGATGCCGAATGAGCGTGAGCTCCAGGAACCGAAATCGCTCAGTTGCATGGCCTGGGAACCGATGTTGCCCGACAAGGTGATCCGCGGATAGAAATCGCCCTTGGCCACGCCGATGCTTGCCGTCGCGGCATGCAGGCGGGCTTCGGCCTGGCGGATGTCGGGGCGGCGTTCGGCCAGTTGCGACGGCAGGCCGATGGCGACCTGACGCGGGGTCTGCGGCACTGGCGCGTCTGTGGATAACTCGGCGTGCAACGCTTGCGGTGGTTCGCCCATCAATAGGCTCAGGGCGTTGATCAGTTGTGACTGACGCTGCTCCAACGCTGGCAGGCGCGACTCGATGGCTGCCACTTGCGCGGCGGCTTCGGCGACGTCCAGGTCCGTGGCAACGCCGTCGGCCAGGCGCAATTGCGAGAGCTTCAGGCTGTGCCGGGCGACGTCGAGGTTCTGCTCGGTGACAGCGCGGGTGTTCTGCACGCCGCGCAGCTGGATGTAGTCCTGGGCGGTTTCAGCCAATACCGACAACAGCACGCCGCGACGGTCGTTTTCCGCGACTTCGAGGGTGGCGTCGGCGGCTTCGGTTTCGCGGCGCACGCGGCCCCAGAAATCCAGTTCCCAGGAGGCGGAAAAACCGGCGTCCCAGAGGTTGAAGGCCGAGTGGCCGTTTTTGCCGGAAGGATCGCTCAGGCCTTCGCCGCTGTTGCGTTCACGCCCGTAGCTGCCGGTGGCGGCGGTCATGGGATAGCGGTCGGCGGTGATGACTTGCCGTGCGGCGCGGCTTTGCTGCAAGCGGCTGCTGGCGAGCTTCAGGTCGAGGTTATCGGTCAGGGCGCGCTGACTCAGGGCCGAGAGTTTCGGGTCGTGGAACACTTCCCACCAGCGCTCGTCCATCGTCTGCGTCGTCGCTTGGCTTTCCGCGGCGTTGGCGGGTTTTGACCATTCGGCGACTTGCTGTGGCTCGGGTTTGAGGAAGTCCGGGCCGACGGTGCAGGCGCTCAGGGACAACAGACTCAAAACAATAGCGGCTGACAGCATGCAGCTTTTGTGGCGAGGGAGCTTGCTCCCGCTCGAGTGCGCAGCACTCGTCGATTTTTTTGGGTCCGCTTCGCGGCCCAGCGGGAGCAAGCTCCCTCGCCACAGGATTGCGAGAGAGTTCATCGCTTGGCCACCTCACGCATTGGCGTCGCCGTATCAATCCGCGCGTCCACCGACATCCCGACCCGCAACCGCTCCGCCAATGGCTGGCCCGGATCGAGGACGATCTTCACCGGAATCCGCTGCACGACCTTGGTGAAGTTGCCGGTGGCGTTGTCCGGTTTGACCGAGGCAAACGTCACCCCGGTGGCCGGTGCGATGCTTTCGACGCGACCGCTCAACATCTCACCGCCGAGACTATCAACGCGCACCTGCACGTCCTGCCCCTGCTGCACATCCCGCAATTGAGTCTCCTGGAAATTGGCCACCACAAAAGCCTGGGCCAACGGCACCACGGCGAGAATCTTGCTGCCCGGCGTGACATAAGCGCCCACCCGCACCGCCCGCTCACCGACCATGCCGTCCTGCGGCGCGACGATGCGCGTGTAAGACAGTTCGTAACTGGCGATTTCCAGCGCCGCTTGCGAGCGTTTCAGTCCACCTTCGGCGGCATCACGCTGGGCGGTAAGAATGTCCACTTGCTTGCGCTCCGCCGCGAGCACCGCCGTGGCATTGGCCAGCCGCGCGGTCGCCTGATCGATGCGGGTACGCGCCTGTTGCGCGTTCTGCACCGTGCCGGCGCCGACGCCAGCGAGGTGGTTGTAGCGGTTCAATTCATGCTCGGCGAAAGCCATTTCTGCCTTGGCCGAGACCACTGTGGCCTGGGCCTGGGCGATCACCGAGGTCTGACGCTCAAGGGTTGCCCGGGCGTTTTGCAGTTGCGCCCTGGCCACCAGGGTTTCGGCGTCTGCGGCCTGGGCGGCGGCGCGTAGGTCGCGGTCATCAATCAAGGCCAGCAACTGCCCGGCCTTGACCTGCTGGTTGTCCTCCACCAGCACCTCTTTGATAAACCCGGCGACACGCGGTACGACCAAGGTGAAGTCCGCCGAGACAAAGGCGTCGTTGGTGCTCTGTTGCGTGCGTTTGCCGAACAGACCCGGTGCGACCAAGTAAATCAGCACGCCGACCGCGATCGCGGTAGCCACGCCGACCGCCACTTTTTGCTTGGTAAAAGTCGTCATAAAAACCTTCTGTTTCAGTGAAGCGTTCAAGTCGGCGCACGGGGCGGGAAGATCCGCGTCGGCAGCCAGAAAATCAGCAGGATCAGCGCAACCGCGACGCCCGCCATGCACAGATAAAGATCGGAAGCGGTCAGCACCACGGCCTGCTCATGCAGTCGATGGGCAAGGCCGGCGCTGTCGCTGTCGGCCAGGGGCGAGTTGCCGAGGCTGTCGACCAACATGGTCGAGTGGAAATGCAGGCGTGCGGTGGTCAGCGCATCGATGATGCCGGTGGCGATCACCGCCGACAGGCCTTTGACGGTGTTGAACCAGGCCGAGGCGAACGGCCCTTCCATCGGCGTGATGCTGCCGGTGGAGAGCATCAACAGCGGCAACACCGCCATGGGTTGCCCGAAGATTTGCAGCAGTTGAAGGACGTAGAAATCATCACGAATCCACACCGAGGTCAGCTGCGAACCGCCGAGGCAGGACAGCACCAGCATGCTCAAACCGATCCCCAGCACCCAGCGGCAATCCACCCAGCGCAAGTTGCACAACGCCGCCACCAACGGCAGCGCGATCAACTGCGGCAGTGCCGCGATCAGCATGATCGGCGCGGTCTGGATCGGTCGATAACCCTGGACTTGCGCCAGGTAACTGGACGGAATGATCACCACCGCCAACAGCACCACCAGAACGCCGGCCAGGGTCATCAAGGCGAACGACAGGTTGCGAATCCCGAGCATCTGCAACTTGAAGAACGGGATCGGCTGCGACCATTCGTTGATCAAAAACAGCACCAACAACAGCAGCCCGCCGCCAAGCAAAAGGCAGATCAGGCTCGATTCAAACCAGTCCAGCCGATTGCCCTGCAGGATGCCGATCACCAACATGCAGATCGCCGGAAACCCCAGCAGCAAACCGCGCCAGTTGAATTGCTTCAGGCGCTCCAGGCGCAGCGGGTCCTGAGGCAAACCGTAAGCCACTGCCGCCATGGCAATCAAACACGGCACGATGATTTGCCAGAAGGTCCATTGCCAACCGACGTACTCGGTCCACAACCCGGCCAATGGCGTACCGAGGCCAGGGCCGAAGGTCGCCGTCAGGGCATACCCGGCCAAACCGTAGAGCTTGACGTTGGCCGGCAGGAAACGCAGGGCGACGGTCATCAGCATCGGCGGCAACGCCCCGCCGGCAAGGCCCTGGACGATGCGCATCAGCAACAGGCTTTCGTAGTTCGGCGCGAACGGGCACAGCACGCCCAGCAGGGTGAAGAGGCCGATGGCGCAGAGGGTGAAACGGCGCAACGAGAACGTCACCGAGCACCACGGCGCGAACGCCATCGCTGCCACCGAGGTCGCGGTGTAGCTGGCGACCAGCCAGGTGCCTTCGTCGTAGCCGATGGCCAACGCGCCGCGAATGTCGGCCAGGGCGACTTTGGTCACCATCTCGTTCAGGCCGGACACCAGCACCGCCAGCAACACGCCCACCAGACCGATGATGATCCGCAGACCGAATACCGGCGGCGTGATGGCGGCAGGGCTGGCCACGGCGAGAGGGGCCGGGGCCGTGAGGGAAGTCATTTACTGCGAGCTCCGGTGTGTGAATACCGGGGCATTTTAGGGAGGATGGGACGTTACGAAAATTGACTTATTGGCAGTTTATAAGTGCGCCAGACGCAGCAATCAAAAGACAAGATCAAAAAATCGCATCTCTTGATCTTCAAACCGGTTGCGCAGCCAACCACGTCTCATCACAACACGCCTTAAGAGTCTCACGCATCCAGCGATGAGCCGAATCCTTGTCGAACCGCGGATGCCAGGCCTGGGTCAGCATCAGCGTCGGCAATGGAATCGGCAACGTGAACGAACGCAGCTTCAACCCCAAACGCCGCACGCTCAGCAGCGCTTCCTTCGGCACCGGCAGCAGCAGATCGGAATCAGGCAAGGCAAACATCGCCGCGTGAAAGCTCGGCGCAATCACCGCCACGCGGCGCTCCAGCCCCAAGGCGTTGAGCGCGGTGTCGATCGGCCCACGGGCAATCCCGCGCCGGGACATGCTGATGTGGGCAAACCCGGCGTAGCGCTCAGCGGTGATTTCTTCATCGAACAGCGGATGATCTTCCCGCGCCAGGCCGACGAACTGAGTGGAAAACAGGTTCTGGATCTTCACTTCTGGCATCACCGGGCGATTGTTGCTGATGCTCAGGTCGATCCGCCCTTCGCGCAGCGCCTCATCGTCGCCATCGCCTTCAGGGACGAAGCGCAGCTCGCAGTGCGGGGCCTGACGCTCCATGGTGTCGAACAACTTGCCGCCGTAAACGCCGACGAAAAAGTCATTGGCGCGGATGCTGAAGCGCCGACGCAACGTGCTCAGTTCCACCGCTTCCGCCGAGCGGAACAGCAGCGCCGCTTGCTCAACCACGTCCCGCACCTGTTCACGCAGTGCCAACGCCTTGGGGGTCGGCACCAGCCCACGGCCGGCGCGGACCAGAATCGGGTCGCCGATGGCTTCGCGGATGCGCGTCAGGGTGCGGCTCATGGCCGCCGGGCTGAGGTTCATCCGCCGCGCGGCGCCCACCACGCTGCCCTCATCGAGCAAAGCGTCGAGGGCGACCAACAGGTTCATGTCCGGGAGTTGCATGCTGAGCACTCTTGGCTGATCAGGATTGATTCAGACGCAATGCTAGCAGCGAATCTACCCGTAGGAGCAAAGCTTGCTCGCGATTGAGACGCCGCGGTGTATCAGGTAGACCGCGTTATCGTTCATCGCGAGCAAGCTTTGCTCCTACGGATTGGGGGTTAGCGCTGCATCCCCCAGCGCTTTACCGTCACCCGCTCCAACGTGTCGAACACCAGGTTCTCCACCAATAGCCCAATCAAAATCACCACCGCCAACCCGGCGAACACCTTGTCCGTATAAAGCTCATTCCGATTCTGAAAAATATACCAACCCAACCCGCCCTTGCCGCTGGTGGCCCCAAACACCAACTCAGCCGCAATCAACGTGCGCCAGGCAAACGCCCAGCCGATTTTCAGCCCCGCCAGAATCGACGGCAGCGCCGCCGGGATCAGGATGAACAGCACGAAACGCATACCCTTCAAGCCATAGTTGCGCCCGGCCATGCGCAGGGTTTCAGAGACGCCGAGAAACCCGGCATAGGTGTTGAGGGCCAAAGCCCACAGCACCGAATGCACCAGCACAAAAATCAGGCTGTTCTGCCCCAGGCCAAACCACAGCAACGCCAGCGGCAACAGTGCAATCGCTGGCAGCGGATTGAACATCGAGGTCAGCGTACTCAGCAGGTCGCGACCGAACTGCGTCGAGACCGCCAGCGTGGTGAGGGCAAAGGCCAGGACGATGCCAATCAGGTAACCCTTCAGTAAAACGACCAGCGAAATCCACACTTTGCCCAGCAATTCGCCGCTGAGCAGGCCGTCATACAGCGCGCTGCTGGTTTGCAGGAAGCTTGGCAGCAACAGGTCGTTGTTCTGGACGCGGGCGACGATTTCCCAAAGTACCGCGAGCAAAATCAGGATCAGGCTTTTGCGCAGCCAGCCTTGTTGCCACAGGCGCTGACCGAGGGGCAGTTCACGCTCCACGGGCACGCTGAGCAGCGGTTGCAGGTCGGTTTCGAACTCTTTACGCGCAGATGAAAACTGGCTCATCGGGCAATCCTCTCAATGGCTCAATAAGCGATGCGGATGTCGGCGAAATCCAGCTCGCGCTCGGTCTCCGGCGATTGACCTTCATCGAACAACAACCGATGAATCCGCTGCGCCGATTCCTGGAACGCCACGCCGCCGAGGCTGTGCAAGTCGTATTGATGACTGTGGACTTCCGCCCGCACGCGACCCGGATGCGGCGACAGCAGCAGGATGCGATTGCCCACCACCAGCGCTTCTTCGATGGAGTGGGTGACGAACAGCAGCGTAAAACGCACCTCTTCCCAGAGCAGCAGCAATTCTTCCTGCATCTTGCGTCGGGTCAGCGCGTCGAGAGCGGCGAAGGGTTCGTCCATCAGGAGGATTTTCGGCTGCATCGCCAACGCCCGAGCAATGGCTACCCGCGCTTTCATGCCGCCGGACAGGGTATGCGGATAGGCATCGGCAAACGCCGCCAACCCGACCTTGTCCAGATAATGCAGCGCTCGCTCCTCGGCGTCCTTGCGCTTGAGGGTTTTAGAGGCGAGCAGTGGAAACATCACGTTCTGCTTCACCGTTTTCCACGGCGGCAGTTGATCGAATTCCTGGAACACCACGATCCGGTCCGGCCCCGGTGCGTCGACGGTTTGCCCCAGCAGACGAATCTCACCCTCGCAAGGCTGAATGAACCCGGCGACGGCTTTGAGCAACGTCGATTTGCCGCACCCGGACGGGCCGAGCAGGACAAAGCGGTCCGCCGGATCGACCTCGAAACTGACCTGATGGGTGGCCCGGACAACCCGCTGCGGCGTGCGGTATTCCAGGCTGACGTGATCGACCGACAGCAGCGCCTGGGCTGCCGCGATCGGGTTGCTGGCCGTGTGGCCTTGCAAAGGAGCGTTCATCTCGATCAGCTCCCTTGCAGCGGTTTGGCGTCCTGGAAGAAGTAATCCTTCCACGAATCCGGTTTGTTTTTGATCGCGCGGACGCGGTAGAGGAATTCCGCCAGCGGGTAGGTGTTTTTCGGCGTGACGCTGAATTCGAACTGCGGGTTGTCGATGATTTTCAGCAGCGCCGCACGGTCGATTTTGGCCTTGGTCACGCGGATGTAAGTGTCCGCCGCTGCGCCTTTATCGTTCTGCGCGAATTGCGCCGCTTCGGTCAGGGCTTCGACGAACGCCTTGTAGGTTTTCGGGTTCTCGTCGCGGAATTTCTCGGTGGCGAATAGCACCGTCGGCGAGTTCGGGCCGAGCAGGTCATAGGTATTGAGCACCACATGTACGTTAGGGTTTTCCAACGCCTGATCCTGGAACGGCGGGTTGGAGAAATGCCCGGTCAGCTCAGTGCCGCCAGCAATCAGCGCAGCCGTCGCGTCCGGGTGTGGAATGGCGATGGTGTATTTGTCGAGGCGATTGAATTCCTTGTCGCCCCACTGCTTGGCCGCCGCGTATTGCAGGAAGCGCGACTGCACGGAAACCCCGACCGCCGGCACCGCAATCCGGTCCTTTTCGGTGAAGTCAGCGATGGTTTTGACCTTGGGATTATTGCTCACCAGGTAATACGGGAAGTTACCCAACGAAGCGACGGCTTTGACGTTCTGCTTGCCGTGGGTGCGATCCCAAATGGTCAGCAACGGACCGACGC
The DNA here is from genome assembly GCF_012935755.1 of Pseudomonas sp. ADAK2. Lineage (GTDB taxonomy): Bacteria > Pseudomonadota > Gammaproteobacteria > Pseudomonadales > Pseudomonadaceae > Aquipseudomonas. The sequence goes on from NZ_CP052862.1 coordinate 4,310,906, forward strand.
CGGCGCCGGCAATGTCGATGGAACCGGATAGCAACGCATCATTGACCGCCGCGCCGCCCGAGAGCTGAGTCCAGTCGACCTTGATGTCGATGCCTTCCTGCTTGCCGTACTTCTCGATCAGGTTTTGATCGCGGACCACGTTGAGCAGCAGGTAAACAATGCCGAACTGCTCGGCGATGCGGATTTCACCTTCAGCCTGGGCCACGGTCGGTGCCAACAGGCTGCTGGCGAGCAGGCTGAAACCCAGGCCGATGGCCGCAGCCAGCGGTGCCAATGAAAGACGTTTGGACATGATGGATCTCCGACAAATCAGAAAGGCGCGTCGCCCTGGATGGTGGTGCGAAACAGCTTGCGGCGCAGGTAGCTGGGGCAACCGGCGGCAAGGTGAATCAGCGAGCGGTTGTCCCAGAACACCAGGTCGTGGGGCTGCCACTGATGGCGGTAGATGTTTTGCGGCAACACGCTGTGGGCGTAGAGCTCGTCGAGCAGTTGTTTGCTCTCATCTTCCGGCAGGCCGGCGATGCGCGTGGTGAAACCCTCGCTGACGAACAACGCTTTGCGCCCGTTTTCCGGGTGGGTGCGAACGATCGGGTGCACGACTTCGGCGACCTGGGCGAGCTGCTCCGGGGTCAGGGTCGGGCGCCAGTTGCCTTCGAATTTGGTTTCGCTGTAGCGCGCGGTGTAGGAGTGCGCGGCGGAGCGACCTTCAACGGCTTTACGCAACGCCTCGGGCAAGCCGTCCCAGGCTTTGTGCATGTCAGCGAAGAGGGTGTCGCCGCCTTCGGATGGCAATTCCTGGGCATGCAGCATCGAGCCGAGGCTCGGCAGTTCTTTATAGGAAAGGTCCGAGTGCCAGAACTTGCCCGCATCACCGAGGCCGACGGAGACGCCGTTTTCGATGATGTTGGAAACGATGAGGATTTCCGGGTGCCCGGTCAGCAGGAACTGCTTCAGCACATGGATCTGCAACACGCCGAAGCGGCGGCTGAAATCGATTTGCTGTTCGGGGGTAATGCGCTGGTCGCGGAACACAACGACGTGATGATCCAGGTGCGCGCGGTGGATGCGGGCGAAGTCCTGGTCATTGATCGGGCGGGACAGGTCCAGGCCGATGATTTCGGCACCGACGGCGCCGCTGAACGGGCGGATGTCGAAGGTTTGCGGTGCGATGCTTTGCGACGTAGAGACGGCTGACATTTGAATCACTCCCACGCACGGCACGCTCAAGGGCGCGCGCGTCGATCAGAAACTCACGGAGGTCCCGTGTTGGTTCGTGTCGTGCGGCGCGCCGATTGGTCGGCAGGTACGCAGGAGAGTGACTTTATAGTCATAAGAATTGAAATTTAAATACCGTTAGTGAATAACGATATGGCAGAACTAGCGATGAGCTACCTGTGGCGAGGGAGCTTGCTCCCGTTGGACTGCGCAGCAGTCCTTTTTTTTAGGGTCGCTTCGCGCCCCAGCGGGAGCAAGCTCCCTCGCCACAAGGTTTATCTGCCTACCGCTCGTGCAACGCCTCAGCCCGCGCCCGAATGATCGGCTTGAGCAGATAGCTGAGCACGGTCTTCTTCCCCGTGATGATGTCCACCGACGCCACCATCCCCGGAATGATCAGCAACGGTTTCTCGTCCGTTCCCAGGTGGCTGCGATCAGTGCGCAGCTTGATGATGTAGTAGGTGGTTTTCTTGTCTTCATCGGTGATGGTGTCAGCGCCGATCTGCTCAAGCTTGGCTTTGAGCCCACCGTAGATGGTGTAGTCGTACGCGGTGAATTTCACCGTCGCCTCTTGCCCCGGGTGCAGGAAGGCGATGTCTTGCGGGCGGACTTTGGCTTCCACCAGCAAGGTGTCGTCCAACGGCACGATTTCCACCAGGTCGACGCCCGGCTGGATCACGCCGCCAATGGTGTTCACCAGCAGTTTGTTGACGATCCCGCGCACTGGCGATGTCACCAACGTACGGCTCACGCGATCTTCCAGCGCTTTGCCGGTGGCTTGGGCCTTGTTCAAATCGGTGCGGGCTTCGTTGAGTTGGGTCAGGGCTTCGCTGCGGAATTTGCCGCGGGTTTCGTCGATTTTGCGCTGCACTTCCTTGATCGCCGACTCGGCGCGCGGAATGGCCAGGGTGGTCGCGTCCAGTTGCCCGCGGGTTTCCACTTCGGCGCGTTTGAGCCGCAGCACTTCCACCGGCGACACCGCGCCCTGGGCTACCAACGGCTCGGACATGTTGATTTCCTGGCGTTGCAACGCCAGGCCATTGCGGTACTGCGACTGCTTGGAGGAGAACTCGCGCAGCTCTTGCTGACGCTGGATCAACTGTTCCTGCAAGCCACCGATTTCATCGTGCAGTTGCTGACGACGGCTGGTGTACAGCGACTCTTCGCTGGCCGCCTGGCCCGGTACGGCTTTGAGCACGTCGGCCGGGAAGTTCAGCGGACGGTCATCGACCTCGGCGCTCAAACGCTCGACCCGCAGCAACATCGACAGGCGATCCGCCTCGGTTTCGCCAACGTTGGAGGCGAACCGCGTGTCGTCCAGACGAATCAGCGGCGCGCCGGCCTCGACGATCTGCCCTTCCTTGACGAACAGTTCGGAGACGATACCGCCCTCAAGGTTCTGGATTTTCTGGATCTTCGACGATGGAATCGCCTTGCCGTCGCCCTTGGTCACTTCGTCGATCACCGCGAAGTTGGCCCAGAGCATCAGGAACACGAAGAAGCCGATGATCGCCCAGATGGTCAGCCGCACCACGCGCGGCGCATCTTCGATCAGCGCTTTGTTCACTTCCGGCAATGGCTGGCCTTGCAGCGAGGCGGAGCCTTTGAAGTAGCGGCGGATAGAGTCTTTGACACCCGACTTAAGCAACACTGATCTGCCCCTTCTTCAACGCTTCCATCACAACGGCTTTCGGCCCATCGGCGAGAATCTGCCCACGGTCGATCACCAACAGGCGATCCACCAACGACAGCAGCGATGCCCGGTGCGTCACCAGCACCACGGTTTTGCTTTCAATCACAGCGGCAAGGCGTTGCTTGAGGCGTTCTTCGCCAGTGTTGTCCATGGCGCTGGTCGGTTCGTCGAGCAGCAGGATCGGCGGGTTGAGCAGCAGCGCACGCGCGAGTGCCACGTTCTGCCGCTGGCCGCCGGACAGGTTCTGCCCGCGCTCGCCGACTTGCAGTTCATAACCTTGCGGGTGCAGACGAGCAAATTCGTGCACGCCGGCCAGTTCGGCGGCTTGCAGCACCAGTTCGTCTTCGACATAGCGTGCGCCGGACACAAGGTTGTCGCGCAAGGTGCCGGCGAGCAATTGAATGTCCTGGGGCACGTAGCCGATGTTGTGGCGCAGTTCGCTGACGTCGATCTGGCGGATATCAACGCCATCCACCAGCAAGGCGCCGTCGTCCGGCTGATAGAGGCCCACCAGCAGTTTGGCCAGGGAGCTTTTACCCGAGCCGCTGCGACCGATGATGCCGATTTTCTCGCCGGGCTTGATGATCAGGTTGATGTTCTTCAGCGCCGGGTTCTGCTGGTTCGGGTAGGTGAAGTTCAGCTGACGGCATTCGATGGCGCCTTGCAGGACCTTGCGGCTCAGCGGACGTTCTTCGAAGTTGCGCTCTTGCGGCAACTCCATCATCTGGTCCACCGAAACCATGGTCACCCGCGCTTGCTGGTAACGGGTCAACAGGCCGGACAACGAGGCCAGCGGGCTCAGCGCGCGACCACTGAGCATGTAGCAGGCAATCAGGCCGCCCATGCTCAGGTGACCGTCGATGATCTGGTACACGCCGAAGACGATCATGATCACCCCGGCCAGTTGCTGGATCAGCAAGGTGATGTTCATCGCCAGGCCGGAGAGCATTTTCACCCGCAGTTCGAGGCGGCTGAGGGTGCCGATGGTCTGTTCCCACTGGTACTGGCGTTCGCTTTCGGCATTGTTGACCTTCACCGCGTCGAGGCCGGCGAGGGTTTCGATCAGGCTCGACTGGCGCTCGGCGGCGAGGGCCATGGTGCGTTCCATGGTCGCTACCAGCGGCTTCTGCAAGGCGTAGCCGATCAGCAGCGCTATCGGGAACGCCAGCACCGGAATCCAAACCAGATGGCCGCCGAGAATCGCGATGACCATGAAGATCAACAGGGTAAACGGCAGGTCGATCAGGCTGGTCAGGGTCAGCGAGGCGAGGAAGTCGCGCAGGCTCTGAAACTCGTGAATGTTCTGGGCGAAGCTGCCGACCCGGGCCGGGCGGTACTTCATGGCCATGCCGACGATGCGCTCGAACAGCGTCGCCGAGATGATCAGGTCGGTTTTCTTGCCGGCCAGGTCCAGGCACAGACTGCGCAGGCTTTTAAGGATCAGGTCGAACAGGTAGGCGCCGGTGATGCCGATCGCCAGCACCCACAGGGTCGATTCGGCCTGGTTCGGCACCACGCGGTCATAGACGTTCATCACGAACAGCGGCGCGGCCATGGCGATGATGTTGATCAGGAAACTGGCGGCGATGGCGTCGGCGTACAGCCAGCGCGAACGCTTGAGGGTGTCGCGGAACCACGAACGTGCACGCGGAATCAGCGTGCCGTGGTTAACGTCAAATTTATGTTGCGGTTGGGCGAAGAAGACTTTGCCAATGTAGTCGTCGGCCAGCAGTTCACGGCTGACCACGCTTTCGCCGCCATCGGTTTCACTGAGCAACACGCGAGCCTGGTCGTCACCGTGCCAGCCGAGCAGCACCGCACTGCGACCGTCCTTGAGCAACAACAGCGCCGGCATCGCAATCGCCGGAATATCTTCCAGCTTGCGTTGCAGCACCCGGCCTTGCAGACCGGCGCGAGCCGCCGCGCGGGGCAGCAACTCGATGCTCAGGCGTTGCTTGGGCAGCGGCAGGCCGGTGGTGAGCATGGCCGCGCTGGCCGGTTTCTGGTGCAGCGTGCACAGGGCCAGCAGACCATCCAGTAACGGATCGTCATGCAGCGCGCGTGGATCGTGAATGAGATGAACTCGACTGACTTCTGATTCCACGCTCGGCACTCTTGGCTAACAATTGAACAATGAAGGTCCTGCTCAATTCATACCGGGCAATTGAACCTTTGGCTTCACGTCGTTCTGCACAACGGATGCCAACGGTGCGACCACTCCCTGGCTCTTGAGCAACTCGCCCATGGTCGCCTTGATTCGGTACTGAGTAAATAACTGAGTGTTTTTAATGTCCGCCAGGCGACGCGACGCGGTGAACAACTCGTTTTCACTGTCGAGCAAGTCGAGCAAGGTCCGCTGACCGAGGCTGAACTGCTTCTGATAAGCCGTACGCACCGCGGTGCTGTGATCGACATATTGCTGGGCGATCGGCACTTGGGCGTTGGCGTTGTTGAGGGCGTTCCAGGCCAGGCCCAGCTCTTCGTTCAACACGCGCAGGGCGTTGTTGCGGATGTCCAGTGCCTGGTTCGACAGGTACGACTTGGACTCCAGATCCGCCTTGTTGCTGCCACCGGCAAACAGGTTGAAGCGCATGCGCAGCATGGCTTGCCATTCGTTGCTGTGGCCATTCTGGCCATCGACATCGTTGTCGGCAGAACGACCCAGTTCGGCATCGAAACGCGGGTAGAACGACGACTTGGCGGCTTCGTACTGTTTTTCCGCCGCGGAAATATCGGATTCGGCAGAGCGCAGGATCGGGCTGTTTTCCAGCATCTGCGAGCGGGCTTCATTCAGGTTGGCCGGCAGCAGCGCCAGGAACGGTGCAGGACGCTCAAGCTGATCGGGCATCTGGCCGACGGCGCTGAGGAAGTTGGTCTCGGCGTCGGCCAGGTTGGTCTGTTCGGTGATCAGGTTGTTGCGGGCCTGGGCCATACGGGCTTCGGCCTGATCCATGTCAGCGCCGCTGCCGACACCGCGGGAGGTGCGCAACTTGATCTGGTCGAAGATGCGCTCGTGGCTCTTCAGGTTGTCTTCGGCCAGGCGCACGAATTCGCGGCGGGTCAGCACGTCGAGGTAAACCTGGGCCACGGTCAGCGCGGTGCGCTCGGAAGTCCCCAGCAAGGAATAGGCACGCGAATTAACGGTGGCTTGTTGACGCCCCACTTCGCTGGACGTCGCAAAACCGTCAAAAACCATTTGCGACAGACGCAGACTCGACTCGCTGCGGTTCAGGGTTTCCCAATGATTGCTGCCGGTGTCGGCGCGGGTGGTGACGTTATCGGTGCCTTCGCGACCGTAACCGCCCAGCAGATCGACCCGTGGCAGGTATCCACCTTTGGCGGCCTTTAACTGATAATCCGCGGCCAATCGACTATTCACCGCAGCCTGGATTTCCGGATGGACATCCAGCGCCTGCTGCATGGCTTCTGGAAGGCTTTGTGCTTGGACGAAACTGGCGGCAAGGGCGAAGGGTAAGGCTTTGAACAAGTACGAACGCATGAAGAAAATTTCCCAGAACTTCTTGTCTTGAGTCACAGCAAATAGGGGCGCTGCGTCGGATGATGGCAACAGTAATGACCGTATGTCGGAAAGTTCAAAACAGGAACTGGATCACACGCTGTAGGACAGGTCGCCGCTTAAATATCAATGTGACATTACTGGGGCGATTGTTTAGGATGGCACCCATAAGGTCAATAGTTTGGCATAAACTAAATAGCGAAAGAATATAGCCAAATTATTGACGAATTGCAGCGTCAAGCTTATGCACTAAATTTTAATCTGTACGTCCAGACTGCTTTGGCGAATTCGCCATCAGGTCCATGGAAGTCAACTGAACGTGACACCCGGAGAGTCTTCAATGAGCAGTGTTGTTGCCATCGTCAAAAGCATTGTTGGTCAGGTTTTCGCGGTGTCCCCAGAGGGCGTCCGCCGCGTACTCGTTGAAGGCGACCGGCTCATGGTCGGCGATCAGGTAGACACTGGTGCTGCTGGCGCCGTCACGCTCGAACTGGCCGATGGCCGGACCCTGGACCTGGGCCGTGACACTCAATGGAGTGGCACCGATCCGGATTCCAGCACCGACCTGGCAGAAGCCACTGCACAAGCCGCGCCATCGGTTGAAGAACTGCAGCAAGCCATCGTTGCCGGCGCCGACCCGACTCAAGACCTCGAAGCCACCGCAGCCGGCCCGACCGCTGCCGGTACTGGCGGCGCGGCCGGTGGTGGCCATAGCTTCGTGATGTTGGACGCCACCGCTGGCCGGGTAGATCCGACCATTGGTTTCCCGACCGCGGGCATCGGCTCTGCCGGGGCGACCACGCAGAACACCATCGGCGGCCAGACCACCAACAACGCCAACATCGTGCAGGCGTCGACCCTGAGCCTGAGCGCCACGCCGACCATCACCGAAGCCGGCGGCGTACTGGTTTACACCGCGACCCTGACCCAGGCACCGACCAGCGACCTGACCATCACCCTGTCCAATGGCGCGGTGATCGTGATTCAGGCTGGCCAAACCACCGGCACCGTCAACGTGCCGCTGGCGCCGAACGACACCGTCTATAACGACCCGACCCAGATCGACGTTACCGTCACCGGCACCACGGGCGGCGCCGGCATCATCGTGACGCCGCCGACCGTACCGGCAACGACTCAGGTCACCGACACCATCGACACCACCACCGTCACGCTGACGGCGGGCGGCACCGTGACTGAAGGCGGGCAGATCACCTACACCGCGACCCTGACCAATCCGGCGCAGACGCCGGTCACCGTCACCTTGTCCAACGGCTCGACCATCACCATCGGCGCCGGCCAGACTACCGGCACCGTGAACGTTCCGACGCCAGCCAATGACGTCTACAACAATGGCAGCACTGTCAGCACCACGATCACCGGCGCTACCGGCGGCAATTTCGAGAACCTGGTGCCGAACCCGACGCCAGCGGTCACGACCATTACCGATTCGATCGACACCACCACCGTTACGCTGACAGCCGGTTCTACTGTCACTGAAGGCGGGCAGATCACTTACACCGCGACCCTGACCAACCCGGCGCAGACGCCGGTTACCGTCACCTTGTCCAACGGTTCGACCATCACCATCGAAGCCGGCAAGACCACTGGCAGCGTGGACGTTCCGACGCCAGCCAATGACGTCTATAACAACGGCAGCATCGTCACCACCACCATTACCGGCGCCACCGGCGGCAACTTCGAACAGTTGACCCCGAACCCGACGCCGGCCGTGACGACGATCACCGATTCTGTCGACAACACCACCGTTACGTTGACAGCGGGTTCCACTGTCACTGAAGGCGGGCAGATCACTTACACCGCGACCCTGACCAATCCGGCGCAAACCCCGGTCACCGTGACCCTGTCCAACGGCTCGACCATCACCATCGAAGCCGGCAAGACCACCGGCAGCGTGGACGTTCCGACGCCAGCCAATGATGTCTACAACAATGGCAGCACCGTTAGCACCACGATCTCCGGCGTAACCGGCGGCAACTTCGAACAGTTGACGGCGAACCCGACGCCGGCCGTTACGACCATTACCGATTCGATCGACAACACCGGCCTGAGCCTCACCGCCACCGGCACCGTGGTCGAAGGCGGTCAGATCACCTACACCGCGACCCTGACCAACCCGGCCGGCACGCCGATGACCGTGACCTTGAGCAATGGCTCGGTCATTACCATCGAAGCAGGCAAAACCACGGGCAGCGTCACCGTTGATACGCCGCCGAACGACGTCTACAACAATGGCAGCACCGTCAGCACCACGATCACCGGCACCACTGGCGGCAACTTCGAGCAATTGACTCCGAGCACCGAACCGGCACAGACCGTCATCACCGACTCGAAAGACACCACGACTCTCAGCCTGAGCGCGACAGACACCGTGGCTGAAGGCGGCTCGATCGTCTACACCGCGACCCTGACCAACCCGGCCGGCACACCGGTCACCGTAACCCTGAGCAACGGCGCGGTGATCACCATCGCTGCCGGCGCTACCAGCGGCAACGTGACCGTCGCTGCGCCTGCCGATGACGTCTATAAAGACGCCGGCAAGGTTGAAGTCACGGTTAAAGACGCCACTGGTGGCAACTTCGAGAACCTCGCCACTGACCCGGCGCCAGCCGTGACCAATGTCACCGACACCATCGACACGTCGGTTGTAACCCTGACCGCAACCTCGACTGTTGCTGAAGGCGGCACGGTGGTTTACACCGCTTCGGTCGGTGCTCCAGTAACCGGCGCCCCGGTTATCGTAACCCTGGCCAACGGTCAGACCATCACCATTGCGGTCGGCGCAAGCAGCGGCACCGTTAACGCCGTGGCCCCGAACGATGTGCTCAATGGCCACGCGCCGTTGACTACTTCGATCACCGACGTGAGCGGTGGTAATTACGAAAACCTGGTTGCTGACAAAACACCGGTCAGCACCACCGTCACCGACACCCCGGACACCACGACTCTCAGCCTGAGCGCGACAGACACCGTGGCTGAAGGCGGCTCGATCGTCTACACCGCGACCCTGACCAACCCGGCCGGCACACCGGTCACCGTGACCCTGAGCAACGGCGCGGTGATCACCATCGCTGCCGGCGCTACCAGCGGCAACGTGACCGTCGCTGCGCCTGCCGATGACGTTTATAAAGACGCTGGCAAGGTTGAAGTCACCGTTAAAGAGGCCACCGGCGGCAACTTCGAGAACCTGGCTACGGATCCGGCGCCAGCCGTGACCAATGTCACCGACACCATCGACACGTCGGTTGTGACCCTGACCGCAACGTCGACCGTTGCCGAAGGCGGCACCGTGGTTTACACCGCTTCGGTTGGCGCTCCAGTGACCGGTGCCCCGGTTATCGTGACTCTGGCCAACGGTCAGACCATCACCATCGCCGTCGGCGCGAGCAGCGGCACCGTTAACGCCGTGGCCCCGAACGATGTGCTCAATGGCCACGCGCCGCTGACCACTTCGATCACCGACGTAAGCGGTGGTAATTACGAAAACCTGGTTGCTGACAAAACACCGGTCAGCACCACCGTCACCGACACCCCGGACACCACAACCCTCAGCCTGAGCGCCACTGACTCTGTGGCTGAAGGCGGTTCGATTGTTTACACCGCCACCCTGACTAACGCTGCCGGCACTCCGGTCACCGTAACCCTGAGCAACGGCGCAGTCATCACCATCGCCGCCGGCGCTACCAGCGGCAACGTGACCGTCGCTGCGCCTGCCGATGACGTTTATAAAGACGCCGGCAAGGTTGAAGTCACCGTTAAAGAGGCCACCGGCGGCAACTTCGAGAACCTGGCTACGGATCCGGCGCCAGCCGTGACCAACGTTACCGACACCATCGACACGTCGGTTGTGACCCTGACCGCAACGTCGACCGTTGCCGAAGGCGGCACCGTGGTTTACACCGCTTCGGTTGGCGCTCCAGTAACCGGCGCCCCGGTTATCGTGACTCTGGCCAACGGTCAGACCATCACCATCGCCGTCGGCGCGAGCAGCGGCACCGTTAACGCCGTGGCCCCGAACGATGTGCTCAATGGCCACGCGCCGTTGACCACCTCGATCACCGACGTGAGCGGTGGTAATTACGAAAACCTGGTTGCTGACAAAACACCGGTCAGCACCACCGTCACCGACACCCCGGACACCACAACCCTCAGCCTGAGCGCCACTGACTCTGTGGCTGAAGGCGGTTCGATTGTTTACACCGCCACCCTGACTAACGCTGCCGGCACTCCGGTCACCGTAACCCTGAGCAACGGCGCAGTCATCACCATCGCCGCCGGCGCCACCAGCGGTTCGGTAACCGTCGCCGCGCCTGCCGATGACGTCTATAAAGACGCCGGCAAAGTCGAAGTGACCGTCAAGGACGCAGCAGGCGGCAACTTCGAAAACCTGGTCACCAGTCCAGCGCCAGCGGTGACTGATGTAACGGACACCATCGACACTTCGACCGTCAACCTGACGGCCACCAGCACCGTGGCGGAAGGCGGCACCGTCGTTTATACCGCTTCCGTTTCTGCACCGGTCACTGGCGAACCCGTGGTCGTCACCCTGTCCAACGGCCAGACCATCACCATCCCGGTCGGCGCGAGCAGCGGTTCCGTGAATTTCGTTGCGCCAAACGATGCGTTGGCCGGCGGCGGTTCTCTGAGCGTCAAGATTGATGATGCCAAGGGCGGTAACTACGAGAAGCTGGACGTCGATGGCAAACCGGCTGAAACCTCGGTTACGGATACGCCAGACACCACCAACCTGAGCCTGAGCGCGACGGATTCCGTGGCTGAAGGTGGCTCGATCGTCTACACCGCGACCCTGACCAATGCGGCCGGTACGCCGGTTGTAGTCACGCTGTCCAATGGTGCGGTGATCACCATCGACGCCGGTAAAACCACCGGCACCGTGACCGTTCCAGCCCCGACCGATGACGTCTACAAAGACGCCGGCAAAGTCGAAGCGACGATCTCCACCGCTACCGGCGGCAACTTCGAAAACCTGGTGCCGAGCACGGTTCCAGCAGTGACCAATGTCACCGACACCATCGATACCTCCACCGTCAAACTGACGGCCACCGATAGCGTCGCTGAAGGCGGCACCGTGGTTTACACCGCCACAGTCGGCCAACCAGTCACTGGTTCTCCAGTAGTTGTAACCCTGGCCAACGGCCAGACAATCACCATCGACATCGGCAAAACCACCGGTACCGTCAATGCGGTTGCACCGAATGATGCGTTGACCGGCCATGCGCCGTTGACCAACTCGATCACCAACGTCAGCGGCGGCAACTACGAGAACCTGGTAGCCGACAAGACACCGGTCTCGACCACTGTCACCGACACCACCGACATCACCAACCTGTCGCTGACCGCGACCGGCGCCGTGGATGAAGGCGGCCAGATCACTTACACCGCGACCCTGACCAACGCCGCTGGCACGCCAGTGACCGTCACCCTGAACAACGGCGCCGTGATCACCATCGACGCCGGTAAAACCAGCGGCACCGTGACCGTCGATGCGCCGAAGGACGACGTCTACAAGGACGCCGGCACCATCGAAGCGACCATCAAAGGCGCGACCGGTGGCAACTTCGAGAACCTGGTCACCAGCGACACCCCGGCGGTCACCACCGTCAATGACACCATCGACACCAGCACCGTATCGCTGACGGCCACCGCGAACGTCGCCGAAGGCGAAACCGTGGTCTACACCGCGTCCGTGACCGCTCCGGTAACCGGCGCACCGGTTGTGGTGACCCTGTCCAATGGCCAGACCATCACCATCCCGGTGGGCGAAACCAGCGGCAGCGTGAATTTTGTCGCGCCAAACAGCCCACTGGCGGGCGGCACGTCCCTGAGCGTGAAGATCGACGGCGCCACCGGCGGCAATTACGAAAAACTCGACGTCGACGGCAAACCAGCGGATACCGCCGTCAGCGACACACCTGACACCACCACCCTGAGCCTGAGCGCGACCGACACCGTGGCCGAGGGCGGCTCGATCGTCTACACCGCTACCCTGACCAACGCAGCCGGCACTCCGGTAACCGTAACCCTGAGCAACGGCGCGGTGATTCTCATCGCCGCGGGTGCCACCAGTGGTTCCGTGACCGTCGCGGCTCCGGCCGATGACGTCTATAAAGATGCCGGCAAGGTTGAAGCGACCATCAAGGACGCCAGCGGCGGCAACTTTGAGAACCTGGCGACCAATCCGACGGCGGCGGTGACCAATGTCACCGACACCATCGACACCTCGACGGTCAACCTGACCGCGACCTCGACCGTTGCCGAAGGCGGCACCGTGGTTTACACCGCGTCCGTCAGCGCGCCGGTTACTGGTTCGCCTGTTGTCGTGACCTTGTCGAATGGCCAGACCATCACCATCCCGGTCGGCGCGAGCAGCGGTTCCGTGAACTTCGTTGCGCCGAACGACGCATTGGCGGGCGGCGGTTCGCTGAGCGTCAAGATCGACGACGCCAAGGGCGGCAACTACGAGAAGCTGGACATCGATGGCAAACCGGCTGAAACCTCGGTTACGGATACGCCAGACACCACCAACCTGTCCTTGAGCGCGACGGATTCCGTGGCTGAAGGTGGCTCGATCGTCTACACCGCGACCCTGACCAATGCGGCCGGTACGCCGGTTGTAGTCACGCTGTCCAATGGTGCGGTGATCACCATCGACGCCGGTAAAACCACCGGCACCGTGACCGTTCCAGCCCCGACCGATGACGTCTACAAAGACGCCGGCAAAGTCGAAGCGACGATCTCCACCGCGACCGGCGGCAACTTCGAAAACCTGGTGCCGAGCACGGTTCCAGCAGTGACCAATGTCACCGACACCATCGATACCTCCACCGTCAAACTGACGGCCACCGATAGCGTCGCTGAAGGCGGCACCGTGGTTTACACCGCCACAGTCGGCCAACCAGTCACTGGTTCTCCAGTAGTTGTAACCCTGGCCAACGGCCAGACAATCACCATCGACATCGGCAAAACCACCGGTACCGTCAACGCTGTCGCACCGAACGACGCGCTGGTCGGCCACGAGCCGCTGGTCAACTCGATCAAAGACGTGAGCGGCGGTAACTACGAAAACCTGGTGGCCGACAAGTCACCGGTTTCGACTACCGTTACCGACACCGCCGACACCACCAACCTGTCGTTGAGCGCCACCGGTTCGGTTGCTGAAGGCGGTTCGATCGTCTACACCGCGACCCTGACCAATGCCGCCGGTACTCCGGTTGTGGTCACGCTGTCGAATGGTGCAGTAATCACCATCGACGCCGGCAAAACCACGGGCACCGTGACCGTTCCGGCTCCGGCCGATGACGTCTACAAAGACGCCGGTAAAGTCGAAGCGACAATCTCCACCGCGACCGGCGGGAATTTCGAGAACCTGGTGCCGAGCACGGTTCCAGCAGTGACCAATGTCACCGACACCATCGATACCTCCACCGTCAAACTGACGGCCACCGATAGCGTCGCTGAAGGCGGCACCGTGGTTTACACCGCCACAGTCGGCCAACCAGTCACTGGTTCTCCAGTAGTTGTAACCCTGGCCAACGGCCAGACAATCACCATCGACATCGGCAAAACCACCGGTACCGTCAATGCGGTTGCACCGAACGACGCGCTGGTCGGCCACGAGCCGTTGACCAACTCGATCACCGATGTAAGCGGCGGCAACTACGAAAACCTGGTGGCCGACAAGTCGCCGGTTTCGACTACCGTTACCGACACTGCCGACACCACCAACCTGTCCTTGAGCGCGTCCGACTCCGTATCTGAAGGTGGCCAGATCACCTACACCGCGACTTTGACTAACGCGGCAGGTACTCCGGTAACCGTGACGCTGTCGAATGGCGCTGTCATCACCATCGAAGCGGGCAAAACCACTGGCACCGTGACCGTCGCAGCCCCGGCCGACGACGTCTACAAAGACGCCGGCAAAGTCGAAGCGACAATCTCCACCGCGACCGGTGGCAACTTCGAGAACCTGGTGCCGAGCACGGTTCCAGCGGTGACCACTGTCACTGATACGATCGACACCTCGACCGTCAAACTGACCGCCACCGAAACCGCTGCCGAAGGTGGCACCGTCACCTACACGGCGACAGTCGGCCAGCCGGTGACCGGTTCCCCTGTTGTCGTGACCCTGGCCAATGGTCAGAGCATCACCATCGACATCGGTAAAACCACCGGCACCGTGACCGCTGTCGCGCCGAACGATGCGTTGACCGGCCATGCTCCGCTGACTAACTCGATTACGGATGTGAGCGGCGGCAACTACGAAAACCTCGTGGCCGACAAAACCCCGGTCAGCACCACCGTGACCGACACTTCGGACACCACGACCGTCAGCCTGAGTGCAACCGGCTCCGTGGCTGAAGGTGGTTCGATTGTTTACACCGCCACCCTGACCAATGCTGCCGGTACTCCGGTCACCGTGACATTGAGCAACGGCGCGGTAATCCTTATCGCGGCTGGCGCCACCATCGGCACCACAACCGTCGCCGCTCCCGCCGATGACGTCTACAAAGACGCCGGCAAAGTCGAAGCGACCATCAAGGACGCCACCGGAGGTAACTTTGAAAACCTGGTCAAAGATCCATCGGCTGCCGTGACCAGCGTCACCGACACCATCGACACCAGCACCGTGTCGCTGACCGCCACGTCGAGCGTCGCCGAAGGCGGCACTGTCGTCTACACCGCGTCCGTGAGCGCACCGGTCACCGGTGCACCGGTCGTTGTGACCTTGTCCAATGGCCAAACCATTACCATCGATATCGGCAAAAGCAGCGGCACGGTCAATTTTGTCGCGCCGAACGATGCCCTGGCGGGCGGCGGCTCCTTGAGCGTCACCATCAAGGACGCCACCGGCGGCAATTACGAAAAACTGGACGTCAACGGCGACCCGGCCAAAACCACCGTCACTGACACCGTGGATAACACCACGCTGTCGCTGACCGCGACCGACACCGTGGCGGAAGGTGGCCAGATCACCTACACCGCGACCCTGACCAATGCGGCCGGTACGCCGGTGACCGTGACCTTGTCGAACGGCGCAGTGATCACCATCGAGGCTGGCAAAACCACGGGCACCGTAACCGTCGCGGCCCCGGCCGATGACGTGTACAAAGACGCGGGCAAAGTCGAAGCGACTATCTCTACCGCTACGGGTGGCAACTTCGAGAATCTGGTGCCGAGTACCGCTCCAGCGGTGACCAATGTCACGGATACCATCGACACTTCGACCGTCAAACTGACCGCGACCGGCACCGCTGCCGAAGGTGGCACCGTCACCTACACCGCGACTGTCGGCCAGCCAGTCACTGGCAGCCCGGTCACCGTGTCGTTGGCCAACGGCCAGACGATCACCATCGACATCGGCAAAACCACCGGTACCGTGACCGCTGTCGCGCCGAACGACGTGCTGACCGGTCACGCGCCGCTGACCAACTCGATCACCAACGTCACTGGCGGCAACTACGAGAATCTCGTGGCCGACAAGACGCCGGTTTCGACCACGGTCACTGACACTGTCGACACCACCAACCTGTCGTTGACCGCCACCGGGTCGGTCGCCGAAGGTGGCCAGATCACCTACACCGCAACCCTGACCAACGCCGCGGGCACCCCGGTGACCGTGACCCTGAGCAATGGCTCCGTAATCACCATCGACGCTGGTAAAACCACGGGCACCGTGACTGTTCCAGCTCCGGCTGATGATGTGTACAAGGACGCCGGCACCGTTCAGGCCACGATCACCACCGCAACCGGTGGCAACTTCGAAAGCCTGGTGCCGAGCACTGTTCCGGCCGTGACCACTGTCACCGACACCATCGACACCTCGACCGTCAAACTGACCGCGACCGGCACCGCTGCCGAAGGTGGCACCGTCACCTACACCGCGACGGTTGGGCAGCCAGTAACCGGCAGCCCGGTCACCGTGTCGTTGGCCAATGGTCAGACGATCACCATCGACATCGGCAAAACCACCGGCACCGTGACCGCCGTAGCGCCAAACGACGTGCTCACCGGCCACACGCCGCTGACCAACTCGATCACCAACGTCACTGGCGGTAATTACGAAAACCTCGTAGCCGACAAGACGCCGGTTTCGACCACGGTCACTGATACCGTCGACACGACCAACCTCAGCCTGAGCGCTACCAACTCGGTTGCTGAAGGTGGTTCGATTGTTTACACCGCGACGCTGACCAACGCTGCCGGCTCTCCGGTCACCGTGACCCTCAGCAACGGCGCCGTTATCCTCATCGCTGCCGGCGCTACCAGCGGCAACGTAACCGTCGCCGCTCCAGCGGATGACGTCTACAAAGACGCCGGCACCGTTCAGGCCACGATCACCACCGCAACCGGTGGCAACTTCGAAAACCTGGTGCCGAGCACTGTTCCGGCCGTGACCACTGTCACCGACACCATCGACACCTCGACCGTCAAACTGACCGCGACCGGCACCGCCGCTGAGGGTGGCACCGTCACCTACACCGCGACGGTTGGGCAGCCAGTAACCGGCAGCCCGGTCACCGTGTCCTTGGCCAATGGTCAGACGATCACCATCGACATCGGCAAAACCACCGGCACCGTGACCGCTGTCGCGCCGAACGACGTGCTGACGGGCCACGCGCCGCTGACCAACTCGATCACCAACGTCACTGGCGGTAACTACGAAAACCTCGTGGCCGACAAGACGCCGGTTTCGACCACGGTCACTGATACCGTCGACACGACCAACCTCAGCCTGAGCGCTACCAACTCGGTTGCTGAAGGTGGTTCGATTGTTTACACCGCCACCCTGACCAATGCCGCTGGCTCGCCGGTCACCGTAACGTTGAGCAATGGTTCGGTCATCACCATCGACGCGGGTAAAACCACGGGCACCGTGACTGTTCCAGCTCCGGCTGATGATGTGTACAAGGACGCCGGCACCGTCCAGGCGACGATCACCAACGCCACTGGTGGCAGCTTCGAAAACCTGGTGCCGAGCACTGTTCCAGCAGTCACCAATGTCACGGATACCATCGACACCTCGACCGTAAAACTGACCGCGACCGGCACCGCTGCCGAAGGTGGCACCGTCACCTACACCGCGACGGTTGGGCAGCCAGTAACCGGCAGCCCGGTCACCGTGTCGTTGGCCAACGGCCAGACGATCACCATCGACATCGGCAAAACCACCGGCACCGTGACCGCTGTCGCGCCGAACGACGTGCTGACGGGCCACGCGCCGCTGACCAACTCGATCACCAACGTCACTGGCGGCAACTATGAGAACCTCGTGGCCGACAAGACGCCGGTTTCGACCACGGTCACTGATACTGTCGACACCACCAACCTGTCGTTGACCGCCACCGGGTCGGTCGCCGAAGGTGGCCAGATCACCTACACCGCCACCCTGACCAACGCCGCGGGCACCCCGGTGACCGTGACCCTGAGCAATGGCTCCGTAATCACCATCGACGCTGGTAAAACCGCGGGCACCGTGACTGTTCCAGCTCCGGCTGATGATGTGTACAAAGACGCCGGCACCGTTCAGGCCACGATCACCACCGCAACCGGCGGTAACTTCGAAAGCCTGGTGCCGAGCACTGTCCCAGCCGTGACCAGCGTCACCGACACCATCGACACCTCGACCGTCAAACTGACCGCGACCGGCACCGCCGCTGAGGGTGGCACCGTCACCTACACCGCGACTGTCGGCCAGCCAGTCACTGGCAGTCCGGTTACCGTGTCGTTGGCCAATGGTCAGACGATCACCATCGACATCGGTAAAACCACCGGTACCGTGACCGCTATCGCGCCAAACGACGTGCTCACCGGCCACGCACCGCTGACCAACTCGATCACTAACGTGACCGGCGGCAACTACGAAAACCTCGTCGCCGACAAAACCCCGGTCAGCACCACCGTCACCGACACTGTCGACACCACCAACCTGTCGTTGACCGCCACCGGGTCGGTCGCCGAAGGTGGCCAGATCACCTACACCGCCACCCTGACCAACGCTGCTGGCTCGCCGGTCACCGTGACCCTGAGCAATGGCTCCGTAATCACCATCGACGCTGGTAAAACCACGGGCACCGTGACCGTTCCGGCTCCAGCTGATGACGTGTACAAGGACGCCGGCACCGTTCAAGCGACGATCACCAACGCCACTGGTGGCAGTTTCGAAAACCTGGTGCCGAGCACCGCGCCAGCCGTGACCAACGTCACCGACACCCTCGACACCACCCAAGTCAGCATCACCGGCAGCACCTCGGTGACCGAAGGCCAGACCGCCAGCTACACCGTCAGCCTGACCCACCCGGCGCAAACCGACGTGACGCTGAAAATCGTCTACAGCGGCACCGCCGCCGACGGTTCGGACTTCACCGGTGTGTACACCGTGAAGATTCCGGCCGGCGCCAGCAGCGCCAGCTTCAACGTGGCGACCATTGACGACAAGATCACCGAAGGCACCGAAAACTTCGTGGTCAAGATCGACTCGGCCACGGGCGGCAACTTCGAGAACCTGGCAGTCAGCACCACCAATGGCAGCGTCAGCACCTCGATCATCGATAACGATGCGCCACCGGTCATCGACCTGGACGCCAACAATTCCAGCGGCGCCACCGGTGCTAACTACAACGTCACCTTCACCGAAGGCACCACGGGCGCGGGCGTGTCGATTGCTGACACCGACCTGAAAATCACCGACCCCGACAGCACCATGCTGACCGGCGCCACCATCGTGCTGACCAACCGTCAGGACGGCGATGCGCTGAATCTGGGCAACAGCGTCAACGGCATCACCATCAATGCCAACAGCACCAACGGCACCGTGACGCTGACCCTGTCGGGCAACGCGACGCTGGCCGACTACATGCAGGCGATCAAGAACATCAGCTTCACCAACAACAGTGAAAACCCGAGCACCGTGCCGCGGACCATCACCGTGACCGTGACCGATGGCGGCAACTACTCGAACGTCGCAACCACCACGGTCAACGTGGTAGCGGTCAACGACGCGCCGACCGCTGCGCCAGTCAACGTTACCGGCACCGAAGACACCCCGCTGATCCTCGGCTGGTCGACCTTCGGCGTCAGCGATGTCGACAGCCCGGCCGCGAGCCTGGGTGTGAAAATCACCGGGCTGCCGGGCGAAGGCAAGTTGCAGTACCTGAACGGCTCGACCTGGACCGACGTCAGCACCAACCAGACCTTCACCAAGGCTGACATCGACGCCGGTAAGCTGCGCTTCACCCCGGACGCCAACGAATCCGGGACCAACGGCTACGGCGGCACCGGCCTGGGCAACAATCAGGCGGATTACGCGCAGATCAAGTTCCAGCCAACCGACGGTCAACTGCTGGGCAACACCGGCACGATCAAAATCGACATCACGCCAGTCGCCGATGCGCCGTCCCTGACTGTTGCGGATAACAGCGTCAAATCCACCGGGTTGATCAAGGAAGTCTGGACCGGTCTGTCGGGCCTCGGCACCGACGGCAGCGGCGCGCCGAGTGGCACGCTCAAGTCGGTCATCGACGCGGCGGGTACACCTAACTCCAGCAGCACCGTGACCAACGTGCAGTCCGACGGCAGTGTCGCGGCGGGCACCGCCTCCAAAACGTCCGGCCTGATCTACCTCGAAGCCGGCAAGACCTACACCTTCAGCGGTTCGGGCGATGACAGCCTGCTCGTGACCATCGGTGGCAAGAACGTCGCGTCCGCTTTGTGGGGTGCGGGCGGCAACTTGAGTGGGTCGTTCACCCCGACCGCCAGCGGCTACTACACCCTGGACATCTACCACCATAACCAAAGTGGCCCGGGCAGCTATGACGTCAACCTCTCGGTCAATGGCGCGGCTGCGGTCGACCTGAGCAGCGCCGGCGTGCCGCTCTATACCGGCGTGGCCGATCTGGCCGCTTCCGGCGTAACGGTCTCCGACCTGCACGGCACCGGCGGTGAGGGTTACTACGATGGCTACAAACTCAACACCGGTTTCGAAGGCACCAGCGTTCACCTGTCCGCGATCAAGACGGCCCTGACCGACACCGACGGCTCCGAAAGCCTGAGCGTGAAAATCGGCGGCATCCCGGCAGGCTCGGTGCTCACCGACGGCGCCGGTCACACCTTCACCGCCACCGCGACCTCCGGCGAAGCCAATGTCACCGGCTGGAACCTCGGCACCCTGACCGTGACCCCGCCGCCGTACTACAACGGCCAGTTCAACCTGACCGTGACCTCCACCTCCACCGAGGCACTGGGCGGTTCGGCCATTAGCACGGCGCAGATCCCGGTCACCGTTTACCCGGCGACTTACAACGCAATCACCGCCACGTCGGCCAGCGACACCGTCACCGGTACCGACGGCAACGACATCATCGTTGCCGACATCGGCGGCCTGACCGTGGTGCCGGGCACCAACTACAACATCGCCTTCATGGTCGACAGCTCGGGCAGCATGAGCGCGTCGTCGATCAATGCGGCCAAAGACTCGCTGACCTCGGTGTTCAACACCCTCAAGCAAAGCATGGGCGGCAACTCGGGCACGGTGAACATCTTCCTGGTGGACTTCGATACCCAGGTCAACAAGTCGGTGTCGGTCAACCTGAACGACCCGAATGCGTTGGCAACGCTCAAGACCGTGCTGGACTCGATGTCGTCCGGCGGCGGCACCAACTACGAGGACGTGTTCAAGACCACGGCCAACTGGTTCCAGAGCGCTGACGCGGTGGCCAACACCGGGGCGAAGAACCTTACGTACTTCATCACCGACGGCAAGCCGACCTACTACCAGAACGGCGAGCAGACCAACCCGACGCTGTTCGGCAACGTGAAACTCGACGACGTGGTGAAAACCAGCAACTACAAGCCGGGCGATACGTTCTCCACGACCATCGACAGCACGCACATCCTGAACATCAACAGTGCGGGCGTCGCGACGCTGCAAACCTACAATTCGTGGTGGGGCTGGAGCTCCAGCAACCTCGGCACCGTTCACGCCCAGGGCGATGGCACCTACGAGTTGTCGGCCCTGGCGGGCAGCGGCAGCAGCACCACCCAGACCACCACCGATAACGCCAACAGCAGCTTCGCGTTGCTGGGCAACTTGTCGAACGTAGAAGCCATCGGCCTCAACAGCGGTGTCAGCCTCACCGATCTGAGACCTTACGACACGGACAAAACGCCACAAACCAACATCGACCCGAAAGACCTGGCCAATTCGATCATCGGTCACACCGAAGCGACGCTGCCAGGTTCCGACACGGTCAACGGCGGCGACGGCAACGACATCCTGTTCGGCGACCTGGTGAGCTTCAACGGCATCGCCGGCGAGGGTTACCAGGCCATGCAGGCGTTCGTCGCCCAGCAGACCGGCGTGGACGTCAGCAAAGTCACCACCAGCAACGTGCATCAGTTCGTTACCGAGCACTACACCGCGTTCGACGTGTCCGGCGCCCACGATGGCAACGACACGCTGCTGGGCGGCGCAGGCAATGACATCCTGTTCGGCTCGGGCGGCAACGACCTGCTCGACGGCGGCAAGGGCAATGACATTCTGCTCGGTGGTACCGGTAACGACACGCTGATCGGCGGTTCGGGCAACGACATCCTGATTGGCGGCTCGGGTGCCGACACCTTCGTCTGGAAGGCGGGCGACACCGGCAGCGACGTGATCAAGGACTTCAAGGCCAGCGAAGGTGACCGCATCGACCTGCGCGATTTGTTGCAGGGCGAAACCGGCAGCACCATCGACAACTTCCTGAAGATCACCACCGTCGATGGCGTCTCGTCGTTGCAGGTCAGCTCGGCCGGCAAGTTCAACTCGGCGGATGCTGCAGCGGCGACTCCGGACGTGACGATCAAACTGGAAGGCAACAACTGGTCTACCGCCAACCTGCACAACCTGATTGCCGGTAGCGATCCGACCATCAAAGTCGACCACAACAACAGCTGATCCAACGCAAAACGGCCGCCCTTATGGGGCGGCCGTTACGTTTGCGCCTATCTCACCGGTGACGATTTCGTCGCCGCACCGCATACTCGCCAACAGTTGGCCTATGCTGCTGACAGCATGACGCTGGTCCATTTCTGAGGGATGCTCAATGTTTTACGTGCAACGCGATGCGCAAGGCCAATTGGTGCGCGTGGAAGCCGCGGCCTATGCCGAGGCCACGGAAACACTGCCGGCCGACAACCACGAAATCCAGGCCTGGTACGCCAACGAAGTAATGGAAACCAGCCTCAAGCAGCTCAAGCAGAGCGACCTGGAAATGATCCGGGTACTCGATGACTTGATCCAGGTGCTGACCAGCAAAGGCGTGATTCGCGTCACCGACCTGCCGGCCGCTGCCCAGGCCAAACTGATGGACCGGACCCAGGCCCGGGAAGCGTTGGGTGGGTTGAGCCATTTGATCGATGATGATGAGACGGGGTTGATCTAACCCCGGTCTTTTTACATCGTTAGATCGTTCCCACGCTCTGCGTGGGAATGCAGCCCGTGACGCTCTGCGTCACAACGGTGTCAGGCGCAACGCCGGCACTGAGGCTGGAACGCGGAGCGTCCCTGGAGGCATTCCCACGCAGAGCGTGGGAACGATCTTTGGATTACTTCCAGGGCTTGGGCTCCCCAAACAACTGCCCCTGAACCCCATACAAGCCCATCTCGCGAATCACCGACAACTCCCCTTCAGTCTCGACCCGCTCGGCAATCAGCGGCAGGTCAATGCTGTGCGCCGCCCGCTGGATCGCCTCGATGAACAGACGCTTATCGCTTTCCTGATCAATCGCCCGAATGTAACTGCCATCGATCTTCAGGTACGCCAAGCCGAGCCGCGCCAGGTTGCCGATCATGCTGAACCGCCCGCCAAACCGTTGCAGGCTCAGGGAGAAGCCCAGCTCACGCAGGCGCCGGGTCAATTGCTCCAGCACCGCTTGCTCGGGCAATTGCTCTTCGCCGATTTCCAGGGTCAGGCGCTCACCCAGGTTCGAGTGCTGACGCAAAATCTCGAAGACCCTGTTCAACGCCTGCGGATCCGCCAGCGTTGCCGAGGACAGGTTCAGCGCCAGGGATTCTTCATGCCCGGCCATTTGCTCGAGCACCAATTCCAACATCAGGCGATCCAGCCGCGCGGTCCAGCCAAAGCGCTCCAGCCATGGCAGAAATCGCCCGGCGGGAATGGTCTGGCCCTGATCGTCGAGCAAG
Organism: Pseudomonas sp. ADAK2; assembly: GCF_012935755.1. Taxonomy (GTDB): domain Bacteria; phylum Pseudomonadota; class Gammaproteobacteria; order Pseudomonadales; family Pseudomonadaceae; genus Aquipseudomonas. The sequence continues at coordinate 4,334,552 of NZ_CP052862.1, forward strand.
CGCGACAGCACTTTGTAATGCAGCACCAGCGTGGGGTCTTGCGCCGCCACCACCGGTTGGAAATACAACTCGAACCGCTGCTGATTCAACGCCCCATCCAGCAAGTTATGCCACGCATGATGATCATCGCCGACACTCGCCGAGGCGCTGTGATCCAGGCACGCCCAGCTCGATTCGCCCTGACCTTCAGCTTGCGCCAACGCCTGATCCGCCAGGCCGATGACCGCTTGCGGCGAGTCGCCATGAACAAACGGCGCCAGCCCGATGGACGCCACCGAAGCTACGTCGGTGGCGCCGGTCGCATGCAAACTGGCCAATGCGCTATCGAGATTCTGCGCCAGTTGCAGCGCTTCTTCGCGCACCAGACCCGGCGCCAGCACGGCGAATTCGCCACCGCGAATCCGCGTGACGAGGTTCTGGGTTTCCGGGTATTTGGCGCATTCACGGGACAGCTGTTCGCCGACCGCTTTCAATAAATCATCGGTGCGCTGACCGCCCAGGCGCTGGTTCAAACCGGCCAGATCCTTGACCCGCAGTAGCAACAGATAACCGGAACTGGCCTGCTCCGGGTTGCTCACCCGGGCGTTCAATTGCATTTCAAAATAGCGCCGGTTAGCCAGCCCGGTAAGGTTGTCCTGATAAGACTCGACCCGCAGTTTTTCACTGCGCTCGGCCTGCTCCTGGAACAGCGCCTTGAGCTTCTCGACCATCTGGTTCATCGCTTGCACCACCCGACGCAGTTCCGGGGTGCGCGGCAGTTCGGGCAGGCTGAGGAATTCCCGACGGGCGATGGCGTGGGATTGCTTGACCATGTAGTCCAGCGGTTTGAGTTGCCGACGTAACAGCAGCGCGCCCAGCACCGCACTCACGGCGCCGCAGATCAGCAACCAGCCGAGGCTGCCGAGCGCGCTCTGCCACAGCTTGGCCAGGGCGAACATCGGGTGGCTGACCACCTCGACCCGCGCCGCCTGTTCCCAGCCACGGCTGACCAGCGCATCACCACCGGCCGGCTCCAGGCCGATCATTTTGACGAACCAGTCCGGCACGTTGTTCACCGCCGGAATGCCGCTGCGCTCGACGATGGTCTGGTCGGTCTTGAGGTCGACCACGCGGATGCTCGCGTAATAACCGCTGTCGAAAATCGAGCTGACCAGCAACTCGACCATCGCCGGGTCATCGATATTCGGCGTCAGGGACAAGGCGAGCGCCGTGGCGGCGTCCTGGGCGTGGGAGCGCAACTGGTTGACGTACTGGGTGCGCGAGCTCTCCAGGCTGACCATGAAGCTGCCGGTGAAGGCGACCACAAGGAACAGGCAGATAGCGATCAACAGCTGTTTGAACAAAGACATCTGAGCGCGTGCTCCTAGTTAGTCGTCTCGACCGGAAATCCTTCGGCCTGCATTTTTTTCAACACATCCTGCCAACGGGACAGGCGCTTGGTGTCACCGACTTTCTTGTTGCCCTTGGCACCGGGCAGGTACAAGCCTTCGGCATTGAAAGAGTAGACCGGCAGCAAATCGGTTCGTTGGCTGGCGGGCTTGATCTCGTTGATCAGACTGTCGAGCACCAGCGGCATCGCCTCGGGGGTCGAATAGTAGGTCAGCACCATGTGCGCCCGGTTCAGACGCAACGCCTTGACGTAGGTGATGCGCAGCTTGTCACTGGACACCCCGAGATGACGCAGGCTGAAATATTTGGCGATGGCGTAGTCTTCGCAGTCGCCGGCGCCTTTCCACAAGGCTTCGATCGGGGTTTCCCAATAATCGACTTCGTGCCACAGGTCGATGTCTTCTTCGTAGCGCACCTGTTTGTTGAAGAACTGGTTTACCACGTTGAGCTTTTCCATCTCGCCGACCTGCTTCTGGGTGGCCAGCAGACGCTGCCAGGCATCAATGCGTTGCTGCCCCTCGCCCAATGGCCCGTAAATGGCCTGGGCACGACGACTGATCAGGGAAAAATCCCAGTCGGCATGCAACCCGCCCAGCATGACGCCGGCCAGCAGCAGCGCGCAGCACAGCCAGCGCATCATCCGAGGGATCGCGAAACGTACCGCCAATGCAAGGCATCCAGGGTAGGCAGGTGGGAATCGGTTGATGGTGAAGGTTAGCCCGATAAAAGACAATGGCACGGTGCAATCACTGCCGCCACGCTAGACTTGATATGTGAGTGATCATAAAAAGATTGCAGCGTACGACAGATCCTACAAAGTGATGCGGTCGAGGTATTGTTGCAGCGATCTTTTACAAGGTTTGACAACGTGTATAACAGTCACTAGTGTCCATTTGGATCCAAAAACAACTTCAGTCATTCAGGGTGCGCAGTAGTGACACAGAAGCCCAATCCTCTAAACAGCATCAAGGTCAACGGGCCGATTCCCGCTCACCTGGCGCGCTCGGTCATCGAAGAGACCCTGCGTTCGGCCATTCTCGACGGGCGCATCCCTTGCGGCACCGCCCTGCGCCAGCAAGACCTGGCCGACCTGTTCGGCGTCAGCCGCATGCCGGTGCGCGAAGCGTTGCGCCAGCTCGAAGCGCAATCGTTGCTCAATGTGGTCGCCCACAAAGGTGCCGTGGTCGCTGCGCTGGTTCAGGGCGATGCCGCTGAAACCTATGAGCTGCGAATCCTGCTCGAATCCGAAGCACTGCGCCGCTCGATTCCCTTGCTTGGCACTAACGATTTCGAGCGCGCTGCGCGCTACATCGAAGAATTGGAAACCGAGCACAACTACACCGAAATCGGTCGGCTCAATCGCCTGTTTCACATGACCTTGTACAACAAGGCACCCAATCGCCGGCTATTGCGCCTGGTGGAAGACGGGTTGAACGAAGAAGAGCGCTTCCTGCGCTTCAACCTGGAGGCGATGGGCCTGGGCAAACTGTCCCAGGGCGATCACCGGGACCTGCTGCGAGCCGTTGAAGACCGCGATATCGAACGCGCGGTAACCCTGCTGGAGCATCACCTCAACCGCGGTGTCGAGGTCATCACGCGCTACCTCGACAATCCTGCTACCCAGAAGAAAACCTCGAAGTAGCACGCAACCCCGCGCATAGGCGAGCCATTTCGCTCGCCTTGTCTGGCTGATCCCCGTCCTGGGTTACTCGGCGAATAACTTTCTTACAAATCCCTCATTCGTACCTACCGGGCCGACCGGGCGATGCCGTTCCTGCCAGTCCTGAGCCCTGCTTTCAACTCCCCCTTCCTGCTCGATAAATGCCGTCAGCGAATGACGCACCAACGATAGCGGCTGCCGTCATTTACGCTCACTCTTGGGCCTGCCAACCCAACAATGACGGATGACGCGCCGCAGCCACGGCGTAGTCAACGCACCAAGAACCTACGGAAGGAGTCTTGCCACGGGAAAGGAAGTCAACGGCATATTCCCGGCCAACTTCCATCCCCTCAGATCACACCAACGACTGCAGTTTGAAAGTTGCTCTGAGTGAGGCATTCACTCTCTTTTTCGATTCTGACTTATATAAGCCGGAAGGAGCAACTTCATCCAAATAAAACTCAAGCCAGAAGTTTTATTGGAACTTGTCGCGCCCGCGAAAGTTGAACTTTCAAATAATATAAAAATAACTTGCCGAGAACTTTATTGATGTATTAGTTTTTCTCCGCCGCCATTGGATCCAGGCACATCCCTGATCCAGCAAGGCCTGCAAAGAATGCCTCATTGCTCAAACACATCAATTCGATTGAGGACTGCGCTCGCCAACAGAAAACATTAACCCACTGTCGCTTATTGATTACGTCCCCTTTTGGTATTCCCGTTAACTTATAGGCTCGTCCATGAAATCGACTAAAGACCGTCTCAATCAAAAGAAAGCAGAACTTAGCGCCCACCCAATCTTTGGCGAAATACATTCGCTGTCTATTCTGCAGCGCTTTATGGAAACCCATGTCTTTGCGGTCTGGGATTTCATGTCGCTGACCAAGCGCCTGCAACAGGAACTGACCTGCGTGCAACTGCCCTGGCTGCCGCCGCGAGACCCGCAGGCAGCACGGCTGATCAACGAGATTGTGCTTGGCGAAGAGTCCGATGATCGTCCCGCCAATGGTCACTACAGCCATTTCGAGTTGTACCTGGATGCGATGCGTGAAGTCGGTGCAAGTACCGCGGCCGTCGAGCGCTTCGTGGCGCTGCAAAAGGAAGGCGTGAGTTATGACGTGGCGCTGCAAAGCGTGAATGTCGATCCGGCCGCCGCGCAATTCGTGCGCGACACCTTGCACACCGCCCTGCATGCCCCCGGCCATAGTGTCGCCGCCGCGTTTTTGCATGGTCGCGAGAGTGTGATTCCGCAGATGTTCCAGCGGATTCTCGATGACTGGGGCATTGGCATCGAACAGGCACCGACCTTCCGCTACTACCTGGAACGCCACATCGAAGTCGACTCGGAAGACCACGGCCCGGCTGCCGAAAAACTGCTCGCCCGGCTGGTCGATGGCGACCCGCAACGCCAGGAAGACGTTTACGCCAGCGCCATCGCCGCCGTGGAAAGCCGCATCGCCCTGTGGGATGGCTTGCGCGTCAGCATGAGCGAATCCTTGGGCGAGGTGAGCGCATGAACGCTGCCGACTACCAATCTTTCGCCGACGCCTGGGAAAGCCGCGCCACCATCCGCACCCGGCCCCGGCGCGTGCTGGAGAACGACGACAAGCTGATCTACCCGTTGAGCCGCCAACCTTTGGTGCTGAGCGACACCTTCCTGCGCGAGTGCCCGGAGCAACGGGACTTCGCCTTGGTGCAGACGCTCTACAAATTCATCAACGACGTGGTGATTTTCGAAACAGAGATCGTCGACAAGACCGCTCGCAGCATCGCCAAGAACCGCTTCGCCGTGGCTTTCCCGTTCGCCTGCCGCTACGACGCCATGACCGTGGTGGTAGACGAGGATTACCACGCGCTGGTGGCAATGGATTTCATGCAGCAGACCGTGGCGATGACCGGCATCACGCCGATCGAACTGCCGGATGAAATCGAGCTGAGCCGGGCGATTCCGGCCGCCGTGGCCCTGGCACCGGAACACCTGCGCAGCGCCGTGGAGTTGATCTGCGTGGCCATCGCCGAGAACACCGTCACCGGCGATGTGGCGGCGTTCGCCAAGGACGATACGGTCAAGCAGTCGATCAAGGGGCTGATGGCCGATCACTTGCTGGACGAGGGTCGTCACTCGAGCTTCTGGGCGCGTCTGGTGCGCATCTACTGGCACACCGCGAGCGAAGCCGACCGTCAGTGTATCGCGCAGATCCTGCCGGTGTTCATCAGCCATTACCTGACCAACGACATCCAGAAGTCCTTCGACTTTCGCCTGATCGAGTCCTTGCAGATCAGTGACGCCGCGCGCCGGGCACTCAAGAGCGAAGTCTCGGGGTTGGCCTTCCCGATCAATCGCCATCACCCGCTGGTCGCCAACATCGTGCGGTTTTTCCGCAGCAGTTCGTTGCTCGATTCGCCGTGCGTTCAGCAAGCCCTGGGCGACTACCTGGTTTAACGAGGAGAACATCATGAGACGTCTCGACATTGCGCTTACAGGGCAGAGCCAGGCTTTGACCGACCTGGCGCTGGAGCTCGAACAACATGGACATTCACTGGTACGGCTGACAGATGTCAGCGAGCCAGGGTTGGGCAGCGTCGATTTGGTGATCGACGATGCCAGCCTGGTCTTTCCCGACTTCGGTGAGGTGCCGCGATTGACGTTGCAGCTGGGTGTCGGCGGGGCTTCGGGCCTGCCCACCCTGGACGTGCTGTGCACCTATGGTTCAACGCTGTTCACCCGCGTACCGATTGCCGAGGAACCGTCCGGCAATGGCCAGGCGTTGCGTCTGCGTGCGGTGGCGGAACTGGTGGATCACGTGGCGCTGCTGGTCAGCCGTTTTTCCCGGGATGCCGAGTATTTTTTATCCGCTGAGCCGACGGCGCCCGTGCACTTCGAACGGGTGGAAAATCTGCTGTTTCTTGAGCGCCTGGCGTTCGTCCATCAGCTCAACATGACCGCGCACGATGGGCTACTGCAACTGGGTCAGATCCCGATGATCGAGCGGCTGGAACAGCGCTTTATCCAATGCGCCGCACGACCCGCGCTGAACATCGCCGGCACCTCGCTCAGCTATCGCCAGTTGCATGCTTACAGCCGTGCGATCCAGCAGCGTTTGCAGCCGTTGCTGGATCAGCATCGAGGCTCGTTGGTGGTGGGTATCTGCCTGCCGAAAAGCAGCGCGTTGTATGCGGGGATTCTGGCAATTCTCGGCAGCGGTGCGGTGTACCTGCCGCTGGAGCCGAGCCATCCGCTGCAACGCCAGCAATACATCCTGGAGAACGCCGGCGCGGTGTTGTTGCTGCATGATGGCGAGCATCCCCTGGCGGGTCAGGTGCCGGGCCTGGACATCAGCCGTATCGACATCGACGACGCGGATCTCGAACAACCGTTAATGCACCGACGACCCACCCTCGACGCGCCCTGCATGGCGCTCTACACCTCGGGCACCACCGGGCACCCGAAAGGCGTGTTGCTCAGCCAGGCCAATCTCGCGCACTTCACCGCGTGGTATGCGGACTACGTGCAACTGACTGAACAGAGTCGGGTGTTGCAGTTTTCATCGCTGAGTTTCGACTCTTCGCTGATCGATATTTTCCCGACACTGCTGCAGGGCGCGGAGTTGATCGTGCCCAGCGATGATCAGCGGCGTGATCCCTTGCAACTGGTCGAACTGATCCGTCATCAGCAACTGAGCCACGCCTTCCTGCCGCCGGCGCTGTTGAGCATTCTGCCGCTGGATCAGTTGCAGGTGCTCGATCATGTAATGACCGGCGGCGACGTCTGCGAACCCTACGTCATCGAGCGACTGACCCGCCAGGGCAACCTCTACAACCTCTATGGCCCCACCGAAGCCACGGTGCTGATCACCGCGCGGCAACTGCGGCCCGGCGACAACAACCGCACCCTCGGCGGTCCGATTGCCAACAGCCAAGTGCTGATTCTCGATGAGGACTTTCAACCGGTGGCGGAACAGACCGTCGGTGAGTTGTACATCGTCGGCCCGGGCGTGTGCCTGGGTTACCTGAACAATCCACAGCAAACCGCCGAACGTTATCTGGACCTGAAACTGCCGAACGCTAAAAGCCTGCGGGCCTACCGCACCGGCGACATGGCGAAGTGGACCGGCGACGGTGTCGAGCTGTGCGGACGCCGGGACAATCAGGTGAAAATCCGCGGCTTCCGGGTCGAGCCGGAAGAGATCGAGCGTTGCCTGCGCGACAGTCAGTTGTACCGACAGGTGGCGGTGGTGATCGACAGCCAGCGACGGATCCTGGCGTTCCTCGCCCAGCCGCAGGAAGAGCAACCGGGTGCCGCGCGCGAAGCGTTGAAGGCCCACGCCGTGCAGTTCCTGCCGGACTACATGCAACCCGGTGCCTGGACGGAGTTGGCGAGCATGCCGTTCGCCAGTAACGGCAAAGTTGATCGCAAGGCGCTGCTGGCGCTGCCGGTGACGGTGTTGGAGAACAGTGCCCGTCGGTTGCCGGTCAGCGCCGATGAAGCGTTGCTGCTGGAGATCTGGGCCGAGTTGCTGGAGCTGCCGGCCAGCGACATTTCCACCGATGAAAGCTTTTTCAATCTGGGCGGTCACTCGATCCTGCTGTCGCGGATGTTGTTGCGCCTGCGTGAGGAGTTCGGACGCAGCATTTCGATCAACCGCTTCATCGAACTGCCGACCATCGCGAAGTTGGCGACGCTGGTGCGCGGCTCGGGCACAGAAGAAGTGTTGAGCGAACAGGCGATGGCCGATGCCTTCCGTGAGCTGGAGATCCAGCCGCTGCCGGTCAGCCGCATGGGTGATGTGCACAAGGTGATCGTCACTGGCGCCAACAGTTTTGTCGGCGTGCACATCGTCGAGGCGTTGCTGGCCTGGGGCGCCACCGAAGTTGCTTGCCTGGTGCGCGATGGCGGTGGGCAAACGGCGGCTGAGCGCTTTGCCCAGGCGTTGCGCGAGAACCGACTGGAGCATCTGGACTTGCATCGGGTGCAGGTTTACGCGGCGGACATCACGCGTCCGATGCTGGGGCTTGCGGAGGACGTCTACGAGCGTCTGGATCGGGAGTTTGGCGCACTGGTGCATAACGCGGCCAACGTCAATCACGTGCTCGATTACGAGTCGCTGGCGCGGGATAACGTCGAGCCGATCTTCGAATGCCTGCGTTTGTGCGAAGGGCGCAGCAAGAAGATCTTCAACTTTGTCTCCACGCTTTCGGCGTCCAGCACGATTTCTGACGATGGCCGGGTGCTGGAATTGCCCGCCGCGCAAACGCCACCGATCTACATCAAGAACGGCTACAACCTGTCCAAGTGGGTTGGCGAGCGGATCCTGGAACGGGCGCGAGAGCGTGGTGTGCGGGTCAACTTGTATCGCCCCGGCAACATCAGTTTCAACAGCCTCACCGGCGTCTGCCAGCCGCACAAGAATCGCTTGATGCTGATGCTCAAGGGTTCGATCCAGCTCGGTCAGGTGCCGGAGTTCACCCTGAACTTCGACCTGATGCCGGTGGACTTCCTCGCTCGCTTCATCGCTTTCCATGCCAGCCGTTATCAGCCGGAACACGCGGTGTTCAACCTGCACAACCCCGAGCCGCTGAGCTGGGATGCCTACGTCAATTCGTTTCGCGAAGCGGGTCGGGAATTCTCGATGGTCAGCGTCGCCGACTGGCAGCAGCAACTGGGCCGGGTCGACAGCGACAACGCGCTGTTCGGCGTGCTGGGCTTCTACCTCAACGGCTTTGAGGAAGACATCGGCGACATCTCGATGATCGGCCACGACAACGCCCAGGCCGGCGTCCGGCAGATGGGCGCGCACTACCCGCAAAAGTCCCCGGCGCTGCTGCGTCGCGGCTGCGATTACCTCAAAGAAATCAACTTCATCTGAACCACCCCACTGGAGCAAAACCATGAAAACCCTGCAACCCGATACCCTGATCAAAAACCCACACGGCTGCCACGTGGCGTCCTCGGTGGACGTGCCTGCGGACGCGTTGAAAGTCTGGGCGGTGGTCGGCAACTTTGCCGGCTTCGACGCCTTTATCCCGGCGCTGTCGCACATCGAGATGACCGGTGAAGGCGTGTCGTCCCTGCGCAAGAAAGTCTTCAAGGACGGCAACCTGGTGGTCGAGCAACTCAACTCCCGGGACGACCAGGCGCTGAGCATGACCTGGACGACCATCTACAACACCTTGGGCGTGGCGAACTTGTGGGCGGCGATGAATGTGGAATCGCTGGGCGAAGGCAAATCGCGGGCGACCTGGACCATCATCGCTGAACCGGCCCAGGGCGACGCTGAGGCGTTACCGGGGTTCAAGGATTTCGTGCAGGGCTTTGCCGATGACGCGATGAACAATGTGTTGAAGCTGTTTGCATAAGGCATGAAAAAGCCCGCTGTGGAGGTGATCCACAGCGGGCTTTTTTACATCGATAGATCAGATTTTGAAGCTGTCGACCAATTGCTTCAAACGGTTGGCCTGCAACGACAGAGCATCGCAATCCTTCAATGTTTCATTGAGGTTGGCCACGCTTTGCTGGTTCAACAGGTTGATCTGGTTGACGTCGACGTTGAGGGTTTCCACGACTGCAGTCTGCTCTTCGGTCGCCGCGGCCACCGATTGGTTCATGCCGTCGATTTCGCCGATGCGCTGGGTCACGCTGACCAGGCGCAGACCGGCCTGGTTCGCCACTTCAACGCTCTCTTCACTGGAGACCTGGCTGGCGTTCATGGTGGTCACCGCTTCGCGAGAACCGATCTGCAGCGAGGTGATCATCTTGTGGATCTCCTCGGCCGATTCCTGGGTCCGATGGGCGAGGTTACGCACCTCGTCCGCCACCACCGCAAAACCACGACCGGCTTCACCGGCACGGGCCGCTTCGATAGCCGCGTTCAGGGCCAGCAGGTTGGTCTGCTGAGAGATACCTTTGATCACATCCAGAATGTGCCCGATGTTGTCGGTGCTGGCATTCAGGGTTTCGATCTGGGTGCAGGACAGGCTGATTTTCTGCGACAGCTCGGTCATGGCCAGGATGGTTTTTTCCACCACCTGACGACCGTCGTCGGCCTGCTCGCTGGCGCCGCTGGCGTGCTGCGAAGCATCGGCGGCGTTGCGGGCAATTTCCTGGGTTGCGGCGCCAAGCTCGTTGATCGCGGCAGCCACACTGTTGGTGCGAGCGCTTTGTTCGTCGGAACCGATGATCGAGGCGTTGGATGAGGCCATCACGCGTTGCGACAGATCGTGCACCTGACGGGTCGCCGAGGACACTTCGGAAATCGACGCGTGAATCCGCTCTACGAACTGGTTGAATGCACCGCCCAGTTCTCCGAACTCGTCTTTGCTTTCCACGGCCAGACGACGGGTCAGGTCACCTTCGCCCTGGGCGATGTCTTTCATCGCACGACCCATGGTTGTCAGCGGGCGCATCAGCACGTTGATCAGAAGGCTCAGCAGCACTGCAATGGCGCTCACGGCGATAAACATCGCGATCAGTGCCGAGGTGCGGAATTGGCTCAGCGGGGCGTAGGCCTTGTCCTTATCGATCGACAGCCCGATGTACCACTCGGCATTTGGCAAGCCACTCACTGGGGTGAACGAGAGGATGCGGTCCTGCTTGTTCAGGGTGACTTCCTGATTACCCTTCTCGATGCGTACGCTGGAACCTGGGTAGATGTCCTTCAGGTTCTTCATCACCTGATCTTTGTCCGGGCTGACGATCACCTGACCGTCGGCGCTGACCAGGAACGCGTGGCCGATACCACCGAAGTCCACCGAATTGATGATCTTCACCAGGGTTTCCAGACTCAGGTCACCGCCGACAACGCCGAGCAGTTCGCCGTTCTTTTTCACCGGCATGGCGATTGTCACGACCAGGCCACCGACTGCGGCCATGTAAGGCGGGGTCAGCATGGTTTTGTCGGCAGCAACGGCTTGCTTGTACCAAGGACGCTGACGTGGGTCGTAGCCGTCCGGCATCTTCGCGTCAGGGCGCTGGGTGAAGACACCGTTGGCCTGGCCGACGTACGTGAACTGGAAGTTCGAGGTAAAGGCCGGTTGATCGACCAATCCTGGCAGATCGGCATTCGCGCCTTGGTGAGCAACGTTCTGCGCCAGGTTTTCCAGCACCAGCACGCGGCCGCTCATCCAGTTCTGCACGCTGCTGGCGGTCAAGTCGCCGGCTTGCTGGACAGAAGATTCGAGGTTTTGCCGAATGGTGTTTCGCTGCAAATAGTCGTTGTACAAAGTGAACAACGCGAAAGCCAGCACCACGACGCCTGAAGCGGCCAGCAGGATTTTATGGCTGAACTTGAGATTCATTTCATGGGACTTCTTATGCAAAAAGTGGGGATGCGTTCCGGATTGCAACATTCCATGTAACAGCGCAGACGGCTTTCTGAGGCCGCTCTACTTTGGTGCACGCATGTCTCACCAGTTTTTCGGCACGAGAAGGATAAATCTTAGGGGTTTGTATGAAATGGATGACATTCACGCCAGATTCCCGCCGAACGGCGTACTAGAGCGTCTGGCTTAGCTTTTAATTCCTTTGCTGTCGCTCGGCGCTTTATCTGCTCCAAAACGACAAAACCCCTGTCTGCGCTAGCAGACAGGGGTTTCGGAATTCAATCTTGACGATGACCTACTCTCACATGGGGAAACCCCACACTACCATCGGCGATGCATCGTTTCACTGCTGAGTTCGGGATGGGATCAGGTGGTTCCAATGCTCTATGGTCGTCAAGAAATTCTGTGACCAGCCCGTTACCGCAGTAACGTGCCAGCAAAAAACGGTGACTTCTACTAAAACAAAACCCCTACCTGCATACGCAGATAGGGGTTTCGGAATTTAATCTTGACGATGACCTACTCTCACATGGGGAAACCCCACACTACCATCGGCGATGCATCGTTTCACTGCTGAGTTCGGGATGGGATCAGGTGGTTCCAATGCTCTATGGTCGTCAAGAAATTCGGTAGCCAGCTCGTTTGCCTTTTCAGGTTCACGCTCCAGCGAATGGGTATGCGATAGATTTGTGTGTTTTTTTGCTGCGAACTTTCGGTTCATTGCGTCTTCACACACCGCAATCTGGTCTCTCTCGAGTTCACAAATTGCTTGGGTGTTATATGGTCAAGCCTCACGGGCAATTAGTATTGGTTAGCTCAACGCCTCACAGCGCTTACACACCCAACCTATCAACGTCGTAGTCTTCGACGGCCCTTCAGGGGACTCAAGGTCCCAGTGAGATCTCATCTTGAGGCTAGTTTCCCGCTTAGATGCTTTCAGCGGTTATCTATTCCGAACATAGCTACCCGGCAATGCCACTGGCGTGACAACCGGAACACCAGAGGTTCGTCCACTCCGGTCCTCTCGTACTAGGAGCAGCCCCTCTCAAATCTCAAACGTCCACGGCAGATAGGGACCGAACTGTCTCACGACGTTCTAAACCCAGCTCGCGTACCACTTTAAATGGCGAACAGCCATACCCTTGGGACCGGCTTCAGCCCCAGGATGTGATGAGCCGACATCGAGGTGCCAAACACCGCCGTCGATATGAACTCTTGGGCGGTATCAGCCTGTTATCCCCGGAGTACCTTTTATCCGTTGAGCGATGGCCCTTCCATACAGAACCACCGGATCACTAAGACCTACTTTCGTACCTGCTCGACGTGTCTGTCTCGCAGTCAAGCGCGCTTTTGCCTTTATACTCTACGACCGATTTCCGACCGGTCTGAGCGCACCTTCGTACTCCTCCGTTACTCTTTAGGAGGAGACCGCCCCAGTCAAACTACCCACCATACACTGTCCTCGATCCGGATAACGGACCTGAGTTAGAACCTCAAAGTTGCCAGGGTGGTATTTCAAGGTTGGCTCCACGCGAACTGGCGTCCACGCTTCAAAGCCTCCCACCTATCCTACACAAGCAAATTCAAAGTCCAGTGCAAAGCTATAGTAAAGGTTCACGGGGTCTTTCCGTCTAGCCGCGGATACACTGCATCTTCACAGCGATTTCAATTTCACTGAGTCTCGGGTGGAGACAGCGCCGCCATCGTTACGCCATTCGTGCAGGTCGGAACTTACCCGACAAGGAATTTCGCTACCTTAGGACCGTTATAGTTACGGCCGCCGTTTACCGGGGCTTCGATCAAGAGCTTCGCGTTAGCTAACCCCATCAATTAACCTTCCGGCACCGGGCAGGCGTCACACCCTATACGTCCACTTTCGTGTTTGCAGAGTGCTGTGTTTTTAATAAACAGTCGCAGCGGCCTGGTATCTTCGACCGGCATGGGCTTACGCAGTAAATGCTTCACCCTCACCGGCGCACCTTCTCCCGAAGTTACGGTGCCATTTTGCCTAGTTCCTTCACCCGAGTTCTCTCAAGCGCCTTGGTATTCTCTACCCAACCACCTGTGTCGGTTTGGGGTACGGTTCCTGGTTACCTGAAGCTTAGAAGCTTTTCTTGGAAGCATGGCATCAACCACTTCGTGTTCTAAAAGAACACTCGTCATCAGCTCTCGGCCTTAGAATCCCGGATTTACCTAAGATTCCAGCCTACCACCTTAAACTTGGACAACCAACGCCAAGCTGGCCTAGCCTTCTCCGTCCCTCCATCGCAATAACCAGAAGTACAGGAATATTAACCTGTTTTCCATCGACTACGCTTTTCAGCCTCGCCTTAGGGACCGACTAACCCTGCGTCGATTAACGTTGCGCAGGAAACCTTGGTCTTTCGGCGTGGGTGTTTTTCACACCCATTGTCGTTACTCATGTCAGCATTCGCACTTCTGATACCTCCAGCAAGCTTCTCAACTCACCTTCACAGGCTTACAGAACGCTCCTCTACCGCATCACCTAAGTGATACCCGTAGCTTCGGTGTATGGTTTGAGCCCCGTTACATCTTCCGCGCAGGCCGACTCGACTAGTGAGCTATTACGCTTTCTTTAAAGGGTGGCTGCTTCTAAGCCAACCTCCTAGCTGTCTAAGCCTTCCCACATCGTTTCCCACTTAACCATAACTTTGGGACCTTAGCTGACGGTCTGGGTTGTTTCCCTTTTCACGACGGACGTTAGCACCCGCCGTGTGTCTCCCATGCTCGGCACTTGTAGGTATTCGGAGTTTGCATCGGTTTGGTAAGTCGGGATGACCCCCTAGCCGAAACAGTGCTCTACCCCTACAGTGATACATGAGGCGCTACCTAAATAGCTTTCGAGGAGAACCAGCTATCTCCGAGCTTGATTAGCCTTTCACTCCGATCCACAGGTCATCCGCTAACTTTTCAACGGTAGTCGGTTCGGTCCTCCAGTTAGTGTTACCCAACCTTCAACCTGCCCATGGATAGATCGCCCGGTTTCGGGTCTATTCCCAGCGACTAGACGCCCTATTAAGACTCGCTTTCGCTACGCCTCCCTATTCGGTTAAGCTCGCCACTGAAAATAAGTCGCTGACCCATTATACAAAAGGTACGCAGTCACCCAACAAAGTGGGCTCCCACTGCTTGTACGCATACGGTTTCAGGATCTATTTCACTCCCTCTCCGGGGTTCTTTTCGCCTTTCCCTCACGGTACTAGTTCACTATCGGTCAGTCAGTAGTATTTAGCCTTGGAGGATGGTCCCCCCATATTCAGACAAAGTTTCTCGTGCTCCGTCCTACTCGATTTCATGACTAAGAGATTTTCGCGTACAGGGCTATCACCCACTATGGCCGCACTTTCCAGAGCGTTCCGCTAATCTCAAAGCCACTTAAGGGCTAGTCCCCGTTCGCTCGCCACTACTAAGGGAATCTCGGTTGATTTCTTTTCCTCAGGGTACTTAGATGTTTCAGTTCCCCTGGTTCGCTTCTTAAGCCTATGTATTCAGCTTAAGATACCTAACTTATGTTAGGTGGGTTCCCCCATTCAGACATCTCCGGATCAAAGTCTGTTTGCCGACTCCCCGAAGCTTTTCGCAGGCTACCACGTCTTTCATCGCCTCTGACTGCCAAGGCATCCACCGTATGCGCTTCTTCACTTGACCATATAACCCCAAGCAATCTGGTTATACTGTGAAGACGACATTCGCCGAAAATTCGCAATTACTCACAAATTTTACCTTAGCCTGATCCGTTACCAGTGAAAGTAACGTTCAGTCTATCTTTCTATCACATACCCAAATTTTTAAAGAACGATCTAATCAAAGACTAGAAATCAATATTCATTTCAGAATATTCATTTCTAAACTCTAACGACACAAGCCACCTTAAAGGCTGGCTTATCGTCTTCTTCAATGAATCAAGCAATTCGTGTGGGAACTTATGGAGCAGCTGATGTCGTCGATTAAGGAGGTGATCCAGCCGCAGGTTCCCCTACGGCTACCTTGTTACGACTTCACCCCAGTCATGAATCACACCGTGGTAACCGTCCTCCCGAAGGTTAGACTAGCTACTTCT